>NZ_JAVLAZ010000039.1:4120-24577 GCF_031581315.1 Thiohalophilus sp.
GGCAGTTTGGCGAGGCGCTTGCCCAGCACGGCCTGAAAGTGGGAATCCCAGTTATAGTCGAGGCTGTCCAGCAGGTTCTTGATGTACAGGCCGGTTTCCGTCTCACCCTCGATCTCCAGTTGCCGGTTGAAAAACAGGGTATCGGGATCTTCCTGGCGGGCGGCCAGTTGCCAGAAATGTTCCAGCTCGCCGCGGATACAGACATCCCAGTTCGTCCCGCTGTTATAACCAGTGCGATACAGACGTCCGTTATCGATCGTGAAATTGAACAGGCTGTGTGTGTCGGTAATCCCGATGGCCAGCCGTTTGCCATGTAACGGAGAAAGCTGCTCACCGATCGACTGCCCCTTGAGTAGATGATTAAACAGGCGCACCAGCATTGCTGTATGCACCGCATCAGGCGCCAGCCTGAACGCCAGCGACAGGGGCTGCAGCGGCACTTTCATGGATCACCCTCCAGGACAGAGAAAAGAACAGCCTAGCCTGCCGGGAAGGAAATGGGGTTGATCCTGATCAAAAAAGTGTACGTCAATACACGCGAATAAACGCATATTGTCTGATGCATCAACAACCCTTTCGAAACAATTTGCACTGGAACACGGCGATTCAATTTTGAGTCACAATCACTCTTCATTAATTATTCGCGTTGATTTGCGTTAATTCGCGGACTGTATTGGCTCCATCAACGTAACACGCCCCTGGGCGAGGTATAACTATCCAGCACGGTAATATAATTGACCCGCTCATAGGCGCCGGGATCGGGCGCGTTATGATAGCTCATGCTGCCCTTGATCTGGCTGACCGAGTCATACTCATATTCTTCCAGCCACTGATGCATTTCGCCCAGAATCACGGACAGGTACTCCGGTCCTTGCTGTAACAGCACGCTGCATAAATGGACCACATCGGTACCCACCAGCAACGCCTTGATTCCGTCACGTGCGTTATGAAAACCGCCGGTCACCGCCAGTGACAGGTTTACCCGCCCATGCAACAGGGCCGCCCAGCGTATCCGCATTAACGACTCATATGGCATGGACAACTGCAATGCCGGCTCGACCACCAGTCGCTCCGGATCGATATCCGGCAGATAAAAGCGGTTGAACAGCGCCACCCCGGCTGCCCCACTCTGCTCCAGACGGCTGATGAAATGTACGGGCGAGCTGAACTGGGGGGAAAGTTTCAGGGTAATCGGAATCGTGACGTGTTGTTGCAACGACTCCAGCAGGTCAATATAACGTTGCTCCACGTCACTGCCGCTTTCCTCGCCATTACCGGCAATATAATAGACATTCAACTCCAGTGCATCGGCGCCGGCCTGTTGCAGCTGCTTCCCGTATTCCAGCCAGCCACCGGCGGTGGTGCCATTGAGACTGGCAATAACAGGGATATCCAGGTCATGTTTTAATTGTTGCAGGTATTCCAGGTACTCGTCCTGACAGGTCTTGAAATCATCCGGTACAGGATGAAAGCTTTCCATCTCACCAAAGCCGATCGACTGATGATGAATAAAACGATCCAGCTGTTGCTCTTCCTGTTCAATTTTTTCCTCAAATAACGACGGCAGAACGATCGCCGATGCACCGGCTTCGCGCAGGCGCATGACCGAATCGCGATCGCCGGTCAGGGGCGAGGCGGAAGGTACCAGCGGATTGGCGAGCTTCAGTCCAAGATACTCGGTCGTCATATCCACCATTTATGTCTCCTCCGTCGATTTGTTGTTATCTTGTTTCAGCTTCGCCTTGACGGCCGAAACCCGGGTCGTATCGTCCCACTCCAGCTCCGACAACTGCTTGTAATAATGGTAGCGATGTTTTACTTCTTGCTGTGCCTCGGCCAAAAACCGTTCGGCCTCCTCGGGATGGGTATGCCATAACATGCTGAAACGCGTTTCGGTCTCGACAAACTCCCGGTAGGGGATCGACGGTTCGCCGGAATCGAGATGCAGCGGATTCTTTCCCTCGGTAGTGCGCGCCGGGTCAAACCGGAACAGAGGCCAGTGACCACTGTCGACCGCCAGGTTCTGCTGACGGTGATTGTTGGAAAGATCCACACCGTGGGCGATACAGGGTGAATAGGCAATGATCAGCGACGGGCCCGCGTGGGCCTCGGCTTCGAGAAAAGCACGCAGGGTCTGTACATCCTTGGCGCCATAAGCCACATGCGCGACATAGACATTTTCATAATCCATCGCCAGCAATGCCAGATCCTTCTTGCCGGTCGGTTTGCCGCCGGCGGAGAACTTGGCGACGGCACCGCGTGGCGTCGCCTTGGAGGTCTGCCCGCCAGTATTGGAATAGACCTCGGTATCCAGCACCAGAATATTCACGTTGGCGCCAGTGGCCAGCACGTGATCCAGCCCGCCATAACCTATGTCGTAGGCCCAGCCATCGCCACCGATGATCCAGACACTCTTGCGTACCAGATTTTCGGCCAACTCCAGCAAGGTTTGCGCCCGTTCATCCTTCAGTTTCTCCAGTTGCTGGCGTAACTGTTCGACCCGCTGACGCTGATCATGAATCCCGGCCTCGTTTGATTCATCGGCGTTCAATATTGCCTCGACCAGATCGTCATCCAGCTGATCGCGCAATGCCTGGATCAATTCGCGCGCCTGCTCGCGCTGCTTGTCGACGGCAATGCGCATGCCCAGGCCGAATTCGGCATTGTCCTCGAACAGCGAGTTATTCCAGGCCGGGCCGCGTCCTTCCCGGTTGGTCGACCAGGGGGTCGTCGGCAGGTTGCCCCCGTAGATCGAGGAACAGCCGGTGGCATTGGCCACCAGCATACGATCCCCGAACAGCTGACTCGCCAGCTTGAGATAGGGCGTTTCGCCACAGCCGACGCAGGCACTGGAAAATTCGAACAACGGTTCCATCACCATGGAGCCCTTGAGTGTCGTTACTTTCAATTCGCGCCGGTCATATTCGGGCAGGTCCAGGAAGAAATCGAAGTTCTCCCGTTCCTGCTCGCGCAATGGCGGCTGCGGCGCCATGTTCAGCGCCTTGCGACTGGCATTGGACTTGTCGTGAATCGGACAGATATCCACGCACAGGCCACAGCCGGTACAATCCTCCGGCGCCACCTGATAGCTGATCAGCATGCCCTCGGGAAAATCCTTGCCCAGCATCGGATGGGCTTTGAAACCCTGCGGCGCCTCTTCCATCGCTGCTTCGCTGAATATCTTGCTGCGGATCGCCGCATGCGGACAGACCAGCGGACATTTGCCGCACTGGGTACACAGCTCCGGCTCCCAGACCGGGATTTCGAGCGCCAGATTACGCTTTTCATACCGCGCGGTCCCCAGCGGGTAGCTGCCATTGGCCGGCAACCGGCTGACCGGCACCTCGTCACCATGGCCGGCGATGATCTCGCCGGTGACCTGTTGCACGAAGGCGGGCGCCTCGGCCGGCACCGGCGGCTTGATTTCGAAGTCACTGTCAATCTGTTTCGGAATGGCCACTTCCTGCAGATGATCGAGGGCCGCATCGATTGCCTTGAAATTGATATCGACAATCCGCCGGCCTTTTTTGCCGTAGGTTTTCTCCACCGCGCTCTTGATCGCCCCGATCGCCTGTTCTTTGGGCAAAATACCGGAGATGGCGAAAAAGCAGGTTTGCATAATGGTATTGATGCGTTTTCCCATCCCCGCCTGCTCGGCAACGGTATACGCGTCAACGGTATAAAAATGGATCTGTTTGTCGATGATCTGCTGCTGCATTTTGCGCGGCAGACTTTCCCAGACCCGATCGGCGGGCTCTGGCGAGTTGAGCAGAAATACGGCTTTTTGCTTTGCCTTGTCGAGCATGTTGTAGCGTTCAAGAAACACCGGCTGATGGCAGGCAACAAAATCGGCATCGTTGTCGCCGATCAGATAGGTCGAGCGGATCGGCCGGGGGCCAAAACGCAGATGCGACACAGTAACCGCCCCGGCCTTCTTCGAGTCATAAACAAAGTAGCCCTGGGCATACAGGTCGGTGGATTCACCGATAATCTTGATGCTGTTCTTGTTGGCGCTGACCGTCCCATCGCTGCCCAGCCCGTAGAACATCGCCTGAAAAGTATCCGTATGGGCATCAGTTCGAAAGGCCGGATCCCACTCCAGGCTGGTCTGGGTGACATCGTCGTGAATACCGATGGTAAAGTCATTTTTCGGTTTATTCCCGCGCAGTTCATCCAATACGGCCTTGATCATCCCCGGCGTGAACTCCTTGGAAGATAACCCGTAGCGCCCCCCGATCACTATCGGCATTCCGTCGAACCGGCACTCGCCGCCACAAAAATGCCGGGCTATGGCCGTGACCACATCCTTGTAAAGGGGCTCGCCGTCCGCCCCCGGCTCCTTGGTGCGATCCAGCACCGCAATTTTTTTGACACTCGCCGGCAGACTGTCAATCAGGGCGCACGCGTCGAAGGGTCGATAGAGTCGGACCTTGAGCAGCCCCACTTTCTCTCCCTGACGATTGAGATACTCCACGGTCTCCTGGGCCGCTTCGGCGCCGGAGCCCATCAGTATCATCACCCGCTCGGCCTCCTCGCTACCGACATAGTCGAATAGCCGGTACTGGCGGCCGGTCAATTCACCAAAGCGATCCATCGCCTGCTGCACTATCGCGGGGAGTTTTTCATAAAAGGGATTGACAGTTTCACGCGCCTGAAAATAGACATCCGGGTTCTGGGAACTGCCACGCAGTACGGGATGCTCGGGCGAAAGCGCGTTGCGCCGATGGCGTTCGATCCAGGCGGGGCGGATCATCGCTGCAAGCACCTCATCATCGATGCTTTGCAGTTTGACGACCTCGTGGGAGGTACGAAAACCGTCGAAGAAATGCACCATCGGCACTTGGCCCTCCAGGCTTGCCGCCTGGGCGATCAGGGCAAAGTCCATCACTTCCTGGGGTGAGTTAGCGCACAGGAAGCCGAAACCGGTCATGCGCGCGCTCATCACATCACTGTGATCGCCGAAAATCGACAGGGCCTGACAGGCCAGCGAGCGCGAGGCCACATGAAAGACCGTCGGGGTCAGCTCCCCGGCGATCTTGTACATGTTGGGGATCATCAACAACAGCCCTTGCGAGGCGGTGAACGTCGTCGTCAGGGCACCGGTTTGCAGGGCACCGTGAATGGCGCCGGCGGCGCCGCCTTCACTTTGCATCTCGACGATATACGGTACTGTCTTCCACAGGTTGGTCTGACCGCGCGACGACCACTCGTCGGCCCATTCTCCCATCGGCGAGGCCGGTGTAATAGGATAAATCGCGATGACTTCGTTAAGCTTGTGCGCGACAGTTGCGGCGGCCTGGTTGCCGTCGATAGTCAAAGTACGGGGTTCGGACATGATACAGGGGATCCCTTCAAGGCAGATTCACACCATAAAAGATAGATCGCCTGTGAGCCAGCGTCTATTTCTTTAGGCGATTACCCGGATATCAGTGCCCGATAAGGAAATGACCCGGACCAGGGTTGGTATATTCAACCTGCCTGCAGTTTATCCGCATCATGATAGGCCAGAAACGCCGCAGCGCCCTCCGCACCCAGATATTTTTTCAGCAGCCGGGGGTCGGCCTGGCGCAGATCGACCCGAATCAGGCCGTCGACACAATGCTGGAATTCAGGATCGACATTGAAACCCAGTAGCCGGCCGCCCAGCTTCAGATATTGTCGAATCAGCACCGGCACACCCTTGTCATCTTCTTCGAGCTCGGCGATCAATGTGGACAGTTCATCCAGGCTGATGTCTTTGTGCAACATCGTATTCCAGCCGTCTTTCCAGGGCGTTCGATAGGGATAACGCGGTTTGACGTGCCGACCCAGTGCCCCATCATACAGGTTCTGTTTGAGGAACCGGATCAAGAGGCGTTGTGACATACCGCTGTAATCATTGCTGATACTGACCGGTCCGAACAGATTGGCATATTGTGGATTTTGCGCCACATAATGACCTATGCCTTTCCATAACAACATCAATGGCGAAAAATTGCGCTGGTATTCCGGTCGCACGAAGGAGCGCCCCAGTTCGATGGCCGGATTGATCTGTTGCAGGAAATTGCGACTGTAGCGAAACAGTGAATGACTATACAGGCCACGACGGCCGTAACGGCGCAAAATTTCATCGGCCAGACCCAGTCGATACCCCCCGACCACCTGCTTCTGACGGGCGTTCCAGACAAACAGGTGGAGATAGAAATGGTCATACAGGTCGATATCGGTGCTCTTGCCGGTACCCTCACCCACGGCCCTGAAACTGATTTCGCGCTGGCGGCCAATTTCCTGTAACAACAGCGGGATTTGCCCGGCCCTGGCATACCAGACCTGTAGCTCACCCGAGGTGTCCAGCCGCTGCTCTGCCGGCAATGCCGCCAGTTCTTCCTCCAGCTGCACGGCATTTATCGGTGGCAGAATCGACGCGAGGGCTTCCTCGCCGGAAACTGAACGTTCGCTGTTGATTCCACCTTCGCTCTGCGAGAGCAAACACGTTCGCATCCGTAAATACTCGGCCAGATCCGGTATACGCTCGAATCCGACCAGTCTTTTTTTATCGAACGGCTTGCCGATTCGTAAACTTACCGTACTGTGAGATTTGTTCAGCAATTCGCGGGGCAGCAACACCGTTTTGAATATGGGGGGCATTAACCCGGCCAGACAAAACAGGGCGCTGTTATGACCGGCAAACTGGATCGGAACGACACTGGCATCGCACAGGCGGGCGAGTCGCGCCACGGACGGATCCCATGGGCCTTCGCTGATCGACAAATTTCCCCAGCGACGGGACGCCACATCGCCGGCCGGGAACATGACCAGCAACCCTCCCTGCTTCAACCACCGGCTTGCCTCGCGCATCGCCGTGATATTCTGCCGGGTTGCCGCCTTGTGCCCGTAGGGATTGACGCCAAGAAACACCGGCGCCAGTTCCGGAATCCGGTTTAGCAGGCCATTGGCCATAATCTTTATATCCGGACGCCGCTGGCTTAACAGATCGACCAGTAACATCCCTTCCAGGGCGCCAAACGGATGATTGGCGACCACGATAGTCGGGCCGGTTTGCGGGATATTCTCAAGCCGACCCGATTCGACCACATAATCAATATCCAGTGTATCAAACGCTTGCTGAACAAATGCTTGCGCGTCGGCTGTGGGCTCCAGATCCGCATAGCGCCGCGCAAGTTCGCGCAGACCAAACAATGACTCAATCGCATTTTGCAGCAATCGAACCGGTCGATGATGCGACGTCTTGCAGAAAAGTTCGTCCAGTGCAAAAGGATTACGGGACTTGCTGGTAACAGTTGAAACTGCCATGGCCTGATCCTGATCCGTTCAAACGGGATCAAGCCTGGCATTCGATTATGTAATTCGGGTGAACGGCGGGTGACAGATTTATGAAAGTAGAATCATTTGTGATAAACGGGGTCAGGCCCCGGCACTTTCAATCCGGTTTCGGCCCTTTTCCTTGGCACTGTAAAGTGCGGTATCGGCTCGTTCGAACAGTCGCTCGGCATCCTCTTCCCCGGCCAGAGCAAAACCGCAGGATGCCGTAACAGGAACACGGGTCCCGCGAAAGTGAAACTCCAGTGCCTCGATGGCCTGACGCAACTTCTCCCCCACGACCGTTGCGGCAGCAATATCCGATTCTACCAGAATGATGGCAAATTCCTCCCCACCGTAACGGGCCAGAAAATCGGTTTCGCGCAGCTGTTGCTGCATCAGCCCGGCAATCACCTTGAGCACCTTGTCGCCGGCGGCATGGCCATAGGTATCATTGATTCCCTTGAAATAGTCGATATCCCATAACATCAACACAAAATCGGTGTTATAGCGCCGATGTCGGGCAATTTCTTCCTCCAGTCGCTTGTCATAGGCCATGCGATTGGGAACCCCGGTTAACGCGTCTGTTTCGGCCTTGTCCTGCGCTTTTTTGACCTGCTGGCGCAGTTTTTCCGACTCGGCTTCCGTCACCCGTAACTGGTTTTCCAGTCGCTGGATAATTTCACGTGACTCACCACCGCGACCTTCTTCCTGCTCGAGAAAACGATCCACATGGTTACGGATAATCACAACTCGCGATTGGATCGCGGTTTTTAATGAATCGAGGTCCAGTGCGTCATCCATGGTCTGCTCTATGGAACTGACCTGCGAATTGACCATCTGGTTCATTTCACGTGATTCAGTCAACGCCGCATCCCGCAGGCGCGCGGTATGCTGTATATCCTTGTCCAGTTCCTGCAACCGATCGGTCAGTTGCAGCAGGAAATTTTCCAGATCCTCTTTTTCTTCCCGAACCCGGAACTGTAGATCGGCGATCAACCTGACCGTATCATCCAGCCCCCGGGTCAATGTCGCCACGTCTTCGCAGGGTTCGAGTTTTTTACGGACCAGTTCCGACTCCACCGCCAGATCGTCGGAAAAATCGATCCGCTCCAGCAATTGAATCAGAATTTCCCCGGCCAGGGCACAGGCTATGCCCTCATCATCGCTCACCGTTTCTGACTTTGAGACAGCCGGTTCCGGTTGGATCGGATCTGGTTCAATCGACAGAGGCTGATTCATTTCCGGCGCGCTAGTGGTCTCTGTATTCGCCTTGTTGCCACGGCGAAACAATGAACTCAGAAGTCCGGTTCTGTCTTCCGTTTTTTCTGCGGAATCCTGTGACTGTGGCGCGGCGGGCGGCAGACCTTTTTCAATGGTCAGGGTTAACAACTCGGCGAGGATTTTGACCGCATCGGGCAGCTCGCTGACACCGGTCATGCGTGTCAGTTTCTTTCTGACATATTTTTCCTGGCGGGCCAGATCGTCCGGAATCGGCAGTTCATCCAGAAGCAGTTGCAGGGCGTGGGCCGGATTTGATGACTCGTCCTTACCATCGGTGCGTTCCGGCAGGCGGCCTATTGCCATATTGATATCGTTAAACAGGGATTGCAGACGCGACAAATCATTGCTGTCACGGATCTGGCCACGCAGCTTCTCCAGTTGCTTGCCCAGCTGGGTATCATCAGTTTCGGCAATCAGGGTCAGGCGGGAGACCAGCAGCCTTAACTGTTTTTCCAGTTGAGCCCACTCACGTTGCTGTTCGTCCAGATCATCCAGACTGTCGTAATATTTTTTCTTCCAGTGATCGGCCTCGCGGCTGCTTTTACCAGTCTCGTTCGCCATACTCAGCCATCTAGATTGTTCAGATAGTCATTCAGAGTTTGTGATTTGCTACGCTTGTAGCGGTGAAACTGCATGCCCTGTGGCAACCTGACTTCCATCATCAACGGCAGATGGTCGGAACCAAAATTCTCAAGTTCGCAAAACTTGTCGATGGTCAATTCGGATGTTGCCAGGATGTGGTCTATATTATGTTGCGGGCGCCAGCTGGGAAAGGTATGTACCCCTTCGATCGGCTCATGCAGACGGGTGCGTGCGATCAGATGCTGCATCTCATGACTATCATGTCGACAGTTCATGTCACCCATTACGATCGCATGGGGGAAACTGTTCACCACATCGGCAAGATAATCCATTTGCAGCAATCTTGCCCGACGACTCAGGGCCAGATGTACGACAATGACCGCCAGCGTGTCACCGCCGGCGTCATAACGGGCCAGTATGGCCTGACGGCCGGGGATCAGACCCGGCAGACGCAAGTCCTGCATTTCTGAAGGATGGAAATGGCTCAGCAAACCGTTACTGTGCTGTGCAATACGGCCAAATTTACGATTTACCTGGTGATACCAGTAGGGAAAACCGCCCCGCTCGGCCAGGTATTCGGTCAGGTTAATGAAATTACTGCGCAGACTACCGGCATCGACTTCCTGAACGCCCACGATGTCATATTCCTTCATCATCTCCGCCGCCAGGTCCAGATTACCCAGGCGCCGGGCACAGGGCAGGACATGCCGCCAGCTACCGGTGAGGTACTGATACGGTCGACTGGTCTTGATCCCGACCTGGACGTTGTAGCTGACTATCTTCAGCGTTTGCGCCCTGACTTCGGTACCGGTGTCTTGTGATATCATCGGCTGATCAGATCGGGCAAATCATTTCACCCAGCTTCTGGGTCAGCTTCAGGTTCTCGCTGTAATCCACCGGGCAATCGATAATACTCACGGTGTCATCGGCCAGCGCTGTTTTCAGTGTGGGCAGCAAATCCTCGCCTTTTTCAATTCGATAGCCTTTCGCACCGAATGATTCGGCGTATTTGACAAAATCCGGATTGTTGAAATCCACGTGTGACTTGCGGCCGAAACTGTTCATCTGTTTCCACTCGATCAATCCGTAGCCATTATCATTCCAGACCAGGATCACGATTGGCGTTTTCATACGCATGGCCGTTTCGATCTCCTGGGAGTTCATCAAAAACCCGGCATCGCCTGTCACTGCCACCACGTTACGGTCCGGATAAGCCAGTTTGGCGGCAATGGCCCCGGGCAAGGCAATCCCCATGCTGGCAAATCCGTTGGAGATCAAACAGGTGTTGGGATATTCGCAGCGAAACATTCGCGCCATCCACATTTTGTGCGCGCCGACATCGCACAGAGCAATGTCTTCCAGGTTCATCGCAGTACGCAGATCCCAGATGATCTTTTGCGGCTTGAGCGGCAGGGCCGTATCATCCTTGTGCTGATTCATATCCTCGATCAGCGCCTGACGCAGGTTTTTCATGGCCGTGCCGGTATGCGGACTGGCCAGATTCATAATGCGCAGCAGGGAGTGCTTGATATCGCCGACAACACCGACTTCTACCGGGTAATAGGCATCGACTTCCGCGGGCGAATTATCGATATGAATAATGGTACGGTCCTTGGTCGGATGCCATAAATAGGGATGGTACTCGACCAGGTCATAACCAACGCAAATGATCACGTCGGCCCGGCTGAAGCCGCAACTGACATAATCATTGGCCTGTAATCCGGCGCTGCCCAGAGCCATCGAATGCTTGAAGGGCACCACGCCCTTGGCCATGAAGGTATTGGCCACCGGGATACGCAATTGCTCGGCGAATTCGGCCAGCTGTTTCCAGGCGCGGCTGCGAATCACTCCGTTGCCGGCGAGTATGATCGGGTTCTTGGCCCGCGAAATAATGTCAGCCGCCCGGTCCACTTTCTCACCCGGCGGCTCCGGTGGATAAGGGTATTTGACCGGCAGGGGGTGTTCATCGATTTCCATCTCGGCGATATTTTCCGGAAATTCGATGAAACAGGCGCCGCTCTTTTCCGTCTGCGCCACCTTGAAGGCCTTGCGTACGACCTCGGGAATAATGTCCGGGCTCAGCAAACGTGAAGAGTATTTGGTAATCGCACGGAAGATCTCTTCCAGATCGAGGACCTGGTGCGACTCCTTGTGCAGACGATGGGTACTGGCCTGGCCGGCTATCGCCACCAGCGGGGCGTGATCCATATTCGCATCCGCCACCCCGGTGAACAGGTTGGTCGCCCCCGGGCCCAGCGTACCCAGGCACACCCCCGCCTTGCCGGTCAGTCGCCCGTAGACATCGGCCATAAAAGCCGCACCCTGTTCATGCCGCGTGGTGACAAACTCGATATCGGAATCCAGCAGGGCATCCATGACATCCAGGTTCTCTTCCCCGGGGATGCCAAAGACATATTCCACTTCTTCGTTTTCGAGACATCGCACGAAAAGTTCGGCGGCTTTCATTCATTCATCTCCTGCTGGTCGACGCGGTTGATTAGACTACTCGGGGTCCGTTTCTAGCAGCTGCTGCACGATGCCCAGCATGGCATCGTGTCCGCCTGACATGGGACCATCGGTAATATATTGCCCATCGATGATCAGTGTCGGAACACCGTCGGCGCCATAACGCCGGGTTAATTCAATGGCGCGACGCAGCTTGCCGTCGACGGCAAAGGAATTGATCGTGTTGCGGAACGTCTCCGCGTCGACCCCGAACTGTGCAAAAAAGGCCTCGGCCTGACCGCTGGTATGGATATGTTTGCCATCGGCATGGATACGTTCGAACAGGGGACCGTGAATTTTATCCTGTATATCCAGCAATTCCGCGGTATAGAACAGCTTGGCGTGCAATGCCCACTTCGGATTGGGGCGACCGGTCTGCGGATGAACGAAAACTGCCGGCACGCGTTCGAAGCCAACATGATCCGGTTTGTTCTCGACCCAGTTTTCCAGTTTTGGCTCAAAGCGATAACAATGGGGACAGCCGTACCAGAACAGCTCGACCACTTCGCGGGGCTTGTCGGTCAGCCTCTCTACCGCCGGGGTGATACGCCGGTACTCAATGCCCTCGGCGTACTCCGCCTGGACCGGGGCCGGGAACAGCATTGCCAACGCCAGCAGCGGGGCCAGTATACGCAAAATCGTCTTCATCAATGACTCCTGATATTCGGTTATTCTCAGACTATTCAAACTCACTGCTCGAAGCAAGCCACGCCCCGATTCCCCCCTCGCCCCGGCATCCGGTAAACTGCGCCCTGCACATTGAGGAGATTGCCATGCCAACCAAAAAACCTGCCAAACAAATCGATATTGCCGACTTCCTGAACCAGCAACACCTGTGCGAATCACTCACACTGAACGAGGTCCAGACCCTGATGGAGTTCACCGAGCCGGCCTTCTTCAAAAAGAATGACGTGATCGCCGATATCGGGGAAGTCGGCGAGGCGCTGTTCTTTATTATAAAGGGTGAAGTCGCCCTGTTTTTCGAAGATCACGGCAAGGACGTGGAAATCGGTCGCCTGAAGGAAGGTGAGGTGATGGGGGAAATGTCATTTTTCGACCGCCAGGCCCGCTCCGCCCGCATTCGCGCCAGCGTCGGCGACACCCGTCTGCTCAAACTGACCCGGATCATGTACAACCGGCTGCGGGTCGAGCACCCCTTCATCGCCGTCAACCTCGTCGAGCACGCCATCATCAGCCTCGACCACCTGTTCCGCAGACTGAGTATGGATATTGCCAGCTTCAACCAGTACATGTACGGCAACGGACCCATCCGCTAAAAACCCTTTCACCACGAAGACACCAAGACACGAAGGAAAACATAAAAAGTAATCTTCGTGTCTTGGTGTCTTCGTGGTTAATCTTTTTAGAGCTCGCCGTAGGAGTGCAGGCCGGAGAGGAACATGTTCACACCCAGGAAGGCGAAGGTGGTGACGAACAGGCCGATGATCGCCCACCAGGCCAGCGGCGCGCCGCGCCAGCCCTTGGTCAGACGCATGTGTAGCCAGGCGGCGTAGTTCAGCCAGACGATCAGGGCCCAGGTCTCTTTCGGGTCCCAGGACCAGTAGCCGCCCCAGGCCTCGGCCGCCCACATGGCACCGAGTATCGTGGCGACGGTGAAGAACGCAAAGCCCAGCGCGATGGTCTTGTGCATGATGTCATCGAGCATGTCCAGACTCGGCATACGAGCGACAAAACTGCTTTGCGGATTGCGTTTTTGCGCCCGCTCCACCAGCAGATAGGCCACACCCAGCATGGCCGCCAGGGCAAAGGCGCCGTAGCCGACGAAGTTGGCCGGCACATGGATCTTCATCCAGTAACTTTGCAGGGCCGGCACAAGCGGCTCGATCTCGTGCGCGCCCTTTTCAAAGTGATACCAGAGCAAAAAGGCGATCGAGGCCGAGATGATCGTCAGGGCAAAGGCGCCCATCCCCTTGGCACGGGTGCGCGCCTCGTAAAACAGGTAGATCAGCGCGGTAATGATCGCAAACAGGATAAAGACTTCGTACAGATTGCTGACCGGAATATGGCCGACGTCGTGACTGATGAGATAGGATTCACGCCAGCGCACCATCAGACCGACAAAGCCCATGGTAGTGGCCACCCAGACCATGGAAGTCGCTACCTTGCCGATAAACTCGTTCGGTTTGGCCAGATAGACAAAATAGGTCACCGTGGCCATCACGAACAACGCGCTCATCCACATGGTCGCCGACTGGCTGGAAACCAGAAACTTGAGAAAGAAGTTCTGCTCTGACTGACCGAGATCGTTGCCGTACAGGCTCACCGCGAACAGACTGATCGCGGCGATGGCAATCATCAGGTTGCGAGTCGCCTTCCAGTACCAGCCCAGCGCGATCAATGCGATAGCCGAGCCGAACAGAATGCCGACCTCGTAGTTGTCCATCAGCGCGGAATATTTGTTCCAGGCATAGCCGGCACCGAACAACAGGGCAGCCGCCCAGATCCAGTCGAACAGGCTCAGCTGTTTAAAGAAGGACTCCTTGCCAAAGTCCTTGTTAAATTGTTCCTTGGTTACCGCCATAATCTGTCACCTGTCTGTCGTTATTGACGTGATGCGTAATGTCGATCCAGTTCATCGGCGAGACTGTCAAACCCCTTGCTGAAATCGGTCTGATTGCGGTTACCCATCCCCGCCAGCATAACACGGCTACCCTGGCCTTCCGGGCGGATCATCACCCACAGGCGCTGATGCGTAATATAAAACATCAAAAACACACCGATCATCAACATTACACAGCCCAGATAAACCACATTTTTCCCCGGGGAACGCGTGATCTGCAGACCCGACGCCTGACGCAGATCGAAATCGGTCATCTGCAGATAAAACGGCGAGCTGTATGGCCCCATGGATGCCAGGGCATTGACCGCATCCTCGAACCAGCGTCCCTGTTCCGGGCTGATACCCTGTTCAAGGGCAACCCCCTCCGCCTGTAACAGCTCCCAGTACAGATTTTCCAGCACGGTATTCAGGATTTTCAGGTAGGTCTCCGCCACCTTCATCTGCTGCTGTTCCGGTACCGTTTGCTGAATACGTTGATCGATCGCCTGATAACCGCCCCGGTTGAATTCACTGGTCAGTCGAACCATGGAAGTCACAATGTTCTGCAACATTTGCTTATCCTGCATGTTCGCCTCGGACATCGCCTGACGGGCACTTTGTTCGGCAATCCGGCGCACGCGAGCTTCATCATTTAACCAGGCATGCAAACGCATGAAGCGATCCACGGACATCTTGTCATCGGCGGGGATATGCAGATAACGAAACGGCTCGGCCTGGCTTTCGCGCATGCCGCTTAAAAAGAAGTAACGTCCTTCCTGGCGTACCGGTACCATGTAATTGACGAATTCACGCGCCTCGCCGTTGGGCTGGCGGACCCGAAAGGTAAAACTGGGACCGTAGTTGGTAAACTTCTTGCTGCTCTGTCCCATGGTACCACCGCGCACCATCTCGCTCTGCTCAACCTTATCGGGCGCGACCGCCAGCTCCTCATCGGCGGGGAACACATTGAATTCCTTGAAGTTCTCAAACTCGATGGTCATAACGCCATTTGGTGTTTCAATCTGGCGTCGGGCCGCCACCTTGCCATCCAGCTCGATCGGTTGCGGATTGCTGTCAAACAACGGCCAGGCCTTGAGCTGCATCTTTGTGCCGCCATCGGAGAAGCTGGCCTGATAAATAGCATAGCCCCGATAGATCAGCGGATGATTCACCGCGATGGTCTCTTCCATCGGCTCTTCGAGCTGATCGTCATGAATCACCAGATCGCTTTCAAAGGACTTGGGCTGACCGGAGGCATAATGTTCGACGCGAAACTCCTTGAGCTCAACGGCAAACGGCAGTTCCTGAACCAGATAGCCATCACGGATATTCAGAAACACCATATTACTGACACTGTCTTCCGGCAACGTGATACTGCCGCGAAACGACCAGTTTTCACCCGGGCCCAGTCGACTGATGGGCGGCACTTCCTTGGCGGCAATGTCCCGCTTTTCGATCTTGATACCACCCAGCCATTCCTTGATTGACAGGCCGAGGTTACCGTCCATCAGGCCACCGATACAGATCACCACGATCCCGACATGGGTGAACAGATAGCCCAGACGATTCATCTGTCCCTTCATCAGGGCCAGAATGGTGACACCCTCGTGCTCCTTGCGCCGGGCACGGTAACCCTTGTTATTAAAATATTGAGTGAAGGTCTGCTCGACCTGCTGCGGGGAATCGTTCAGGGTCCATTCGCGGAAATTGCGCATGACCCGCAGGGACTTTTCTTTCATGTTCAGGCGAAAATGGCGCATATCGCGCAACATTCCCGGCCCGTTGCGATAAACACAGACACTGGTGCTTAACAGCAAAAATCCGAGCAACAACAGAAACCAGACGGCCCCATAGACGTCGTACAAATCCAGGACCTTGAAGATCTCGTGCCAGTAGGGCCCGAACTTGATGATGTAATCCTGGTAGGGCTGGTTCTGCTGCAAAACCGTGCCAATCACCGACGCCACGGCGATCACCACCAGCATGGTGATCGCCAGGTTCATGGAGCCGAGGAATTCCAGCCATAAGCCGGCCGGTTTTTGCTGTCGGGATTTATTCACGCTTGCTCGCCAATCTCATCGCCCATCCGGTGCGCTACGCTATCACACCTCGCGGTAAATTTAACCTTGCCACCCGGGGCGCGGTCTATGTTCGGGTGTTGTGCCAGGCAGGAGTTATCTGCGTCTTTATCGGTAAAGTATTGTGGTTATTTTGTCCGGCCACTTCGCGTGTCGAAACCGGTGCGCCTTATCACTCTTTAAGTCTTCTTCGGGCGACATAAGTTCCTTCGCCCCGGGTAAAAAGTCGACTTTCAGGCGCAAAAAAGGGCGGAAATCCGCCCTTTTTGTCTTGCCTGGTTTGTCGGAACAATCAGTAACCGGCCATCAGTGCAGACCGGAAATATAAGACGCAACCGCCTTGATTTCCGGATCGCTCATCTTGCCGGCGATATCCTGCATCATGCCATTCATATCATTGGTCCGTTTGCCGTCGCGAAAATCCTTGAGTGCCTTGACCAGATAATCGGTATGCTGGCCGCTCAACAGCGGGAAATTCGCTGCCGGATTTCCGGCACCGGTCGGACCATGGCAGGCGATACAGGCCGTCAGGCCCTTTTCGGGATTACCACCGCGGTAAAGTTTCTCACCAAACGCCGCCAGTTTTTCGTCGGCCTGACCCATGCCGGGAGACTGTTTGGCGTAATAGGCGCCAATGTCCGCCATGTCCTGTTCGCTCAAACCGGCAACCTGGCCGGCCATCAGCGGATCGGAACGGGTCTCACCCTGTTTGAAGTCCGCCAGCTGCTTGGCAATATAGCCGGCATGCTGGCCAGCCAGCTTGGGGAAATTGGCAACAGCACTGTTGCCCTTTTCGCCGTGGCAGGCGACACAGGCTGCAACCTTGGCTTCACCGGCCTTGGCATCGCCGGCCGCCTGGGCCGCGGAAGCAAACCCCGGCAGAAACAGGGAAACCGCGAGAAAAGTGACTAACGTTGAATACTTCATTTGTGATTAAACCAACCTTACGATTATTGACAAACTGTTCGAGCGCTTACTGTACTTCAGAGACCATGAAATCGACCGCGGCCTTGACGTCCGCATCGCTCAGATCCGCACGCCCACCCTTGGCCGGCATGGCATTGAAACCATTGATAGCATGGTTATACAGGGTCTCTTTACCCTTGGACAGGCGATCCGCCCAGGCGCTCTTTTCCAGCTTCGGTGCGCCGGCGGCGCCGGTGCCATGACAGGCGAAGCAGGCCTGCTGATAGGTGTTTTGACCTTCGGCCGCCTGGGTAACGGAAGCCAGACCCAGCAGGGCCAGAGATACGACAGTACCGGTGATTGCTTTTTTCATTAGTCTACTCCTAACTCCAATCGATGTTGATGGTATAAAACTTTCGACCATGACGCCGTCCCCGGGTTCGTCATGTTAGAATCTGTGCACACAAAGCGGCAATCTGTATATCAGCTGCCCAACACCTGGTCAAGGCGACCTATTATACCCTACAGCCACCGGGAAACCCACTACCGAGCCGCCGTGAACACCCAATTTGATCAGTTACGCCGTCCCTACGCCGCCATCCAGTTCCTGCTCAGCGTGCCCCGGCCGCAGCAGGCTCCGGCGGATACGGGTGTCGAGGTCGCCTTCGCGGGGCGCTCGAACGCCGGTAAATCCAGCGCACTCAATGCCCTGACCGGGCGCAAAGCCCTGGCCCGTACCAGCAAGACCCCCGGCCGCACCCAGCACCTGGTCTTTTTTGCCCTGGACGACCAGCGCCGGCTGGTGGACCTGCCCGGCTACGGTTTTGCCAAAGTGCCCGAGGCCATCCAGCGCGAGTGGGGCGAGGCCATGGCCACTTACCTGCAGCAACGCCAGTCCCTGGCCGGGCTGATCCTGCTGATGGACATTCGCCACCCGCTGACCGACTACGACTGGCAAATGCTCGAATTCTGCCGCCACGCCGAGCTGCCGGTCCATATTCTGTTGACCAAGGCCGACAAGCTCAAGCGCGGTCCGGGACAGAACACCCTGCTGAATGTGCGCAAACAACTGGCCGATTACCCGCAGGCCAGCGTGCAACTGTTCTCCGCCACCAAAAAACAGGGGCTCGAGGAGGCATTAAACGTGGTAAACCGCTGGCTCGACCTTGAGCCGGATCAAGGGAAACCAAAAAAAACCCCGGAATAGGGGTTGGGATGTGGGGAATTGCGTCATTCCGGGGTCAAGCTCGCCCGGCATTGGGGACCGGGCGTTGAATCCCGCTCTGGGTAAAGCGGGGTCAGACATTCACAGAATAGTTCGCCCGGGGCCCCCGCAACAGGCGGCGATTGTGAACGTTTGTTAAATTTACATCACGGTCCCCGATTCAGTTTCATTTCAGAAAAATCCGCTAGACTCTCCTGATAAAGAATCGATCCGCCCGGGCTTGCCGTAACACACGGGTGATACCCCGGCGGTTCGACAAAACAACTTGCCATTGCAACGGGGAGAACGACCATGCTCAAACGCTTTCATCTGCACACCCTGTTCAGCAGTTTGCTGCTGCTGATTCTATTACTGCCCGAAGCGAACGCCATGCCGGCCTTCGCCCGCGACTACAAAATGTCCTGCGCCACCTGTCATGCCGCCTTTCCCAAACTGAACGAGTTCGGGGAAAGTTTTGCCGCCTCCAACTTCCGCCTGCCCAACTGGAAAGACAACACCGTGGCCACCGGCGACGACATGCTGGCGCTGGCCAAGACCCCGCCGGTGGCGTTTCGCGCCCAGGCCTTCGCCCAGGCGCGCGATGCCGAAGCAATTGATGTCAGCAGCGGCGAAACCACCGAAGTAGACAGCGACTTCCAGTCACCCTATCTGATCAAGGTTCTCTCCAGCGCGCCACTGTCGGAGCACATTACCTATTACTTTTACGCCATTTTTGCCGAGAAGGGTGGCAATGGCGAAACCATCGTCGAGGACGCCTGGTTCTCGCATGATGCCCTGTTCGGCTCGGATGTGGGCATGATGCTGGGCCAGTTCCAGGTCTCGGATCTGATGTTCCCGCGCGAAACCCGCCTGACCTTCCAGGATTACATGGCCTATCGCATGGCCGGCATCACTTACGATCGCGGGGTCATTTTCGATACCACCGCCGGCCCGGTCGATCTGGCCGTCGGCCTGGTCAACGGCAACGGTATCAAGGAGAACCTCACCATCAACAGTCCCGGGTATCAGCGCTCCGATCACCTGTTCGATAACAATACCTCCAAATCGATCTTCGGTCGGATTGGCGGGGATATCGGCCCGGTCAGCGCCGGCCTGTTCGGCTACAGTGGTCAACAAAGCAACGCGATCACCGATACAAACAATCCCGCAGGTACCGGCAGCGGCAATCGCCAGACCGACAAGAACATCGTTGGCCTCGATTTCAACGGCAAGCTCGGCAACAAGACCTACTGGTTCGCGCAGGCCCTGTGGAACGAATGGGACGGCTTCATCAATGCCGGGCAAAACTACGAATGGTTCGGTGGCTTTGTCGGTATCGACTACATCCACAGCCCGCGCTGGGCCCATTCGTTGCTGTACAACTACGCCGATGCCGGGGATCTGGAAAACACCGATACCATTTATGAAGGCATCGCCATGGAGACGCTGACCTATACCGCCTCCTATTACTTCATGCGCAACGTCAAGGGCGTGATGGAATTCAATGCCGATCTGCAAAGCGATGTTGCCAAAACCGGTACCTACTGGACCGGCCACCTGACCAACGAAAACTATTTCCTGGTCGGCTTTGACGCCGCGTTCTGAACACGTTTGCCGGGTCGAAATGCTGGTACGCAGGCATTCTACCCGGCTGGAAACCTCTCGCCGAGACGTTTATGCCCGTTGTGTGGGTGCAGAGTGCGCGAAGAATAAACACGTTCAGTTGCTCTGCGCCGTTGCGTCTCGGCGAGATATCCGCTTTTACCTTCCTGCCACACACCAGCCCAAACCGGTATAACCACCGAAACACCGAACACACCGACCTGCCCTGAAAAAGCAGGGGGAGTGAATCACGGGTGGATTGGAAATGTTCAGCCGATTGCTGCTCCTTAAAGAAAGGTGCGCAAAGACGTAGGTCAGGTTGCGCGCAGCGCTGACATTCTCCGCATCAACAGGGGTGTCACGCAGGCTAACGCCAGCGTGGCCTACCCGTTAGCCAGCGTATAAAGCGGGCATGAATCTGGGACGTTGTTTAATTT
>NZ_JAVLAZ010000040.1:0-5991 GCF_031581315.1 Thiohalophilus sp.
CTGCCACGGTACAGGCCGAGGTGTGGATGCGGCCCTGGGATTCGGTTTCGGGGACACGCTGTACGCGATGTACGCCGGATTCGAATTTGAGTTTTGAGTAGGCGCCGTTGCCGGCGATGCGGACGATGAGCTCTTTATAGCCGCCGTGTTCGCCTTCGCTTTCGCTCAAAATCTCCAGCTTCCAGCCCTGTTGTTCGGCGTAGCGTGAATACATGCGGAATAGATCGCCGGCGAAGATCGCCGCTTCATCGCCGCCGGTGCCGGCGCGGATTTCCAGAAAGATGTTCTTGTCGTCGTTGGGATCGCGCGGCAACATCAGGCGTTGCAGTTCGTCTTCCAATTCTGTTTGACGTTGTTGCGCGCTGTGCAGTTCTTCCTCGGCCATCTCGCGCATATCGCCGTCGGCATCTTCGAGCATGGCGCGGGCTTCGTCGATCTCGGTGAGGACATCCTGGTATTGCTTGAAGGTGGCGACCACCGGGTTGATCTGGGCGTATTCGCGCGACAGGTTGCGGAACTGGTTCTGATCGCCGATGACGCCGGGGTCGGCCAGCAACGCGTTGATTTCGTCGAGACGATCGACCAGGTTTTCCAACTTGGTTTGGATGGAAGCTTTCATGAAGCGGCGGCTCAGGCGTCGTCGTCTTTGATGCCGAGCAGATGGCGTGCGGTATCGAGCAGATCCTTGCGGCCTTCGAAGGCGGCCTGGTTCATCTGGACCGAGGGGTTGTGGATCAGTTTGTTGGTCAGGGTGCGGGCCAGTTCCTGCGTGACTTCCTGCGGATCTTTGCCGGCGGCCAGCTGGCGTTCGGCGTTTTGCAGGGCTTCATCGCGAATCGTGTCGGCTTTGCTGCGGAAGGCGCGGATGGTATCCACGGCTTCGAGCGAGCGCAGCCAGCCCATGAAGTGCTCGACCTGGTTATCGATGATGTCCTCGGCCTGGCGGGCGGCTTCCTCGCGGGACTGGCGGCCTTCTTCGATCACATCGTGCAGATCGTCCACGGTATATAAATAGACATCGGCCAGTTCACTGACTTCCGGTTCGATGTCGCGCGGCACGGCGATGTCGACCATGAACATGGGGCGATGCTTGCGTTTTTTCAGCGCCCGTTCCACCGCACCCTTGCCCAGGATCGGCAACTGGCTGGCGGTGGAGGAGATGATGATATCGGCCTCGATCAATCGCGCCGGCATATCGGAAAGGGTGATCGCCTCGCCGCCGAAGCCTTCGGCCAGCGACTGGGCGCGTTCCACGGTGCGATTGGCGACGATGATTTTTTTGATGCCCTGTTCCTTGAGATGCCGGGCCACCAGCTCGATGGTGTCGCCGGCGCCGACCAGCATGGCGGTGTGCTTGCCCAGCTCGGAGAAGATCCGCTTGCCCAGGTTGACCGCGGCAAAGGCAACCGAGACCGGGCTGGCGCCGATGGCGGTGTCGGTGCGCACCTGCTTGGCGACGGAAAAGGTATGCTGGAACAGGCGATTGAGCTGGCGACCGATGGCCCCGGCATGGCTGGCGGTGTTGTAGGCATCCTTGATCTGTCCCAGGATCTGCGGCTCGCCCAGCACCAGCGAATCGAGTCCGCTGGCCACCCGTAAAAGATGCTGGACCGCCAGATTGTCCAGATGGGTATACAGATAGGGCTCGACCTCGTCGGCGTCGAGGTGATGGTATTCGCGGAACCAGTGCAGGATGTTCTCGACATTGCTCTGGCTCTCATCGAAACCGCAATACAGTTCGGTGCGGTTGCAGGTGGAGACAATGGCGCATTCGTTCACCGCGCCGCGGGCTTGCAGATCGCGCAGCGCCGCCTCGAGCTTTTCGGGGGCGAACGAGACCTTTTCCCGGATATCCACCGGGGCGGTCTTGTGATTGATGCCAAATGCCAGTAATGCCACGTTTTCTGCCTGACTGTCCGTCGAATGTTCGCGTTCGGGTTGAGATGCCGGTTATGCTGCCCGATATTCTATATTATATCAGCGTCAAACCGGCGAAAGTTGGTTATAGTTGTTGTTCGGCTTATCTACAATGATCGGAATCAAGTCCAGTCTGTTACGGTAATTTGATGAAAAATCCTATATTTGTCATATGTTTGGCGCTGCTGTTGCCCGCCTGCCAGTCTTCTCCCACCCCCCGCGCGTCGGATGATACGCCCGAACCGGCCCCGGTGACCAGTGAGCCGGCGGCGCCAGTAGAGGCGCCGGCGCCGGTTGCCGAGTTGCCCGAGACGCTCTCCGGTGAAGTGCTCTATTATCTGCTGGCCGCCGAAATCGCTCTGCAGCGCAATCGTATGGATGTGGCGGTGGAAGGCTACAGCAAGGCTGCCGAGGCGACCAATGATGTGCGGGTTGCCGAACGGGCGGCCCGTATCGCCGTGTATGCCCGGGATGATGAACGAGCCCTGCAGGCGGCGCAAAAATGGGTCCAGCTCGCGCCCGCCAATGCCGAGGCGCGCCAGGTGCTGGCCGCGCTGTTGGTGCGCACCGGGAACGGCGATGCCGCCCTGCCGCACTTCGAGGCCCTGCTGGCGCTGGAAAACGGCGATAAGGAACGCCAGCGTTACATGTTGATCACCTCCTTGCTGAGCAAGGAAAAAGACAAGCAGGCCGCGCTGAACGTGATGCAGGATCTGGTCGCCGAGCGCCAGGATAACCCCGATGCCCAGTATGCCCTGGCCCATCTGGCCCTGATGGTGGAAAGCCTGGAGCTGGCCGAGCAGGCTATCGAACGGGCTCTGGACCAGCGTCCCGACTGGTCCGACGCGCATTTGCTGCGGGCCAATGTCCTGCATCGCCAGGGCGACACCGGCCGTCTGTTCAAACTGGTCCGCGAGCGGCTGGAGGTCGCGCCGGACGATGTGCCGTTGCGCCTGTTTCTGGCACGCAAGCTGGTAGACGAGCAGCAGTTCGAGGCCGCGCGGCAACAATTTGATGAAGTGCTCAAACGCGAGCCCGGGCATACCGATGCGCTCTACGCCCGGGGGCTGCTGGCCCTGCAGACGGGCAATTATGCTCAGGCCGAAGCCAGTCTCAAGCAGCTTATCGCGCAAAAGCGGCGGGTGAACGAGGCCCGTTATTACCTGGGGCAGGCCGCCGAGCTACAGGACAAGTTCGATCTGGCGCTCGACTACTACGCCATGATCGAACGCGGCGAGCACTATGTGGATGCGCGGATCCGCGCCGCCGATATTCTGGCCAGACAGGATACGCTGGCCGCCGGCCGCGAACATTTGCAAAACACCCGGGCCGACAATCTGGACACGGAACTGCGCCTTTATCTGGCCGAGGGTGAGCTGTTGTTCAACGCCCGCGAGTATGAGGAGGCTTACCGGCTCTATAACATCGCCCTGGAGCAGATGCCCGACAACAGCAAACTGCTCTATGCCCGCGCGCTGGTCGCCGAGAAACTCGATCGGCTGGACGAGACCCTCGCCGATCTGCAACGCATCGTGAACAACGAACCCAACAACGCCGAGGCCCTCAATGCGCTGGGTTATACCCTGGTGGATGCCACCGATCGAATCGACGAAGGTTTCGATTACATTCGCCGCGCCTACAAGATCCAGCCGGATGAGCCGGCCATTATCGACAGCATGGGCTGGGCTTATTATCGCAAGGGCGAGCACGACAAGGCACTGGAATATCTGCAACGGGCCTTCGACAAACTTAAAGACGGTGAGATTGCCGCGCACCTGGGCGAGGTGTTGTGGGTAACCGGTCGTCATGAGGCGGCCCGCGAGGTCTGGGACGAGGCGCTGCGCGAAGCGCCGGAACATCGTGTGTTACGGGATGTGATCGAGCGGTTCACCCGATGAGATGGTGGCCTGTTTTGATCGTCGGTGCCTGGCTGGCCGGCTGCGCCGCGCCGCCGGAATCCGGGACCGTTCCCGCCCAGAGCGGCGAACAACGCCAGCAGGCCCTGGAACAGATTGATGCCTGGCAGCTGAAAGGGCGCGTGGCCATTATCAATGGCTCCGAAGCATGGCATTTGAACGTGGAATGGCAACAGCGGCAGGAGGATTACCGCATCGAGCTATGGGGCCCGTTTGGTAGCGGCCGGGTGCAACTCGAGGGTGACGGGCAGGGCGTGCGCCTGACCGATTCGGACCAGAGGATCTATTACGCCGACGACCCCGAAAGCCTGTTGTATGCCCATACCGGGGTCAACATGCCGGTCAGCGGTTTGCGTTACTGGATTATGGGACTGACTGATCCCCGCTATTCAACGCAACAGCCGCGTCGTGATCAGGCCGGCCGGCTGACGGCGGTGCAGCAGGCCGAGTGGCAGGTCGCTTTCAGCCGCTATACCCGGGTCGATGGCCTGGCCCTGCCGGATCGGCTGTCGGTCGACCGACAGGATCTGCGGGTCAAGATGGTCGTGGATCACTGGCAGGTCAGCGCTTCCGGTTCATGAACACCTCCGCGCGTCGGCTTTATCTCTCTGCGGCGGTGAAGCTGCTGTTTTTGATCGCTCTGGTGGCGCTGGCGGCGGTGCTGCTGGCCAGTCTTGGCAGCGGCGATGGCCAGCGGGAACAGCAAGCGGCGGCCGATCCCTGGCGTCTGGAAGTGGACTGGTCGCAAATCCCGGCGGGGGAGCTGCGCCAGTTGCAATGGCCCGACGGACGGGAAATCTGGGTCTACCGACGCCCGCCCGGAGAGATCCAGCGACTGGAACAGCGCCCGGCGACGCAACTGCGTGATCCCGACTCGCATGACAGTCGCCAGCCCCGGGACATCTCCACGGCCTGGCGCTCGCATCATCCGCAAATATTCGTCTTCCACCCCTACGAAACCCGTCGCGGTTGCCGGGTTCGGCTGGCCGCGGACAAACCGGAATTCGTCGATGCCTGTCACGGTGCCCGGTTTGACAGTGCCGGGCGATTGCTCGAGGGCAGCGGGGTGGCGGAACAACAGAACCTGAGCGTGCCCGACTATGAGCTGATCGGTGCGCAACGATTGCGGCTGGAGCCACCGGGGAACGGAACATGACCCTGAAGACCGAAGAATCCCTGCGCTGGTGGCCGGCCCCGGCCAAGCTGAACCTGTTTTTGCATGTCACTGGCCGGCGCGGGGATGGCTATCATCTGTTGCAGACGGTCTTCCAGTTGCTCGATTACGGCGACCGGCTGGCCTTTGTCCTGCGCGATGACAGCGCTGTGCACCGGGCGACGGAACTGGCGGGCGTGCCGGCCGACCAGGATCTGGTGGTGCGCGCGGCGCGTCTGCTGCAGGAGGCCGCGGGCGTCGGGGCCGGGGTGGATATCCACGTGGACAAACGCCTGCCGATGGGCGGTGGTCTGGGCGGCGGCAGCTCCAATGCTGCCACCACGCTGGTGGCGCTCGATCGGCTCTGGAATACCCGTCTGGGCGTGGACGCGCTGGCGGAGCTCGGCATGCAACTGGGTGCTGATGTGCCGGTCTTCGTGCGTGGCCACAGCGCCTGGGCCGAGGGCGTGGGCGAGCAATTGCAGCCGCTGGAACTGCCTGATCGCTGGTATCTGGTGCTGATCCCGCCGGTAACTGTCTCAACAGCGGCGATTTTCTCCGATTCGCATTTGCGGCGGGATTGCCCACCCATTACAATACGCGACTTTCTGGCCGCGCCCGAAAGCCCGAAATGGGGCAATGTCTGTGAAGCGCCGGTCCGCGCCCGTTATCCCGAGGTGGTCGCGGCCCTGGACGCACTCGACGCCCTGGCTTCGGCCCGCCTGACCGGCACCGGCGCCTGCGTCTTTGCGGCGTTCGAGACCGAATCGGCCGCCAACGCGGCCTGGCAGCAACTGGCCGAAAACTGGCAGGGATTCGTCGCCCGGGGCGTCAACGAATCATCTTTAAATACAGTACTGAGTACCGAGTTCTGAGTATTTAGTACCAAGTACTAGGACCTAGCGCCTAGCACCTAGTCACTGTTCTACTGGGGTGTCGCCAAGCGGTAAGGCACTGGATTTTGATTCCAGCATACGCAGGTTCGAATCCTGCCACCCCAGCCAT
>NZ_JAVLAZ010000040.1:6091-14329 GCF_031581315.1 Thiohalophilus sp.
GCGCCGAGTAATCCTGCCACCCCAGCCATAAATTGACGGGCCGAGCCATCCAGCGACCCAGAGAGAATGATGCTAAACAACCGACCAGAACTGGATCTCCCCGGGAACCGTGCCGCCGATCGCAGCATGATGATCTTTGCGGGGAATGCCAACCCGCAACTGGCGAAGGATATTACCGCGCGTCTGAGTCTGCCGCTGGGCAAGGCGCTGGTGGGCAAGTTCAGTGACGACGAGGTCATGGTGGAGATCATGGAAAATGTCCGCGGTAAGGACATTTTCATCGTCCAGCCGACCTGTCGCCCGTCGAACGATAACCTGATGGAACTGTGCGTCATGGTCGATGCGCTGCGCCGTTCCTCGGCCGCGCGCATTACTGCGGTGATTCCGTACTTCGGTTACGCGCGCCAGGATCGCCGGCCGCGTTCGGCGCGGGTGCCGATTACCGCCAAGGTGGTGGCCGATATGATCAGCGCCGCCGGAACCGACCGGGTACTGACCGTGGATCTGCATGCCGATCAGATCCAGGGCTTTTTCAACATCCCGGTGGACAACGTCTATGCCTCGCCGATTTTGCTGGGTGACATCTGGCGCCAGAAGTATCCGAATCTGATGGTGGTCTCGCCCGATGTGGGCGGCGTGGTTCGCGCCCGGGCGCTGGCAAAGCGACTGGATGACGCGGACCTGGCGATTATCGACAAGCGCCGGCCGCGCGCCAACGAAGCGCGGGTGATGAACATCATCGGCGATGTCCGGGATCGTACCTGCATCATCGTTGACGATCTGGTGGATACCGCCGGCACGCTGTGCAAGGCGGCCAACGCGCTCAAGGAACACGGGGCGCGCAAAGTGGTGGCGTACTGTACCCACCCGGTATTGTCCGGCCCGGCGGTGGATAACATTACCCACTCGTCACTGGATGAGCTGGTGGTGACCGATACCATTCCGTTGTCGCCCGCTGCCAGCGAGTGTAAGAATATCCGGCAGCTGAGTATCGCCGAGTTGCTGGCGGAGACCATCCGTCGTATCAGCAGTGAAGAATCGGTCAGCAGTCTGTTTGTCGACTGACGGCTGACGATCCCGCCTTTTTACCGGCGGACAACGCCGTCTCTGGTCGCGGGGACGGCATCGCGCATTTTGCGCATCATGTAACAGGAGATTCACCATGAGTGATTTTGTATTGCAAGCGGAATCCCGCAGCGATCAGGGCAAAGGTGCGAGCCGCCGCCTGCGTCGCACGGGCAGAGTACCGGCCGTGATGTACGGCGCCGGCAAGGATCCGGCGATGTTATCGCTGGATCATGACGAGCTGGTAAACCAGCTGAAGAATGAAGCGTTTTTCTCTTCCATTCTGACGGTCAAGGTCGGTAATAACGAAGACCAGGTTATTCTCAAGGATCTGCAGCGTCATCCGGGCAAGCCCTACATCCTGCATATGGATCTGTTGCGCGTTAGTGCCAACGAGGCAATTCGCGTACAGGTGCCGTTGCACTTTATGAACGAAGAGAAGTGCCCGGGTGTCAAGGAAGGCGGCGTGATTACCCATAACCTGACGGAAGTGGAAGTATCGTGTCTGCCCAAAAACCTGCCCGAGTACATCGAGCTGGACCTGGCGGAACTGGATATCGACCAGACGGTTCACATGAGCGAGCTCAAACTTCCGGAAGGCGTTGAGCTGGTGGAACTGATGCACGGTGAAGAACATGATCAACCGGTGGTTGCTATCCATATGCCGCGTGCAGCCAAGGAAGATACTGAAGAAGAGGAAGGTGGCGAAGAAGCTGAAGCCGCTGGCGGCGAAAGCGAAGAAAGCTAGTCGGCTTCTCTTGTTTACGACCTCAGGTAACCGGCGTTGTCTGCACGTGTGAAACTGATTGCGGGTCTGGGAAATCCCGGCCCCGAATATGAAGACACACCGCACAACGCCGGTTTCTGGTTTGTGGATGAGGTCGCCCGCCAGTATCACGCCGTATTCAAGTCCGAGAAAAAATTTCACGGTGAGGTCGCCAAATTCAATGTTGGCGGTCAGGATGTCTGGTTGCTCAAACCGAATACCTATATGAATCTCAGTGGTCAGGCCGTGCAGGCGCTGGCCAACTTTTTCAAGATCGATACGCAAAACATTCTGGTCGCGCATGACGATCTGGACCTGCCACCCGGTACGGCCCGTCTTAAAGAAGGCGGCGGACATGGCGGGCACAATGGCTTGCGTGACATTGTCAGCAAGATGGGCGGCAACGGTTTTCAGCGTCTGCGCATTGGCATCGGCCATCCGGGTGATAAAAACCGCGTGACCAGCCATGTGCTGAAAAAAGCGGCCAAAGACGACCGCATCGCCATCGATAACGCTATCGATGCGGCCCTCAACGTCCTGCCGGAAGTCCTCGACGGCGAACTGCCGAAAGCGATGAATGAACTTCATCGAGGCTAGAAAACCCAACAACGTGGAGTCATCTCGCATCATGTAGGAGGGGCTTTCAGCCGCGACTCGAAAGCAGGGGCACAACGGTCGCCGATGAAATCGCCTCCCACAGTTTATTTAACTCTGCGCCTCTGCGGTAAACATTTTTCAATCTAAACGGAACTGATTATCATGGGATTTAAATGCGGTATTGTCGGTCTGCCCAATGTTGGCAAGTCGACGTTGTTCAATGCGCTGACCAAGGCGGGTATTCAGGCGGAAAATTATCCGTTTTGTACCATTGAACCCAATGTGGGTGTCGTGCCGGTGCCGGATCCCCGTCTGAACAAGCTGGCGGAAATCGTCAAGCCGCAAAAAGTCCTGCCGGCGACCATGGAGTTTGTCGATATCGCAGGCCTGGTGGAAGGCGCATCCAAAGGGGAGGGACTGGGTAACCAGTTTCTGGCCAATATCCGTGAAACCGAGGCCATTGCCCACGTGGTGCGTTGTTTTGAGAACGACGATGTAGTGCATGTGGCCGGCAAGGTGGATCCGATCAGCGATATCGAGATCATCAACACCGAACTGGCGCTGGCCGACATGGACTCGGTGGAAAAGGCCATGAACCGGCTGGCCAAGGTCGCCAAGTCCGGCGACAAGGAAGCCAAAGCCAAGATGACTGTGCTCGAGAAGGTCAAGGCCGCCCTGGATGAAGGCCAGCCGGTGCGGGCGCTGGATCTGGATGTCGAGGAAAAGAAACTGATTCGCGATCTGTTCCTGCTGACCATCAAGCCAGCCATGTATATCGCCAACGTCAACGATGACGGCTTTGAAAACAATCCGCTACTGGATGAGCTGAAAGAATACGCCAGTGCCGAGGGTGCCCCGGTGGTCCCGGTCTGTGCCGCTATCGAGGCGGAGATCGCCGAACTGGACGAGACGGAGATGGCGGATTTTCTCGGCGAGATGGGCCTCGAGGAGCCGGGCCTGAATCGCGTCATCCGCGCCGGTTTTGACCTGCTGGGGTTACAGACCTATTTCACGGCGGGCGAGAAGGAAGTGCGTGCCTGGACCGTCCCGATCGGTGCCACCGCTCCGCAGGCCGCCGGCGTGATCCATACCGATTTCCAGAAAGGCTTTATCCGTGCCGAAGTCACCAGCTACGACGACTTCGTCAAATACAACGGTGAGGCCGGTGCCAAGGAAGCGGGGCGCCTGCGCCTGGAAGGCAAGGAATACATCGTCCACGACGGAGATGTGATGCATTTTCGCTTCAATGTCTAGCAACGGGAATCCGCAAATGAACGCCAATGCACGCAAATACAGAATTTATATTCGCGTTGATTGGCGTTTATTCGCGGACGGCGTTGAGGCAGGTAGTACAGCCGCCTTGAAAGTGAGTTAAGTTGTTGATATTTATCGGTAAATAGGGTTTTCCCCGAAATGGGCCGGGACCTGTCTGGCTTGACATCCCGGCCCGAAATGCCGACAATGCGCGGCTCCTGTGGGCCCGTCCGGGCCGGCAAGATATATGGCTACGTAGCTCAGCTGGTTAGAGCACATCACTCATAATGATGGGGTCCCCTGTTCGAATCAGGGCGTAGCCACCACTTTTCTGCTTTCTGATCCTGGCTGCTGCGAGCTTCAGGAGCATACTGCCCATTGGGTCAGAACACTCCGGCCCTTTGTCTGATACGTCGTTCCGGATTATTGAATCTCCCCATCGTCGCCACTCATCAGGTACCAGATGCTGACCATACCCGGCTTGTCCATTCGAGTCGCTGACGATATTCCTTTCTTTCCTGATATCAGTAACGCCTGCATACCAACCCGACTAATTTGACCGGGCCTGTGAGTAGCAGGCAAATCAGCCTGAAATACAAAGAGTTGTTATGAACAGTGCAAGGCTGTGCAGTTATCATCCATGAAGTTTTGTGCAAAGATGACGGGTATGCAAAAACAAGGGAATTTCGATATGCCACAAGATTTTTATATCGTGGATGTATTTGCCGAGCAGCCTTATTCAGGCAACCAACTCGCGGTAGTCGTCGGTGATGAGTTGCCGAATAGCGAGACCATGCAGCGAATCGCCGCGGAGACGAATTACTCTGAAACGACGTTTATCAGCCCTGGATTGAACGATAACGGAAACTATGCGGTACGGATTTTTACTCCGGCACGGGAAATCGACTTCGCCGGACACCCTGTTCTGGGAACTGCCTGGGTACTGAAACACTATGTTATGAAAAATACTGCAATAGAAGTGCCTCTTGAGCTGTCAATCGGAACAGTAAAAGTTACATTTGATGTCAGCGAAACAGGTGATGAGGTTGCCTGGTTCCGGGCCCCATCCATGTCACTTGGTAAGTCAGCTGACCTCGAACTAATGGCAATGGCGCTTGGTCTGGCTCCACAGGATATTGATGATACAACGCCGATCCAGCAGGTTTCTGCCGGTACCTCGGCCATGATTGTCCCGGTGCGGGATTTTGCGGCCCTGCAGAGGGCCAGACTGAGTCTCGATGCGTACGCGCCACTGGCTGCACAGGACTTTCCACCTCTGACATATCTGTTTTGCAGCGAGACGCAAGATCCTGATAATGATGTGTGTGTGCGTTTTTTCTTTGAGGCACATGGTGTACGTGAGGATCCTGCAACGGGTAATGGGGCCGCCTTTCTCGGTGCCTATCTGCTGGAACACAGCACAGGCATTGGCGGGCAGTTTTCATTACGTATCGAGCAGGGACAGGCAGTCCAGCGCCCCTCGCGGGTCCTGCTAAAAGGAAAAAAAGAGGCTGATGCCGATATCATTTTCGTTGGTGGGCGTGTAATTCCTGTGATAGAGGGCAGGTTACTCTAGTTACTGATTTCCTAATACTTGTTTATATACCTGAGATCATTGCCGATTTTCGGCAACAACAATTGACCTGAGCCTCTATAACGAATCCCTATAGCCAGAATCGAAATAAAATCTTGGACTAGTTCGGTGCCCTGCGAGATAGTTTAAAACAGGTGAAATCAACTGTGGTGCGGCATGGCTGTGCCAGGTTAGCAGGATATCGGGGTGCTTGATGAAAGTCGAACTGGCTGAAGCATATCAGAATACCGAACTGGGACAGGAAGCGGAATCGTTACTGATGCCCTGTGTACAGTGCGGTCAGTGTACATTTACCTGCCCGACATTCAGGCTCACGAATGATGAATGGGACGGACCTCGAGGCCGTATTTATCTCATCAAACAGTTTCTGGAAGGCAAGGAACCGGGTCTGGACTTATTGCCGCCAGCCTATACGTTGAAAACTCTCGAGGGCCGAACTCTCGGACAAAACCTCCAACTGCATCTGGATCGCTGCCTGACCTGCCGTTCCTGCGAAACCAGTTGCCCGCAAGACGTACATTACGGGCGTTTGCTGGATATCGGTCGGGAACTGGTGGAGAAACAGGTGTCAAGACCATTCAAGGAACGCTTCATGCGACAGATGTTGCGAACTGTTGTCGCGCATCGTCGTGGTTTCAGTACGTTTCTGAAACTTGGGCAGCTATTTCGACGGATCCTGCCTGACGAATTGCGGAGTATGGTCCCAGTGCGGCGTAAAGCAGGTGTCTGGCCAGGGCAGGATCGCCCTCGCAAGATGCTGATTTGGCAGGGGTGTGTGCAGCCGGATCTGGCGCCGGATATTAATGCAGCCGCAGCACGTGTGCTGGACAGGTTTGGTATTGAGTTGATACCGACTGCAGAGGGCTGTTGCGGTGCTCTGAGTCAACACATGGCTGAAACAGAAGAAGCGCGAGATTTCATGCGCAAAAATATTGATGCGATATGGCCATATATTGAACAGGGGGCCGAAGCAATCGTTCTGACTGCCAGCGGTTGCGGTATGCAATTCAGGGAATATGGTGAATTGTTAAAAGATGACCCTCAATATGGTGAGAAAGCCCGTCGGATTTCCGCGCTGACACGGGATATCGCCGAGATTGTCGGTGAAGAATGGAGCCGGCAGTCATCAACCAGCCCGTCCGATCAAAGTAATACTAATAAGACGCGACGAAGAATCGCCTTTCAATCATCGTGTAGCCTGCAGCATGGCGAAAAGTTGAACGGGGTTACTGAGAAACTGTTAAAACAGGCCGGGTTTAAACTGGTGCCGGTTGCCTACCCATTTATGTGCTGTGGTGCAGCGGGTACCTACTCCATATTACAACGTGCATTTTCCAAATCCTTACGTGCCATGAAGTTGGAAAGCTTACTGGCAAGTCGCCCTGAAACTATTGCCACAGCCAATATCGGTTGTTTGACACATCTTTCCGCTGTGTCGCCTGTACCCGTTCGCCACTGGATCGAGCTGCTGGACGAAAAACTGGAAAATAATTAATAAAATCAGGATCTTGTAAGGTGTTTGTTAAAAAAACATTGGCTGTGTCAGTCCTGGTTAGTACGTTCTCCGCAAGTATCTGGGCCGATGAGCCTCAAGTCAGGCATGGTGTTATCCAGAATCAAAAACCTGGAATTGAGGTCCAGGCGGGTTCCACATTTACATTTCAGACAAGTAACGATTCACGCCTGGACGATGAAGGATTGTTATCAGTTGACTTGACGGCCGAAGTACCGGTTGGGCGTGGAAAATTACTGACCTATGTGGAAGGGAATATCAGCCCCGGGCAGGATGGAATCAGTTCATTGGCTGAGGAAGTCAATGGCGATGCAGGATCAGCTCTGGATGGTGAGGGGAAGGGGCGTCTGCAGGTATCTGAAATACACTATACACGACGAATCGGTAAAAATATTTTCACCGTTGGAATTATCGATCCGGACTGCAGGCTGGATAACAGCGAGATAGCCAATGATGAGACATCTCAGTTTCTTGGCAATGCATTTATCAATAATCCGACTATCGCTTTCCCGGATTATACCCTGGGTGGGTGCATACATATTCATCAAGATCTGGCGCCATACGGTCTAAATGTCCTTGTTACCAGCTCACATGGACTGGGTGATAATCCGGGGAGATCTTATTCGGAGTTGTTCGACGTGGGTGAGAACGGCAAGGGAGTATTTACCGGGATAGAACTGTATCGCCAAACGGCCTATGGCATCTGGCGGGCAGGAGTCTGGCAGAACACGGCTGACAATGAATATGTGGATGGGTCAGGAAAAGTTGACGACAATTCCGGTATTTACCTCGGCGGGGATTATATTCGAGGTGACTATGGCGTGAATTTGCGTCTTGGAATTGCTAATGAGGAAGTTTCAGATGCTGCCTCGTTTGCAAGTCTGGCATTTGAGAGATACCTGGGAAAGACAACTCTGGGAGTTGCAGCAGCTTATACCGGTGTATCTGGTGAGGCAGATAATACAAAAGACGATATATCGCAGTCAGAAGTTTATTACCGTTTCGGAATTAATGATTCTGTATCAATTACTCCATCTGTGCAGTGGGTAAAAAACAGTGGTTTCGATCCCAGTGACAGGACTGTGAAGAGTAATCTAATCGTGTATGGCATACGAATCAGCATGATATTTAAATAGCCTCCACATGCCTGTTGGAAAATATTCAAAGCTGATATATGCAGGGTATTCCTGCAATGCAAGTATATTATTATTTTATGATTGACATAGCATAGCCAATTCCTATAGAGCCTATCAGAATTTTGTCTTGGTAAAAAAGATGAACCTCATACATAGTCTGCTCCAGACAGTCGTAGGTGTATGTCAGTCGGGCGTTACTTGTGATCTGTTAACACGTCTGATCTGTGCGTCTGTTTGTCTTATGTTGCCAACTACATAAACTTAATGGCTATCAGAGACTGCAGGGTATATCGATGTGCGTGTATTTCAATTT
>NZ_JAVLAZ010000040.1:14429-24300 GCF_031581315.1 Thiohalophilus sp.
TATGAATCTGTTGAGCAAAACAATGCTCTTAGAGATGCGTCAGCATTGACGTTGCGCAGTCGTATCAGCTACGCAACAAATGAATATAAAGGTTTATCCGCAACGCTTGGCATGGAAGATGTCAGGATTATGGGCGAAAATGAATATTCTGTCCCTGTGACTAGTTACAACTCAGGAGTGTATTCTGTTATAGCGGATCCGGAAGTGACCGAGTTGGATCAGGGGTTCATCCGGTATGCTTCTGGAATGGCCGAGGTCAAATATGGTCGCCAGGTTATCACTCATGATAATCAACGGTTTGTTGGCCATGTCGGCTGGAGACAGGACAGGCAGACGTATGACGGCCTCAGAGTCGCTGTCACGCCTGTAGATAACCTGAAAGTTGATTATTCATATATTACCAAGCGCAACCGCATTTTTGCCGAGGCTGCCGATGTGGATTCAAAAGATAGCCTTTTGAATCTGTCATACAAATCGTCACTCGGCAAGTTAAGTGGCTATGCGTATCTTCTGGAATTGGATAATAATACTGATAATGCACTGGATACCTATGGCCTACGTCTGGTCGGAAGCACTGGAGAAAATGATCAGTATTCATATAGCCTGGAATACGCTTCTCAGGAGTCGAAATCAGGTGCGACCGAATATGATGCTGATTATGTTCTGGCCGAAGGTGCGATGAAATTATCGGGTATGACTTTCAAGCTGGGTTATGAGCTTCTGGGTTCAGATAATGGCACATATGGCTTCTCAACTCCTCTGGCTACAGTACACGCATTCAACGGCTGGACTGATCAGTTTTTGACGACCCCTGATCAGGGGCTGGTTGATCTGTATGTCAGTCTGGGCGGCAAGATTGCCGGCGGGAAGTGGCTTGCAGTTTATCATGACTTCAGTGCTGATGAATCGACAGCGACAATCGATGATCTTGGCGATGAAATTAATGTCCTGTACGCAAAGAAGTTTGGGAAAGTCTATACAGCTGGTATCAAGTATGGCGCATATTCAGCCGGTGATGCCGCAGCTGGTAAAGTAGATACTGACAAGTTGTGGGTATGGGGGGAAATGAAATTCTGATGCGTGCTTAGTCAGAAAAATTAGCGACAAATATTTTGAAGTGGTATTTGTCGCAAAGTCCTCCTCTTGAGTCGGTGACAAATATTCTGGCAAGTGATATTTGTTCCGACTTTTTTTGTGACTCTGTGATTATTGTTCTTGATTCATTTAGATGATATCGGCCTCGATATCCTCAAGCGAGGTGTCAGATGAATCGATGCTGACATCAGAAGGGAATTTGGATTCATCCTCGGCGCAGGCATCGGTAAGTGGGCAGGGGCGCACACGATGACTGGGTTCGAGTTCACAGCGCTGGGCCGACCATTCACCCGCCAACTCCTCAAAGGCTACGCAGGCAGGGCTTTTATTGATGTCTTTTCGGTAGATAAGGCTGATTGTATGATGCGGAAGCTCTGGCAAGAGGGATAGTGAATACAGGCCATGCTGATGACAAGCAATTGTGTCTGGCAAAATCGTGGCGAGCTTTCCTTGTCGTACCATCTCGATTATGACACTCAGCGAGGTGGCCTCTACGGCGATATGCGGGCTTATACCCTGTTCGATGCAATAGAAATCAATATGTGACCTCAGGGCGTAATTGGTATTGAACAGGACTAAAGGTTCCTCTTCAAGTGCGTGTTTACTAATTGGCCCCTTCTGTCCGGCCAGGGGGTGATTTTTACCGAGCACGAGGCTGAGTGTTTCACTAAATAATATTTCGCTGTCCGTTATTCCAGGGTAACCCTCGGTCGAGAGGGTACTGCTAAGCGCGATTCCGATATCAACATGATCGCCAACAAGAGCATCTTTCATGTCATTTTGTGGCATTTCTAGTGTGGTTACCGTAATACCTGGATAAAGAGTGTTGAATTTAACGAGTAACGGAATAGCCAGATAATCAGTAATGGGAGTCATGGCAATACGCAGACTACCGCGGCTCAGATCTTTCAATTCATGAATAGCACGTTTTGCCGCATCCAGTTCTTTCAAAGCACGACGCGCATGGTGCAAATACACCTCACCCGCGGGGGTTAGACGAACACTGCGACCAGAACGATCGAGCAACTGGATATTTAACAAATCCTCCAATTGCTTGATTTGCTGAGATAAAGATGGTTGAGACACATAGAGCGCTTCTGCGGCGCGAGTGAAACTCTGATGCTCGGCGACAGCAAGAAGATAGTGGACGGAGCGGGGAAAAATGTTATTACGAGCCATAACGTACTCCTATAGGGCTCATCGGAATTAAATCTTGGAAAACAATCATCGCATCGTACATAGTCAGTTGCAAGGAAGAGCTCTGTAGACCGAGTTACAAGCTTGAATTTATACATTGAGGCGATAACCCGGTCAAACAGTCTCCAAAATCGATATATTAGTAGTCTTTAATATAAGTACGGCTTGATATACAGGCGCAGGCACAAGCGGAAAATATCACCAGGTGGTAAGCCGAAGATAATGATTTTACCTGGTTTCGAAGATATTTAAGAAACCAAATGAATCACACCGCTTAAATAATGTTCGGTAACAAAGAAGTAAACTGTGAGGGAAATTGATATGAGCATTGAAAATGATGTTGTTAAAAATTCTTTGCGCGCAAAGATGTCTGTAGTAGGTGGAATGCTTTTGATCGCCTCTTCGCCAGCATTCGCTCATCATCCAATGGGTGGGGCAACGCCTGAAACATTAGGCCAGGGAATGCTTTCAGGTCTTGGGCACCCAATTATTGGCCTGGATCATTTTGCATTCCTGGTGGTAGCGATACTTCTGTCGTGTGCCCTTAAAGGCGCGGCACGATATGTCGTGCCACTGGCATTTGTTGGGGCAACTGTAGGTGGTACGGCATTACACCTGGGGGCAGCGAATATCCCGATGTCGGAAATGCTGGTTGCTGTGACGGTGCTTGTTGGTGCAGTGCTGGCATTAACAAAAAACTATCTGGGAGCTGTAGTCCTGAGCGGTGTATTTGCAGTGAGTGGGCTGCTGCACGGTTATGCGTATGGTGAAGCGATAATTGGTGCGGAAATGACGCCATTGATATCGTACCTGATTGGCTTCGCAGCAATACAGTACATGATCATTGCTGGTGGTACGCTGGGCATGGAGAAGCTGGCCAGGCACTCTGAAACAATGCGTGCTATTGCGGCACGGGTGAGTGGAGTTGCTGCTTTTCTGACCGGCGGTCTCTTTCTGGCAATGAGCCTGTCTTAAATAGAGGTTGAGGTATAACCCGGGCCATAAGGTCAACGTGTCTTCTGGCTCGGGTGTCAATACAGAGTGAATAATTTAATTTTTGTACGTCAAAAATTAAAGGTTGATTCCAGTTAGAAATATAGCGGATGTAGCAATGAATAAAGAAAATATGAAAGAAGTAATTCTGAAGGCAAAGCAGGAAAAAGCAGTCAAATGGGATCAGGTGGGCGAAGCAGCTGGTTTGTCACCCGAATATACATGTTCTGCATGCCTCGGGATGAATCACCTTGAGAAGAAGAATGCTGATGCCGTAGTGGAGTTCCTGGGGCTGGGTAGCGAGATTTCGGAGGCGTTGCAACAGTATCCCTATAAATCATGGGAGCAAAGTGTGCCGACCGATCCTGTTATATACCGATGGTATGAGATTGTTGGTGTATATGGAGAAACGATTAAAGAAATCATCAAGGATAATTTTGGTGATGGAATAATGAGTGCAATCGACTTTACGATGGATATTGAGAAACAGGAAGATCCGAAAGGCGACCGGGTCGTAGTGACAATGAATGGGAAGTTTCTTCCATATAAATCGTGGTAATCAGGCAGCTATAACGTAAATTTAATGATTTCTACGTCAGCAGAATGTGATAAAGGAAAAAATAGTGCCAGACCCGCATAGATTTGTGAACGAATTGGACGAATTGGCGCATGAGCGTCTAATTGAGCGCCTTGAAAGTCGGGCTCAGGTTAACACCTTCTCCGATTTGTTCGAGAAGTATGTAAATAGAATTGAGATTCCTGAAGCGGGAAAAATACTGGAAGTTGGTTGTGGAACTGGAGTAATTTTAAGACAGCTTGCGCAGAGGCATGGGTTTGATGCGCGTGGTGTTGGTATAGACCATTGTAAGTCATTTATAGATGCTGCGACAAAATATGCCGACCAGGAAAGTGTGGCAGACAGTTTAGAGTTTCGTTTGGGTGACGCGCATAATCTGGATTTTGAGGATGGTGAGTTCGATGTTGTGATTTGCCATACAGTAATTAGTCACGTTACTGAGCCGGCCAAGATACTTTCAGAGGTGGCCCGTGTGACAAAAAAAGGTGGTGTTATCGCTATTTTTGACGGTGACTATTCATCATTAACTTATGCGTTTCCTGATCACTCTTTTGGAAGAAAGATGGACGCAGCGCTTTCAAATACAACATTCAACAACCCAAGAATAATGTGTGACCTGCCCAGATTGCTTCCCCAGTTTGACCTTGAGCTGACAGATGCCTGGGGGGATGCGGTTGTGGAAATCGGCCAGGGTAGTTACTTCAAAACATTTGCGGAAACATATGCTCCGTATGTAAAAAACTCAGGTCAGCTATCAGACCAGACCGTAGATATATGGCTCAAAGAGCAGAATAAGGCGATGGAAAATGGAACTTTCTTCGCTGCATGTAACTATTACACATATCTATCGAAAAAAGTATAGATGTCGGTGTGTGACGTTAATTAAGCAAGTATTAATATTATATGGAATGTCGATCCTTATGGAATATAGTTAACGCTTATAAATGCCATCGGAAATTAGTCTTGGAAAAGATTTAGAAGTTGATTCATAGTTTTATAAACAGGTTGTTGAATAGATTGTGAATTAATAAGTACTAGTGAGTAGTGATAGTAAGTAGGTAGTAAACTCGTTACAGCATAAGAGAAAGCATGATTGCTCGTAATCAAAAGAGGAGTAATAACAATGTCATCGTCAACTAGAGATGAGGTACTTCGACACATCAATGTCGTCGGCCTGTTACAACCGGCCTTGCATAAACAAACGCATGCGCCTTCACCGGATGAAATTGACCATACATTATTCCGCGCTTATACGCGGACACCACATGATGTCGGTGGCGAACCAGATGTGCCCATTGTCTGGGAAGAGAAAGAAGAGGAGCAGTGGGAATTAAACACCTTTGCTACCTGTGAATGCCTGGCCTGGAGAGGTGTCTGGACAGCTGAAGAACGCCGCCGCAAGCAAAATGTAGACGTAGGTCAGACGCAGTATCTCGGTCTACCGTATTATGGTCGTTGGTTAATGACTGCAGCGCGGATACTGGTCGACAAGCAATTCGTTACGCTTACTGAGCTGGTAAACAAAATTGAAGAGGTGAGAAATCGTCATGTCTAAACCGGTTTATGATCTAGAGCATCATGCAAAAATGGCCTATGGCATTGGTGATCCGCAATGTTTCAAGGGCAAGGCAGGAAAACCCAAGTTCAAGGAAGGTGACCGAGTTCGTATCAAGGATCTTCCTGACATTTTTTATACTCGCACGATGACTTATACGCGTGGGGCCGAAGGTGTAGTTACAGAATTAGTATATGAAAGCCCGGCAGCCGAAGATGAAGCCTTTGGTAATGAAGATACGCCAGAGTGGTTCTATAGTGTCAAATTCATGCAGAAAGAACTGTGGCCTGAATACAGCGACACTTATTCCAATGACGCCCTGGAGACTGAGTTTCCTGAACGTTATCTGGAAGCTGTCTAATACTGAAAATGTTATATAGATTGAGAGGAAATACTGATGTCAGATCACGAACATAATCACGGCCATGTCCACAAGCCTGCGCCTATGGTCGAGGAAGTCAGCGACTTTGAGATTCTTGAGGCTGCTGTGAGGGAACTGGCAATCGAGAAAGGCCTGTTTTCAGCAGAGGATCATCGGGTTTGGACGGAATATGTACATACTCTTGGCCCGCTGCCGGCTGCAAGACTTGTGGCCAAGGCCTGGCTTGATCCCGAATACAAAGAACTTTGTAAGAAAGACGGTGTTGAAGCAAGTAAAGCGGTAGGCGTGGATTGGGTGACAAGCCCTCCGACCCAATTCGGTACACCGAGTGACTATTGTAACCTCCGAGTTCTGGTCGATACTCCAAAATTAAAGCATGTTGTGGTTTGTACTTTATGCTCATGTTATCCGCGACCGATTCTTGGTCAATCTCCTGAATGGTATCGTACTCCTAATTATCGCCGTCGACTGGTTCGCTGGCCACGTCAGGTTCTGGCGGAATTTGGACTGCAGTTACCTGAAGATGTTGAGGTTCGTGTGGCTGACTCTAACCAGAAAACACGTTATATCGTTATGCCAGAGCGCCCGGAAGGTACTGAAGGGTGGACTGAAGATCAACTGGCGGAAATAGTGACACGCGACTGTCTTATCGGTGTAGCAGTACCGAAGCCGGGTGTTACATCGAATGCCAAGCGTCCTGTTCGCAAGGCGATTAATCCGGTACACCACGATCACTAATTGCAAGAGATAAGAGGGTTAAGCCATGAGCATAGCGAATAATAATAGCGGTGATGATCATTCAGTAGATATCACGCCAATTCCCTTGTTGCAGGAAATTCTCGAAAGTGGCAGATATTGGGAAGATCTCTCAACAAAATATGGAGTGACAAATCCAGATCCTCCGTGGAAGATCACTCTTGAAACCACCTGCGATTTGCTAGCTGCTGATTCGTGTGTAAAACCATACGAGGAGGTTGATCTGGACTCATGTGCTTTACCCTCTCTTGAGCGTCGTGCTGAAGAAGATGAGCTTTCCGAGACCATATATGAAGATGTCCCGTTTCCTGAACGACAGCTTCTTGCTCTCGCACATTCCATGATCAAGCGTGGACTGCTTGATGAGAGTGAATTGTCAGAACGCATGAAAGAGCTGGAAAAAAGATTTAACAGCGCCTGAGGCCAAGGATTAGACCAGTCAGAAAGCCTGTATTTTTATAAATATAGAGTGGCCTTCATAACTGGGATAGTGTTTTTGCTGTAGGTGATTGCCATATGCCCTGTTATAAAAGCAGGGAAAAGTTAGAGGTATAATCGATGTCAATACGCGGTACTGAAATCAAAATAGATAGTCTGACACACCGCTATACGCCAAAGAGTCCTGTTACGTTCAACAAGGTGGATATGGTGTCGCCACCTGGCGAAGCCCTGGCAATAATCGGACGGTCAGGCTGCGGGAAATCCACGCTATTGCATATTCTGGCCGGTATTTTGAAACCGACAGAAGGACAGGTTCTGCTGGATGGCGCGCCTATACAAAAGCCATCGCCTCGTTGGGTGATGATGTTCCAGGCGCCGCATTTGTTCCCATGGATGACGGTATCGCAAAATGTAGGAGTAGGCCTGACATTCGGTCGATGGTCACAAGATGAAATTCGTAAACGTGTTGATGAAGCAATTAGTCTTGTAGAACTACAGAATTTCGCAGAATCAAATGTGCAGGATCTTTCTGGCGGTCAACAGCAGCGTGTCGCACTGGCCAGATCCCTGGTTATGGAACCTGAGATCCTGTTGCTTGATGAGCCATTTTCAGCACTGGATGCGTTTACAAGAGCCTCATTACAACGCGATGTTCGATCAATAGCGAAAAAGCTTGGTTTTAATATTGTTATGGTTACCCATGACATAGATGAAGCTGTAATTATGGCAGATAGAGCAGTAATTATGGCTGGATCACCAGGCAATATAGTCCATGAGCTTGATGTTGATTTGCCTGACCCAAGAGATCGTCAGGATCCCGCCGTACAAGAGCTCCGCGGGAAATTGATGTCCACATTCGAATCGGCCGCAGATGTCCATGCTGTAAATTCGGCTGTAGCAGCCTCCCAGTAAGCCTTTTAGCCTGCGTCGTATATGGGCAAGTGTGTAAATCTGGGATACCTCAAAGGTAAGCACTATTAGGAGAGACGCAATGAGCAAGATTAAAACACAACGACATAGCAATAAAATAGTTGGTGCAAAACTCGATTACGAAAAACATGGTGAAGGATTAGATACATCTACTCCTTCAATTGAATGTGACTCCAGATTCACGCAAGGGCTTGGAACAGGTATTACACGTCGCACCTTATTACAAGCAAGTGCAGCTGTAGCCGGGCTTGGCGCGATGGGCCCCCTCTCATCGGCTTTTGCACAAAAAGATAAAAAATTCGACCCGGTAGTAAAGATTGGGTATATCCCGATTACAGATGCGGCGGCATTACTTGTAGCCCATGAAATGGGGTTTTTCAAGGATGCCGGAATCGAGTCCGCGCCTCCGACACTGATTCGAGGCTGGTCCCCACTTGTTGAAGCATTCTCATCACACCGTTTTAACCTGACTCATTTGTTGGCCCCAATCCCTGTCTGGATGCGATACAACAATAACTATCCGGTCAAGGTGACTGCATGGGACCATACTAACGGTTCCGCGATGGTTGTACATAAGGATAGCGGAATAAAATCACCCAAAGACATGGGTGGTAAACAATTCGCGATGCCTTTCTGGTATTCCATGCACAATATCGTTTCGCAGATGTTACTCAAGGAACATGGAATTAAACCGGTAATTCGGCCTCAAAATGCAAAACTGGAGCCTGATGAGTGTAATTTCCTCGTGTTGAATCCGCCGGATATGCCACCCGCTCTCGCATCACGCCAAATTGATGGCTACTGTGTTGCTGAACCATTCTGTGCTATGGGCGAACTTCGCGCACAGGGTGAAATCCTGCGGTTCAACGGTGATATCTGGAAAGGACATCCTTGTTGTGTTGTGGCTATGCATGAACAAGATGCAATGGATCCGGATCGTGCAGAATGGACGCAAGCTGTACACGATGCGATCATTCGTGCCCAGCTCTATTTGGGTGAAAACAGAAAATCAATGTCTCATATGCTCTCAAGGGATGGTAAAAAATACATGCCTTTCCCGTCTGAAGTCATCGAACGTGCAATGATGTTCTATGATCCGGCCTATTATAAAAACCCGCATGCCATCCAGAATGTACAGTGGGGTCAGGATCGAATCAACTTCCAGGGCTGGCCATACAAATCAGCGACTGTCAGGATCGTCGATGAGCTGAAACAAACCATGGTAACTGGTGACAATGCCTTCCTTGAAGGCTTAACGGGCGATCACGTAGCTAATGATCTGTTCCAATATGACTTCGTAAGAAAGTCCCTGGACAAAAACCCTGGCTGGAAGAATGATCCGAGTGTGCCTCAAACCGGTAACCCCTTTGAACGGGAAGAGGAAATCAGTCTATGAATAATGCAGTAGCTGCAACCGGCGGGGGGGGGGTCGCCGGAATATTCAAAAGTCAGGCGCTAAGTAAACTCGCCTGGAGTTTGGCAGGATTCGCAATCCTGGCGTTTTTGTGGTGGGTATTCGGCTACTATATTGCAAACAATGCTAATACAGCCAGTTTTGCAAAGTTTGGACTTCTTCCGACTCTTCAGGCTTTTCCCGATTTGTGGGAAATCGGCAAGCTGCAAAGTGCGACGACAGTCAGCTTGAATCGACTTTTTGCAGGTCTCGGAATAGCAATAATAATCGGTATTCCTGTTGGCATACTTATCGGGCAGTTCAGACGGTTTAATCAATTGTCGAATTCGCCTTTTCAGTTGTTACGAATGGTAAGCCCACTCGCATGGAGCCCGATTGCTGTATTTGTGTTCTCAACCTGGTATGGGGCTATCGTTTTCCTCATCGCCATGGCTTCAGTTTGGCCGATTATGTTCTCTACCGCAGCAGGTCTTTCGAAGGTCGATCCTGCCTGGTTCAAGGTTGCACGTAATCTTGGCGCCGGACCGGTAC
>NZ_JAVLAZ010000133.1:0-4546 GCF_031581315.1 Thiohalophilus sp.
CTATGAAATCAGTCTCGAATACCGCCTGAGCAGACAGCTGGGGATAGTGGCCCGTTACGATAGACAGGACTACGAGGAAGTGCGGGGAGATACGGTGTATCGGGATGCGAATAGCGGGGCCATCACCGGCTATTGCACCAACTGCGCCGGGGCCGACAACCGTAGCGAGTTATTGTCGATCGGAGTAAGTTACCGTTTTTAATGGAAAATACCTGAAACGGTGGCCCCTGTGGAAAATACTGGTAGTATTAAGGGAAAACCCCCATGTGCCGATAACACCAAACAACTAATAAAAAAGAGTGTACAGGATGGATTTTCCCCGGGCCGGTAGCCTCCTGCCGATAATGTTTGTTGCGCTGCTACTGTCACTGGAAGACAGCCCTGTGCGGGCCGAGGAAGGACTGTTCGAAGATATGCCGGTGGTGCTCTCCGCTACCCGCCTGCGCCAGTCGGTGCGCGACGCCCCCATTTCCATGACCGTCATCGATCGCCAGATGATCGAGGCCTCTGGCTTTACCGAGATTCCCGATCTTATGCGCCTGGTGCCCGGCTTCGTGGTTGATTACGACAGTGGTCATCTGCCGGTGACCGGGTATCACATGTTGCATGACCGCTATGTGCGTCATCAGCAGGTACTGATCGACGGGCGTTCCGTCTATACCCCGATTCTCGGTGGCGTGCCATGGGTCGATCTGCCGATCACTATGGACGACATCGAGCGCATTGAAGTGGTGCGTGGCCCCAATGCGGCCAGTTACGGTTCCAACTCCTTCATGGGCGTCATCAATATCATTACCCGCGATGCAGCGCTGGATCGCGGCACCCACGTCAAAACCAATATTGGCGATAATGGTCTGCGCGAAGGGTTTTTGCGTTATGGCAACAACCTGGGTGACATGGACTATGTCTTTTCTGTCGGTTATCGGGAAGATCATGGCTTCAAACTGCGCCACGACAGTAAATCTGTGAAGATGATGACCTTCCGGGGCGACTATCAGGTCAATAACCGGGACTCATTGATATTTCAGGCGGGCTATAACGGCGGAACGCGCCAGGAAGATAATTCAATCCGACCGGATGAGTACCCGGATTACGAACGCCAGGTCAATTCCCAGTACCAGCAGGTCCGCTGGATAAGGGCCCTGCCGAACTATGGCGAGCTACGCTTGCAATACTATCGTACCGCGATTAACGAGGAAAAGGATTACGTCACCAACGATCAAAATTACGATACCGAGCGTCATGATATCGAGTTGCAGCATACGTTCAACATTGGCCAGCGCGTCCGGGTCGCCTGGGGTGGCAGTTACCGTCAGGATCGTTCCGAGAGTGATTATTTTGTGATTGAGCAGGCGCCGGAGTATGTCAATATCGGACGCGTGTTTGCCAATATGGAATACCGCCATTCACGTGATCTGATCATAAACGGCGGACTGATGGTTGAGGATAACGACCTGGCCGGCGTGGATTATTTGCCCAGGTTCGGTATTAACTATCACCTTTCTCCCCGTGACACGATTCGAGCCAGTGTCTCGCACGCAACGCGCGAGCCGGTAATGACCGAGGAATATCCCTATCTGGATGATGTCTATCCAGGCGGTTTTTACTGGGAAAACGATGTTGACCCCGAATACATTACGGCCTATGAGCTGGGCTATCTGACAGAGACAAAAGACGGGGCTATCAATACCGATCTAAAGGTGTTCTATGAAGATGTCTCGGATCTGATTATATACGACGACAGCGCCCCGGATGGGACATACTGGTTTAACAACTTCGACGATGTCACCATAAAAGGGTTCGAAGCACAGATTACTCTGCGACCCTCCGAGCGGGCGCGGGTTCATATTGCTTTTTCACGCCTCAGTATCGATTCCACGAATATCGCAGGTGCCAGCGCCTACGATCTTGCCGCACCCCGCAATTCCCTGAGCATTCTGGGTATGTGGGACTTCAATAATAACTATAGCGGTAGTCTTGGTTTCTACAAGAAAGGCGAGCACAAGAATCTCGGTGTCGAAGATGAAACTTATGAACCCTACAAAAGGGTTGATATGCGATTGGCAAAAAAGTTCGGAGCGAGCTCCCGTCGTCAGGAGCTGGCGGTAGTGGTCCAAAATGTGTTTGACGAAGTCCAGGAAAGCCGGCTGCACAACTTCCCCGAACGGCGTTTTTATGTCTCTTATAAACTCGACCTGGATTGATTCACTCCGTTTCTGAAGACAACAGCAAGCTTCTGGCATTGTGATAGGCCAGCTGTTTCGCGACATCCTGAGGTAATTGCGCAAGCCAGCCGCGAATCGTTCGTGTGATCGCGGCGTATTCCCGCCAGCGATTGGGGCTGAACGTATCCACCCCCACCAGGAACCGATCCGGATAGCGAATAAATAATTCATACCATTGCTCACCCAGCTCACTGCCAGGGGCAATCCGTTCATTGCGTACCGAAAGATCGATAGACAGGTTCGGATAACGGCCCAGATAATCCGCCAGGAGATCCGGGTACGGATAGGCGCCCGCATGGGCCCAGATGACCCTGACTCCGGGTTCAATGTCATAAATAGTATCGATGATAGCCGGGTCGGCATGCATCAACAGCGGTAATCGGTGCTGCATGGCCAGTTGAACCAATTGACGTAAAACCGGGCTGTGGCGGTGTTCGGCAAAGATATGCAGCTCACCTATCCCGTACCAGGTGCCCGATTCCAGTTGTCTGGCGACACGCGCCGGCAAGGTTGTGTCCTGGTGCCAGGTCTGCTTGTCGGCGAGCTGTTCGTAGACCCCGAGAAACGGGATGATCCGATCCGGTGCCTGTTCGTGCAGCGCCTGCACCCGTTGCGGTGGACGGCTGGTTACCAGGGCGTGAGTGACTTTGTTGCGCTGGAGTATCCGAATAATTGCCTGGGGTGTAAATTCGTGCGCATCCTCTTCGTTATAGTGCAGATGCGCGTCGAACAGGGGCAACGCCGCATTGACGACGGACACGAACGGGAAAACAAGCAGCAGTAGCGCAACACGGAGCATGGTCGAAAGAATAGCATGCCCGCAGGGCCGGCAATCCAGTCAGTGGGGGAAAGCAAAAAGCCCATACTAGCTGGTACGGGCTTTTGGTTATTTGGCGCGCCCGACAGGATTATTCGCCGCATAGCGGCTCACCCCTTCGGGGCCGCCGTCGCTGGGGCTCCGGCGTTCTGCGCAACCTCCGGTTGCTTGTCGAACCTGTTTCACAGGTTCTCATCCTGCGGGCGTAAAGCAAAAAACCCATACTATCTAGTATGGGCTTTTTGTTATTTGGCGCGCCCGACAGGATTGACTCGGGCCATCCCTGGCCCTCGCCCTGCGGGCAACGCTTCGCGTTGTCCAAATTTGTTCCAGACAAATTTGTCGAACCTCATTTGACCTGCGGTCACAGGTTCGAGATTTTGTAGTGGGCCGAAAATGCAAAAGGGCCTTCACAAGGAAGACCCTTTTGCATTTTATGGCGCGCCCGACAGGATTCGAACCTGTGACCTTCGGTGTCGGAGACCGATACTCTATCCAGCTGAGCTACGGGCGCGTTATCTGTATAACCCAGTAAAACTCTTGGTTTTGTGGGTCAGGACTGCGCGTAGCTTACCTTTCCTGTCATATTTCGTCCACACGGGAATCGAGCGGCCACGGGCGGTGGTGGCGCAGGTGGTTTACGATTATAATCGGCGCCAAATTTGACATCGGTCGGGCGCGTTCCAGGCGCCGGCTACATGCGACCTAACGTAGAGGGTATAAACGTGGATCAAAAAGACGCGGATTTTATGAAGGTTTTTGTGGGAATTCTGGTTGGTCTGCTGGTGTTCCTGATACTGGCCATCATCGGTGCCAATATCATCAGTGGCAAGGAGTCCGTGGATGTCCAGAATGATCCGCGAGTCCAGGCGGCCATCGAGGAGCGGATCGCGCCCATCGGTAAGGTGAACACGGCCGAGGTCAAGCAGGAAACCGCTGGCGGCGGCGGGGCTGACGGCAAATCAGTCTATGATTCGGCCTGTATGGCCTGCCACGGCACCGGCGCAGCCGGTGCGCCGGTACTGGGCAACAAGGACGCCTGGGCGGATCGCATCGCCAAGGGTAACGATACCCTGTTCGACCACGCCATCAACGGCTTCAAGGGCATGCCACCCAAGGGCGGTAACGCCGGCCTGAGCGACGAGGAAGTCAAGGCCGCTGTGAAATACATGGTCGGCGAAAGCCAATAGTCGCCCTGCGGCCCCCCCTTCGGGGAGTGACGAGGGACGAGTTACGAGGGCCGAGGAAACAAAAGCAAAAGCCGGGCTTATGCCCGGCTTTTGCTTTGTCTTGTTACTCGCCCCTGCTGGCTAGCCTCGGAGCAGGTAGGCCCGATATAGCGCAGCGGTATCGGGCATTTCCCGGGTTGCCGGACACCGCTTCGCTATGTCCGGCCTACTTACTTTAGCACCTAGCACCTAGCACCTAGCACCTAACTTGTGGGAGGGGCTTGTAGCCGCGACCTCTCGAACCCCGGCAAGGTCGCCGATGGGTCGCTCCCGGC
>NZ_JAVLAZ010000041.1:0-2229 GCF_031581315.1 Thiohalophilus sp.
GCCTCAGTACCAACGAGGCGGAACTCCTGCATATGATGCATCGCTTCGACAAGGCAGGTTGAGCTCCGCTTTCTTGCTTCTCTATTCTCCCAACTGTTGTACTTTGCGCCCGGTTAACCGGGCGTTTTCTTTTCCGTTTTTTTCCTTGTAGAGTGCCACAAGTCCGGTGCATGGGTGGGAGTATTGGTTTAAAATCAGCTTACGCCTGTTTCAGGCAGGCAAATCATTGTAAATATAAGAGGATGTCGAATGGAAAGGCGGGCCTGCGTCGTATGCGAGACAAATGAATTCGCGCAACAGTATTGCCATCTGGATGGCCAGGATTATCTGCACTGTGACAACTGCGGCCTGATCTATGTTGATCGGTTATTAAAACCGGAGGAGCTCTACAAGGCCTATAGCGGCGATACCGTCAAGTCATTGCGCCGCAAACTGATGGCACCGTTTAGAAAATTCAGCTGGACCAAATCGTTCGACAATTCCATGCGCCGCGCCCGGGGTATTTTCGAATTTGGCCAGCAACAGGTGACAGCAGTCGGCGAGAAGCGCCGGTATATGGATATCGGTTGTAACAAAGGATTTTTACTGGCAACAGCGCACGAACATGGCTGGGATGTTTATGGTATCGAGCTGGTTCGGGAACTGATCCGGCCGTTTATGAACAGTTACCCGCAGTACAGGAACCAGGTGTTCTCGGAACGCTTCGAGGACGCAAAAGAAAACGTTGAAAAGGCGAGTTTCGACCTGATTACCGCGATTGACGTGGTCGAGCATTTCGAAGATGTAACTGGTGACTTGCAGGGGATTTATGAACTGATCAAACCGGGTGGCGTATTTTTGATTCAGACCCCCGATACTGCCTGCGAGCGGGCTGAACGGGAAAAATGTGACTGGGGTGCACTCAAACCACTCGAACATTTACATGTGTTCAATTGCGAAAACTTTACCACCCTGGCCAGGCGGGCCGGCTTCGCCGAAATCGAATGTTTTGTGCCGTTCGAGGAAGCCGACGGTAACTTTGTGGCAGTACTGCGTAAATAATAACCGGGTACCGAAAGCATTGCCCGGGTAAGGGTTGCAAGCTATTCTGATGCTTGTGAACGCGACCGGGCTTTGATATGAGTACAGACCATCAGCGCATAATCCGGCTTGTCGAACAGGGCCACATTCCGGGGGACAAGCTGGAGCAGGCTCTATCAGTCAGCGGCGTTTATCCTGATTCCCGTGCCTGGCGCACATTCATCGATCATCTCTTTTTATGGCTGGGCGGGCTGGCGCTGGCGTTCGCCGTGTTGTTCTTCGTCGCCTATAACTGGTCGGAACTGGGCCGTCTGTTTCGTTTTGCCCTGGTGGAAGTATTGGTGATCGCGGCGATTGTCGGTTACTGGAAACTGGGCACGGAGCGTATGGCCGGCAAGGTGGCATTACTGGGCGCCACGATCTGCCTGGGTGTGTTGCTGGCCTTATACGGACAGACCTACCAGACCGGGGCCGATCCCTGGCAACTGTTTTTCAACTGGTCACTGCTGATTCTTCCCTGGGTGGTGGTGGGTCGCTTCGCACCGTTGTGGCTGGTATGGCTGATGCTGCTCAATCTCAGCACGCTGCTGTATTTTCAAACCTTTCCCGGTGCCTTCGGTATGCTGTTGTCGTACTGGGATACGGGTATGTACTGGATGTTGTTCCTGCTGAATACCCTGGCGCTGGTGCTGTGGGAGTGGGCCGCCACGCGCTGGTCGTTTATGAATCAGCGCTGGGCGATTCGGCTGGTGGCGCTGGGCAGCGGTTATACCATTACCTGGCTGGCACTGATCAGTATCGTGGAGAACGCACTGACTGAACCTGCCGGATTGCTGGCGGGGATCATCTGGCTAATCTGGCTGGCAGGCATGGGTGGGATCTACCGCTATCGGATTCGCGATCTGTTCATGCTGACCGGGGGTTCGCTCTCCGCGATTGTGGTGGTGACCACCTTTTTGGCGCGGCACATGCTCGAAGGCGATCCCGTCGGCGCGTTTTTGTTACTGGCACTGGTGGTGATGGGCGCCGGTAGTGGTTCGCTAATCTGGCTCAAGCGCCTGTACAGGGAGTGGCAGACATGAGCTCACGCGAACCGCTCTGGGCGAAGCTGGTTGAGGCAGGGATTGTCGAGGGAACCCTGCCTGAAGAACAGGAGCTGGATTCGCCCTGGTACATGCGCCTGTTGACCGGCTTCTCCGGCTGGCTGGC
>NZ_JAVLAZ010000041.1:2329-23752 GCF_031581315.1 Thiohalophilus sp.
TGTTTCAGGCTCGCGGTACGGGCTGGCGGTTAGAGCCTTATGAAATCGAGTCATGGCTGCAACCGTGGATGGCCGAACTGTTGACCGTGGCGGTGATGGTGTATGTGGTGTGGCGCTTGCTGCAACGCGCTCATCATCACAGCGGCGATCGTTTCAGCTTGCTGGTTCTGGGTGCAACGTTATTGATCGCACTGCTCTCGCTGGAAGCACCGGGGTTGACGTCGGCGCTGGTGATCCTGTTGCTGGGCTTCGCTGTGGGCAACCGGGTCTTACTGGGGCTGGGGATCGCCGCGCTGCTGTTCTTTGTCTCTTCTTATTATTATTTGCTGGATACCACCTTGCTGGTCAAGGCGGTGCATTTGCTGGTTATTGGTGTGACATTGCTGGTGCTGCGCTGGCTGGCCATGCGCTACCTGTTCGGCAGGGGAGCGATCGATGCCGCTTAACGTTAAAGTAACCCTGGTGACGTTAGTCGTGGCGCTGTTGGTGGTGAACATATCGATTTATGACAAGGAGCAACATCTGGCCCACGGGCAGGTGGTGTATCTGGAACTGGCGCCGGTCGATCCGCGTTCGCTGATGCAGGGCGATTACATGGCCTTGCGTTTTCAACTCCAGCAAAAAGTCTACCAGGCATTACCTAAAACCGTACCAGATGAATCCCGGCCCTGGCGTCAGGCGATCACCGTCGCCGACGGCCTTGCGGTGGTGAAGCTTGATGAGCGCAAGGTGGCCACATTTGAGGCCCTGTATGAGGACCAACCGCTGGCAGAGAATGAATTGCTGCTGCAATATCGGGTGCGCCATGGCCGGATAAAATTTGCCACCAACGCGTTTTACTTTCAGGAAGGTCATGCCGGGCTCTATCAGGATGCCCGTTATGGACGGTTTCGCGTCGATGAACAGGGTGAGTTGCTGCTGGTTGGTCTGAATGACGAAGCGTTGAACGTTCTGACATCGTTACCCGATTGATTTGAACGCCGGCCGACCGCGCGATTGGATGAATATCGGATAACTGATTATTCTTCCTCCGCCTGCTCACCCGTTTGCTTTTAATCAATTAATTTTCTAAGGTTTTTATCAGGATTGCCGATAATCGGAGTAATGGGGCTGTCTTCAGGCCCGTTAGCTGCATAATTAAACCGCAGAAAGGATTCCATGTTCGTTGAGCTCGACATCCCGAGGCTGTTGCCGTGAAGCCGGCCACACTGGGCTTGCGTGGGCGTTTGCTGCTGCTTGTCTTGCTGGCAGTGATTCCCGCGTTTGCGCTCATTGGCTATACGGCGCATCTGCAGCGCCAGCAAGTGGCGGCCGATGTGGAGGAGCAGGCCCTGGGCGTGGTGCGCAGCGCGGCCCGCGAACAACGCCAGCTGATCAGCATGACCCGGCAGCTGTTGATGAGCATGGCGCAACTGCCAGCGGTGGATCCCGCCAGCGACCGGCTCCATGCCTGCAGTGATATTCTGAGCATGTTGCGTAAACCCAATCCTTATTACACCAATTTTGGTGTCGCGGCCCCCGATGGCGAGATGTACTGCAGTGCCATACCGATGCACCGGCAGGTCAACATTACCGACCGCAGTTATTTCCAGCGCGCAATGCGAAGTCGGGATCTCGGGATTGGTGATTACCAGATTGGTCGACTGACCGGCGTGCCGGCAATCAATTTCGGCTACCCGGTAACCAATAGCAAAGGTAAGATTGTCTCGGTGGTGTTTGCGGCATTGAATCTCTCCTGGCTGGAGGAGATGGTTGGGGGTGTGGAATTGCCGGATGGTTCCAGTCTGATGGTGATTGATAATCTGGGGACTGTACTGGCTCGGTATCCGACGAACGGGCTGGCCGGGGAGTCTATTCGCGGTGATGCGCTGTTTATGGCCATCAAACAACAGGATACCGAGTCAGTCGTTACCTTGCACGAACGTCGGGGAAAACCGGTACTGCATGCTATTGCGCCGTTGCACTACAGCACGTCGGGGCGGATTTATATCAGTGTTGGCATTCCCGCCGATGTTGTTTATGCCAGGGTAAATCAGCACCTGTATCGCAACACGCTGTTACTGGCAATGGTAATGCTGCTGGTATTTGCCGCAGCGTGGTTCGGTAGCGATATACTCGTGTTACGCCGGATTCGTGCCCTGCAAAATGCCGCCCGAAAACTGGCCGCCGGCGATATGTCCTCGCGGACAGGATTACCGGAAGGCCCCGAGGAACTGGGACAGCTGGCCGGTACTTTCGATGAAATGGCCGGTGCCTTGCAACGTACCAATCGCGCTTTGCGGACGCTCAGTGCCGGTAACCACGCGGTAGTGCGTGCCACCGATGAACCCGGTTTGCTGCTCTCCCTGTGCGATAATATTGTCACCTTTGGAGGATATCGCGCTGCCTGGGTGGGATATCGCGATGAACAGGTTCCAGGACAACTGCATCTCAAGGCGCTGGCGCCCCGCGAGAATGATGTCCCGATCGAAAAGGACCCTCTGGTACTGTTCGATTCACAGACACAGAACCATCCCGTGCAAGAGGTGTTCGCCAACGGTGAAGTTTTCGTCAGTCGTGACGTGGCGGCCGATCCGCTGATGGAACCCTGGCGTGTAGCAGCCAAACGGTATGGGATCAAGGCGCTTGCTCTGCTTCCCTTACAGGTCAATCACCGGATCATTGGTATGTTGGCAATTTTCTCCGCCGATGCGGAGGCCTTCGATGTCACCGAAATTGCCCTGCTGGAAGAAGCGGCTGAAGATCTTTCCTATGGTATACGGGCTCTGCGGACCATGGAGGCTCACGAGCAGGCCCACGCCACGATTTCGCATATGGCCTATTATGATGCACTGACCGATCTGCCCAATCACACCCAGTTCGACGAAAAATTACAGGAACGGATTGAGCACGCCAGTTCCGCCGTGGTGTTGTTTGTCGATCTGAACCGGTTTCGTGAGATCAACGAGGCGCTGGGTTTTCATCGCGGCGATACGCTGTTGCGCGATGTCGGAGTTCGCATCAGTCGTTGTCTGGCTGATGATATATTGCTGGCCCGTATGCGCGGTAACGAGTTCGCTATATTGATACCGGGTGATAACTCGCGAGTCGTGGATAAGACAGTCAAGGATATTCTGTCTGCCATGGATAACCCATTCGAAGTCGATGATCTTACACTCGATGTCAGCATCACGATCGGGGTTGTTCGTTACCCCGAACACGGGGATGACGTGCCGGTATTGATCCGTCGGGCCGAGTCGGCCGTGCGTCAGGCTCGCAAGGATGGAGAAAGTGTCGCCGAGTATCGATCGGAAAATGAAGAGCTGGGTCAACGTCGCCTCACTTTGGCGAGCGAATTGCGTCGTGCTATTGAACACGATGAACTGGTTCTGCATTACCATCCCAAGATCGAAATGAAAACCGAATACCTGTGGGGTGTCGAAGCACTGCTCCGCTGGCGTCATCCTGAATGGGGCCTGATCCCACCGGATCAGTTCATTCCACTGGCAGAAGAAACCGGTTTGATCAAGCCGCTGACCGACTGGGTGCTGGAAAATGCGATGTGTCAGTCCACCCGCTGGCGTCACAATGGAATGCAAGTACCCATTTCGGTTAACCTTTCGGCTCGTAATCTGCATGATAGGCACTTGACGCAGAAAATCGAACACATGCTGTATATCTGCGATACGGATGTTTCCCTGGTTAATCTGGAGTTGACTGAAAGCGCGTTGATGATGAATCCGGAAAAGTCGCTGGAAACATTGAATAAACTCAACGAACGGGGTTTTGCCCTGTTTATTGACGATTTCGGTACCGGTTATTCATCATTAAGTTATTTGCAGAAGATGCCGGTCAGTGCTCTCAAGATCGACAAAAGTTTTGTCCAGGCCATGCTCTCCAGTCCCGAGTCGCTGACCATTGTCAGTTCGACTATTGCTATGGCCCATGATCTCGGGTTGTTGGTGGTGGCTGAAGGGGTGGAAACGGCAGCCGAATGGCAACATCTGCAGTTGCTGGAGTGTGATGTGGCTCAGGGTTATTACATCAGCAAGCCCCTGCCGATAGAGGAGTTCGAACTCTGGTTGGCGCAAAGCCCTTATGGTCGGGATAGGAGTGGAAACTGAAGAGAAACCATGACGTGGTTTGCACTTTGGCAGCGACTAAATATCATGTCTTGAAAATAAAAAATAATCATGCGACGGGTTTAACGGTGGAGGCCTGTTACAGGCAGGGCTGAATTATCGACAACGGCACGCAAAACACTTTCTGGAAAGCCTCGACACGGCTTCGGGCTTCCGGTCCTGATTCCGCTTTACTCCTGTTCCCGGTTTTTCGGTGTTTTACCGCGTAACATATAGGCAAAGGCGATCACCTCGGCGACCGCCAGATAAAGGGCGTGCGGGATCTCTTCCCCCAGTTCCAGGCGGGATAACAGTTTAACCAGCTCCGGGTTGTCCTGAATCGGCACCTCATGCTGACGGGCAATATCGAGGATTTGTTGTGCCAGATCGCCGCCCCCTTTGGCGGTGACCGTCGGGGCGTTTTCACCGTCATAGTGCAGCGCGACGGCCAGTGGCAACGGTTGTTGTCCGGTTTGTTCACTCATACTTTTTCATCCAGCAGGGAACTGCCTGTCACGGTGTGAGCGGGAGGCGGATCGTCGATACCATTGGCACATTCCAGCCGGCCGACGTCGAGTCCCGCACCATGCAGGCGGCTGCGCAGTTGATCCAGTGCATTGTCGAACAGACTGCGGGTTTGTTCTTCCTGCATCTGGAACCGGGCCGAGACGGTTTGTCCGATCAGGGTGAGATTGACCCGCACCGGTCCCAGCCCCTCCAGATCGAAGGCCAGACTCACGTTCCAGGGACGCTGGTAATCGCCGTCGCCCTCGTCGGACTCTTCCTGACGTATACGCAGATCGAACAGATCGATTCCCTCCTGGGAGCGAATCGGCAGTTCCATGGCCCACATGGGGCGTCCCGCCTGTTCGGCCTGCAGGCTGTGGAGCTGGTGCAGTTGCATGCGGCCCAGCCCCCCCTCGACCTGGCGCAGTAATTCACCCAATCCCTGATCCTGGCTGGTCAGACCCTGCAGGGTCGGGGGCTGAGGCGGCTGGGGTTGCGGGGTTTGCGGACGGGGCGCGCCGCTCTGGGCGGCGGTACGGGCGGCATCCGCCGCCGCTCCGGACGAGGCGGGCAGGGCGGTCTGCGGCATCGGGTTGTTGCCCGGGGGAGTGGCGGGCGCCGGACGCGACGGGGTCTGGGCCAGTTGCTGGCGAATCTGATCGGCCAGTCGCAGCAGCGCGCCTTGCAGGGTTTTCTCCGGCGGCGGGGCGGCCTGGCCCCGGATGAGCTGGCCCAGCTGGTGGTGCAGGAAGGGACCGGTGCGCTCCAGGGCCTGTTGCAGGCTCTCCCCCCGGCTTGCCTGACGCACATCCGGTAGCAGTTGGTGGAGCTCCCAGGCCATTTTGCGAATCGGCGCCGGGAGAGGCGGATGTTGCTGGGGCTCGCGGGCGACCGATTTCAGGTTGGCCAGCAGCGGTGGCAGGGGCGTTTGACGCCCCATATCCTGGCGCAGGGTCTGTTGCAGCAGGCCCTGTTCTCCGCCGGTAACCGGCCGGGGGGCGGGGGCAACCAGCTTCATCGCCGGTTGCGGCGTGAGCTGTTCAACCTGCAGCGTCAGTTTCTGACCCGGTAAAAATGCGAACTCAGGCCGGTTTTTGACCAGGACCGGCTGGCCCTGGACGTCCAGCAGCAGATTATTGCTATCCTGACGGACTACCAGCGCATTCAACAGCTGACCGTTCTGCCAGTTGATACGGGCGGCCTGCAGGGCCCCTTCGCCCGCACGAGTGGCCAACTGGCGAAGTTCGCTCAGATTGATTGCGGGAAAATTGCCCGGACCTTTAATTTCCATCACGTTTTGGCCGATATAATAAAGAACAATAGATCGCTTGCGGGCTCGATGCCCGGCAAGTCCTATGGATACTTAACGGATAAAAGTCGCCACTCTTTACCCTGGTAGATAAAATGCGCTGCCTTTAACCCGGCACGCCGAGCATAATTATGACAAAACAGGCACCGTTATTTGTAAAACTCAAACAGGATAACCGGATCAAGGGACCCTTCCCGGTGGGCCAGATTGCCCAGTCATTGTTGCTGGGGCGCTTCAGCCTGGATGATCAGGTGAGCGAAGACAGGCAGACCTGGCAGCCGATTCGTCGGCGACCGGATCTGATCCCGGAGGTACTCAAATCCGACCCCGGCGACGAAATGGCCCAGGAACGGTTACAGGCGGCCCGCCGCTGGGCCGATGAACGTCGCCCCCAGCATCACTCACCTGCCAACGAGCAGGATCAACGCGATCCCGAACCCTACGAGACGCTGGAATACCGTCATCACCGCGAAGATGTCATGCGCGATATCAATCCCGAGCGGAAATTTTCGCTGGTGCATCTGATACTCATCATGGGCCTGGCTGCGGGGCTGATTGCGCTCGGTTTCATTTATGGCCCCCAACCCGGCCCGGGCGATCCCGATTGTAACGCCCCCCCCGCACCCGGGGTTAACTGGCGTAACTGTCGGATGATCGGGCTCAATGCCATTCGGGAAAATCTGGATGAAGCGCAGTTGAACAATGCCGCGCTGGGCGGGGCCAATCTGTTTGCCAGCAGTTTGCGTCGGGCCGATCTGCGTTATGTGGATCTGAGCCTGGCTAATCTCAGCTATGCGGATCTGGAACAGGCCAATCTCAAGGGGGCCGGGTTACAGAACGCCGATCTGACCGATGCCAGTTTGAGCAACGCGAATCTGTCCTATGCCAATCTCAGGGGCGCCACACTCGACGGCGCGGATCTCACCGGCGCCAGGCTGGACCATGCGATCTGGATCGACGGGCGCACCTGTATTGCCGGTTCCATCGGTGAATGCCAGACCGTTTCCCGTTAAGTGCTATTACGCTGTATGCAGTATGATTAGCGTGCCGGTTTGTTTTGGTGGTTCAAACGGTAACACCAAATCTATTGATAATTAAATGCCCTGCTTTTCAGTGCTGTCTGATCTGTTCGGTGGTTATACCTGTCTGGGCCTGGCGTAAAGTAGAGGGAAAGCTTATCTCTCGCAGAGACGCCAGGGCGCAAAGAAATCTGATATTGCCCATTTTCAGCGCGCTCTGCGTCTTTGCGTGAGTATGATAGCCATGTAGTTGGTATTTTGTTCTCTTCGGTGCGATCGACAGTTATTCAGTATCGTGCAGCCAGCTTCAGCGGGGAGCTTGAGGAGGGGGTTGTCAATGGAGCATGGATCCGGGCAGGTTCAGTGCGGACGAACAGGTCGGGATCAAAATCCTCTCTGACGGCAATATTCAGAATAACCATTTCATAGAGCCAGTAAATCATGCCGCTTTCTTCCACCCGGTATCGCCATTGATAACGATACTGGTTCCAGGGAGCGGACAGAGGGCCAAGTGGTATCAGCGCCGTATCATTGTCGTAGGCCAGTTCGTTGCGCGCCCTGTCGATGTGAAACCGGTCGATTATGAACAACGGATTCGAATCCTGGTGGTATTGCAGTCGGTTACCGAGCCGGTCCTCGCCGTGTTGATCGATAATGATATTCCCGGCATCCAGCGTCCGTGCCGGGGGAATTTTGACTGTATAACGATCCGCCAGGGCCGCGCGCCATTGTTCATCCTGCTCGCTACGCTGCCCCTTGTCCCATTGCCGATAAATGAGTTGTAACACCAACCGGTTCATAAGAGGCGACATCTCGCTATGGAATAAGTCATGCTGTCAGGTTGTCCTGTCTTGCGCTATGCAATGAGGTGTCGATTTTATCTGATCGCAATGGGCTAGATAAGCATGTTGAATACCCGCCCCTATGCAGGGGCCTGGATCAAGGAGCAACGCGACGGATCCCGATTTTGCCGGTTTCAGGTGGAACCGCTTCGCTTGTTCCACTCTACAGGAGGGAAAAACTTATATTCAGCTGAATTCCTCGACCGTATAGCGTGAAACTTTCAGTGTGTCGGACCAGTAGTCGGCCGGCAGGCCGGCCTTGAGTTTGAGATGTTGCCAGAATTGTTCGGGCTCGGGGAGGCTCTCCCAGACGGCGGGCAGGAAGGTTCCCCGGTGCCCCTTGTCTTCGAGTATCAGACCATCGACATGCGGACGCAGTTGCGCCAGCAGTTCCGACTCGCTGGTAAACTGCATGGGTTCGGCAGGGTTGAGCAGGGAAATATGATATTCGAGTTGTGGAAATTCGATGTCGTTCACCGGTGGGAAACGCGGATCACGAAATGCTGCAGCGTAGGCATTTTCCGCCACATCGACAATCAAGGGCCGCCACGCTTCGAGGCTCCCGATACAACCGCGTAGCTGTGCGTGTAAATTCAGGGTGATAAAACTGGCCCCCGGCTGTTGCAAACTTTCGTCATAGTCCTGCGCATTAACACTTAAAGGCCGGCCATGTTGCAAACCATGGTGGATTGACTGGCGGGCGATGGCCAGTAATTGTTGTCGCTGTGCGCTGTCCATTTACTGGATCAGGTAAGCGCCGTAACCGACGACCTGATCGCGCGGTCCGGCCGCATCACCGGAATTACGCAAATCCACTGTGCTGGCATGCAGGCCGTGTGCACGGGCGAATTGCAGTAGCCCGTTGACCGGGTTACGTCCGCAGGCGTCACCGTAACCGATGGATTCGGGGCGCAGGGCTTCGATGGCGCGGGAAGTGGCCGTGTCGAGTTGTTGGGCCGTGGCATAGTCATGGTAATGACTCAGGTCCGAACTGATCACAATCAGGGTCTGTTCATCCCAGAATTGTTCAATAACCTCACTGACCTCATGCGCATCGGCATCACCTACCACCAGCGGCACCAGCACAAAATCATCCAGCACCGACTGTAAAAAGGGCAATTGAACTTCAAGGCTGTGTTCCATGGCGTGGGCCTGATCCAGCTGTGTCACCTGTGGTAAGGTCTCAAGCCGCTCGAGGCTGGCGCGATCCAGCGGAATCTGGCCCAGCGGTGTGAGAAAATGGCTGGCGCTACTGGTCGCCAGGCCCCGGAAGGGAACCCGGTGCGAGGGACCGAGTAACAACACGCGTTTGTATCTGGCATGAGCCGGTCGCAGCCGTGCATAGGCGCTGGCGGCCACCGGGCCGGAATAGACATAACCGGCATGTGGCACGATGATGGCGCGCGGTACCGGTTGGTCGGCGTCGATTTGCTGGCCGGCCTGTTGCAGGAACTCCTCCAGCATGGGACGCAGGCGCTCGGCGTCCGCGGGATAAAACATGCCGGCGACAGCCGGTTGGCGAATTTGCGAGTTCATACTCTCACCATAGAGCCGCGGTCCCCGGGTTTCAAGATGACCTCGTGTTAAAAGTGGTAAATAATCAAGGCAGGTGATTATGGTTTCAAAAATGGCGATCGCACGCCGGTGCGGTCTGGGCGGTTTGCTGGTGGTATTGGGCATAGTCCCGTTGATGGCGGCGGAAGAGGCCGATGAGGCCTCAGCCAGTCAATGGGATGGGGCTGCCGAACTGGGCTTTATCATGAACCGGGGCAATACCGATTCCGACAGCCTGAATGCCCAGTTGCGGGTGGAAAACTCCCACCGCAAATGGCGTCACCGCGGCGAGGCCAAGGTGTTGCGCATCAGCGAGGAGGACACGACCACCGCGGAAAGTTACGAGGTGTCCGGACGCTCGGAGTACCTGCTGGATGACAATGATTATCTGTTTGGCACCCTGCGTTACGAGTCCGACGAATTTGCCGGCTACGATCAGCGCACGACCGAGGTGCTCGGTTACGGGCATCAGTTTCTTAAAAAAGAAAATATGCACCTCAAGGGTGAGTTCGGTGCCGGTGGCCGGCAGACCGAATTTGTCGACGGAACGGACGATAATGAAAGCATCGTGCGCGTCGGCCTCGATTATAAATGGCAGATCAGCAAAACCAGCTCTTTCAGTGAAGTGGTTTTCGTGGAACATGGCAGTAACAACACCTATACCGAATCGGTAACGGCATTGACTGCAAAAATCAATAATAGCCTGGCCATGAAGGTCAGCTATACCATCAAGAACAACAGTGATCCCCAGGCCGGTTTCGAAACCACGGATACCCGCACCGCCGTTACGCTGGTGTATGATTTTTAACTGCCCGGCAGTATCCGTCAAAAAGAGATGAAGCAAACATGACAGACAAGATTCGTATCGGCATCGTGACCGTTTCTGACCGCGCCAGTCGCGGCGAATACGAGGATCAGGGCGGGCCGGCCATCCGCGAATGGCTGGACAGGGCTCTGATCAATGAATGGGAGGTCGTTGCCCGCCTGGTTCCGGATGAACAGGATGAGGTCGAGACGGCATTGAAGGCACTGGCGGATGATGAGCAGTGTTGCCTGGTGGTGACGACCGGCGGGACCGGACCGGCACCGCGTGATATTACCCCCGAGGCAACCGAGGCGGTGTGCGACAAGGTGCTTGACGGTTTCGGCGAGCAGATGCGCGCCGTTTCGCTGCAGTATGTTCCCACCGCGATTCTGTCGCGTCAGATGGCGGGAATCCGTGGACGCAGCCTGTTAATCAACCTGCCGGGCAAGCCTTCGGCGATTGCCGATTGCCTGAATGCCGTGTTCCCGGCGGTGCCCTATTGTATCGATCTGATCGAAGGACCCTATCTGGAAACCGAAGAAGGCGTGGTTAAAGCGTTTCGTCCCAAACACGCTAAAAAACCGGCTGGCTGACCTCAATGAACAAGACCGAGTTCGAAGCAGCACTGATTCCGGCCGACAACCTGCACGAGCTGGTGCTGCAAAGCGAGTCGTTGCTTGAAGCGTCGGATATTTTTTTCGGTCACGGCACCGACAACGCGCTGGATGAAGCCGCGTATCTGGTCTCCTACAGCATGGGGCTGCCACCGGATTTTGGCGAGCAGGATCTGCAACGTCAGGCCACGGCGGGACAAAAACAGCAACTGGCGGATTTGCTGTGGCAACGGATCAGTACCCGCAAGCCAGCGGCTTACCTGACCCATGAAGCGTGGTTCGCCGGATTGAAGTTTTACGTGGACGAAAGGGTGTTGATCCCGCGCTCACCCTTTGCCGAACTGATTGCCGATCAATTCGAACCCTGGGTGGATGCCTCGAAGGTGCAGTGCGCGTTGGATTTGTGTACCGGCGGAGGCTGTATTGCCATTGCCATGGCTGAAGCCCTGCCGCAGGCCCGGATCGATGCCAGTGATGTCTCAGCCGGGGCGCTGGCCGTGGCCCGGATCAATGTTGATCAATACGACTTGATGGATCGGGTCGAACTGATCGAATCGGATCTATTCGCTGGCCTTGGCGGGCGTCGTTACGATTTGATCGTCAGCAACCCACCCTATGTGGATGCCGGGGATATGGCGGCCCTGCCGGATGAATACCGGCATGAGCCGGCCATGGGGCTGGCCGCCGGCACCGAGGGGCTCGATTTCGTCCTGCCAATGTTGCGTGAGGCGCCGCAGCACCTCAACCCGGGCGGGGTGTTGATCGTGGAGGTGGGTAACAGCGCCGAGGCGCTGGCCGACCTGTTGCCTGAGGTCCCGTTTACCTGGCTCGAATTCGAATTCGGCGGCCACGGCGTCTTTCTGCTCACCGCCGAACAACTGAACGAAGCTTCGGCGGCGATCAGGGCGTGCGTGTAGGCAGGGTGTGCTATGCACTGATCAACATCCAGTGAAAACGGTCTGAATTCTTCGCTGTTTGACCAGTTGACCAGCAGGGGTCGAGTGACGCGAACGAGGAAAAGCCTTTACCACGAAGACGCGAAGCCACGAAGGTTTAATGGATTTGTCACTTCGTGTTCTTCGTGCTTTCGTGGTGAGCTTCTTGTCCTTGATTTGAGTGGCGTCCAGGAATCATGAAATGAGCCGGATTTGATCCAGATCATAGTTTGAACCCGCCGAAAATGCCGATAATGTCGGCAATTTCCCGGGGGAATGACCATGTATGAGCTGGAATTCGATAAGGAGCTGATTCGCCGTTACGACAAGGCGGGACCGCGCTATACCTCTTATCCCACGGCGGTGCAATTTCATGAGGATTTTGGGCCAGAGGACTATCGTCGCCTGGCCACGCGGAGCAACCAGCAAGGCTGTTCCCTGTCACTCTATTTTCACCTGCCGTTTTGCAATACGGTCTGTTTCTACTGCGCCTGCAGCAAGGTCATTACCGCCAATCGTCGTCGCGCCGCCCCTTATCTGCAACGGTTACACCGCGAGATAGAGCTGCAGAGTGAATTGTTCGATACCACGCGTCCGGTCGAGCAGTTGCACTGGGGCGGCGGAACACCCACCTTCATCAGCCATGACGAAATGCGCGAGCTGATGGCCAAGACCCGTGAACATTTCCAGTTGCTGGATGATGATACGGGCGAGTATTCCATCGAGATCGATCCGCGTGAGGCCGATCGCGACACCATCGCTCTGTTACGCGAACTGGGGTTCAACCGCATCAGCCTGGGCGTGCAGGATTTCGACCCGGCGGTGCAAAAGGCGGTCAACCGTATTCAGTCCGAAGCCCAGATCGCCGAAGTGATGGAGGCCGTACGGGAGTACGGGTTCCGTTCCACCAGCTTTGATCTGATCTACGGGCTGCCGTTGCAGAGTGTTGAGAGTTTCAGCCGCACTCTGGATAAGGTGGTGGCCCTGGAACCGGAACGGTTGTCGATTTTTAACTACGCGCACCTGCCCGAGCTGTTCAAGCCGCAACGCCAGATCAACGCAGCGGACCTGCCCGGGCCCGATGAAAAACTGGCGATTCTCAAATACACCATCGAGAAGTTAACGGAGGCCGGTTACGTCTACATCGGTATGGATCACTTTGCCAGGCCCGATGATGAGCTCGCTATCGCCCAGCGCAACGGAACCCTGCATCGTAATTTTCAGGGGTATTCGACCCATGCCGACTGCGATCTGATCGCCATGGGGATGACGGCAATTGGCAAGGTGGGCGACAGTTACAGCCAGAACGTCAAGACGATGGATGAGTATTATGCGCGCATCGATCAGGATCAATTACCGATCTTTCGCGGGCTGGAACTGGATGCCGACGATTTGCTGCGCCGGGAGATCATCAATCAGCTGATCTGCCATTTCAGTCTCTCTTTCCCGGCACTGGAACTGGCTTTCGGGATTTCCGTGTCGGAGTACTTTGCCACCGAACTGGCGGAACTCAAGGCCATGCAGAATGACGGTTTGTTGCAACTCAACGAACGGGGCATCACCGTACTGGGGGCCGGCAAGCTGCTGATTCGCAACATCTGCATGGTGTTCGACAAATACCTGCGCCAGCAACAGACCCAGCGCTATTCCAAGGTCATTTAAATAATTCGACTCTCGCCAGGACACAGAGCTTGTAAAGTAGCAAAATCTGTTACCTGGCGGGCTCTGCACCCAAACAACTGGTATAAACGTCTCTGCGAGAGATAATTTGCATTCTTCCCGGTACAGGGGGGCGCCCAGTCCGGCCGACTCCGTGCCGGATTCTTCATCTGTCCCGCGCCGCCGAGTTCCATTACAATGGGTACTCCTGAACCCCATTGGAATGCGCGAAAAATGTCCGGTAACAGTTTCGGCAAGTTGTTCACCCTCACCAGTTTTGGCGAGAGCCACGGTCCGGCTATCGGCTGTGTCGTCGACGGCTGTCCGCCGGGACTGGCCCTGAGCGAAGCGGACCTGCAGCAGGATCTGGACCGTCGCAAGCCGGGCAAGACGCGTCATACCACCCAGCGGCGCGAGTCGGACGAGGTCCAGATCCTCTCCGGGGTTTTCGAAGGGCAGACAACCGGCACCCCGATCGGGCTGATTATTCACAATACCGATCAGCGCTCGAAGGATTACTCGAACATCATGCGCCAGTTTCGCCCGGGGCATGCCGACTATACCTATCAGCAGAAATACGGGATTCGTGATTATCGTGGCGGCGGACGCTCCTCGGCCCGCGAGACCGCCATGCGGGTGGCGGCCGGGGCGATTGCCAAAAAATATCTGCACGACCGGCTCGGTATCCGGATCCGCGGCTATATGAGCCAGCTGGGTCCGATCCGGGCCGAGGCATTTGACTGGGACGCCGTGGAAGCCAATCCGTTTTTCTTCCCCGATGCCGCGAAAGTCGCCGAGCTGGAAAGTTACATGGATGCCTTGCGCAAATCGGGCGATTCCATCGGCGCCCGCATCAATGTGGTGGCCGAGGGCGTCCCGCCGGGACTGGGTGAGCCGATTTTCGATCGTCTGGATGCTGATCTGGCACACGCCCTGATGAGCATCAACGCTGTTAAAGGGGTGGAGATCGGCGCGGGTTTTGCGGCCGTGGAACAGAAGGGCACTGAACATCGGGATGAGATGACACCGGAGGGTTTTTTGAGCAATCACGCCGGCGGGGTGCTCGGCGGCATCTCCAGCGGACAGCCCCTGGTTGCCAGCCTTGCTCTCAAACCCACCTCCAGCCTGCGCCTGCCGGGGCAGGGTATTGATATCGATGGCAATCCCATCGAGGTGATCACCACGGGGCGCCACGATCCCTGTGTCGGCATACGTGCCACGCCCATTGCCGAGGCGATGATGGCCATCGTGGTTATGGACCACCTGCTGCGCCATCGTGCCCAGAACGCGGACGTGCAATCCACCACACCGGTGATCCCGCCCATCGCCCGTTAACGGTGTCCGGGATCGTGGTGCAATCCGGATTGATACCGCCTGCCTTGAATGATAATGAGTGGGAATCACCGAACACACTACTGATAACACCAGGTTTCTCTCATTACAGAAATTGCTTTCTGTGTTGCCGATGCGTTCGGTGTCTTCAGTGGCCAATTGCCAGTCTGTGTTGCCGGGCATTAATGGCCTGTTTAACAGACCGTTCTGAAACCGGAGTTGAGGCATGACTGCGTCATCCAGAGCCCCATACTGGCGGTTATCCGCGTTTTATCTGTTTTATTTCGCCAGCCTTGGCGCCCTGGTACCGTACTGGGGGCTCTATCTCAAATCGCAGGGCTTCGATGCGCGCGCCATTGGCATATTGATGGCGATTATCATGGCAACCAAGATTATCTCGCCCAATATCTGGGGCTGGATTGCCGACCACACCGGCAAGCGCATGGGCATTGTCCAGCTTGGCAGTCTGCTCGCGGCACTGACGTTTGCCGGGGTCTATCTGGCGTCGGGGTTCTGGTGGCTTGCGCTGGTGATGGCCGTGTTCAGTTTCTTCTGGAATGCGGCCTTGCCCCAGTTCGAGGCGACGACCTTCAATCATCTGGCCGGGCAGATTCATCGTTACAGCTCTATTCGTCTCTGGGGATCGATCGGGTTCATCCTCTCCGTCTGGAGCGTCGGTTATACTTTGGAAGGGCAGGCGATTCAGTGGTTGCCACATGTATTGTTGTTTTTATTTGCGGCGATCTGGCTCAGCAGCATCGCGGTCCCCGAGGAAGCCGCCGGACATATGCCGCTGGATCATCAGCCACTGCGCCAGGTTCTGAGTAAACCGGCTGTGGCCGGTTTGCTGGTGACCTGCTTTTTGATGCAGGCCAGTCACGGCCCCTATTACACCTTCTACTCTATATATATGGAGGAGATGGGGTATGGGCTGAGCAAGATCGGGTTTCTCTGGGCATTGGCTGTACTGGCGGAAGTCGGCGCTTTTATGATTATGCATCGCCTGATGCCACGTTTTGGAGCGCGCCATTTGTTGATGCTGGCCCTGTCGCTGACGACCCTGCGCTGGATCCTGATCGCCCTGTTTCCCCAATGGGCTGCTGTTATGATCTTTGCGCAGTTATTACATGCGGCCAGTTACGGGGTTTACCATGCGGCGGCGATTCACTTGATTCACCAGTTCTTTATCGGCCGGCACCAGGGGAAGGGACAGGCGTTGTACAGCAGCCTTAGTTTCGGTGCCGGCGGCGCGGTGGGTAGTCTCTACAGTGGCTATTTGTATGATTTGGCGGGACCGCTGATGATGTACAGTATCGCCGCGGGGCTCAGCCTGGCTGGCATGCTGGTGGTTTACCGGTTTGTGTATTCGCCGGCCGGTGAGGCAGGCTGACCGGCTACGCGGATAAACAAACTGCGCCATCGGCCGATAAATCAAGAAGCGTTGTCTATAACCCGATATTAGAAGGTATTATCAGCCCGATGTTAACCCAGGCAAGAATTCATGATGGGCCGATTCATGATGTGCTCATTATTGGTGGTGGCATTTCCGGTGCCGCGCTGTTGTTTGAACTGGCCCGTTATACGGATCTTCGTGAACTGTGCCTGCTGGAAAAGCGTGACAGTATCGCCGATCTCAATTCACACGGCCGCAACAACAGCCAGACCCTGCACTGCGGGGATATCGAAACCAATTACAGTCTGGAGAAGGCTATCCAGGTCAAGGCTACCGCGGCCATGGTGGTCAATTACTGTCAGCGGGTACCGGAGCGTGACAGCCTGATTTTTAAATACCCAAAGATGGTGCTGGGCGTTGGTGCCGGCGAGTGTCATGAACTGCGTGAGCGTTATGAACGTTTTCGTGACTATTTCCCCGGCATGCAATTATTGGAACGCGAGCAGATTGCCGAAATTGAACCCCGGGTGGCCATCGAACGAGAGCAGGAGATCGTGGCGCTGGCCGTGCTCGATGAGTATACCGCTGTAGACTTTCATGCCCTCGCCAATAGTTTTATTCACCAGGCCCGGCAGGAGCGCAACAAACAGGTGGATGTGCACCTGTCTACGTATGTGCAATCGATTCACAAAATGGAAGACCATTACGAAGTAGTGACCAGTCGGGGAACCTACCGCGCCCGTTTTGTCGTCGTTTCCGCCGGCGCGCACAGCCTGCTTTATGCCCAGAAACTGGGCTATGGTCTGAATTATTCCTGCCTGCCGATGGCGGGCAGTTTTTATTACACACCCGGGATTCTCAACGGCAAAGTGTATACCGTGCAGAAAAAGAATCTGCCCTTTGCGGCGATTCACGGCGATCCCGATGTGCTGGTGCCGAATAAAACCCGTTTTGGTCCTACAGCACTGATGCTTCCGATGCTGGAGCGCTACAACCTGCGCACGGTCGGTGAGTTCCTGCGGGTTTTTCGCCCCGATTGGCGCGTGCTGAAGGTTTTCTGGGACCTGTTCCGGGTGAGCGAGATTCGCAATTACATGTTCAAGAACGTTCTGTTTGAAATCCCCTTTATCCGGCGCTTGTTGTTCCTGCGCGATGCACGCAAGATCGTGCCGGATATGAAGCTCAAGGAGCTGGAGTTTGCGAAGGGCATCGGGGGAATACGCCCGATTATGATCGACAAACTGAATCGCCAGCTGCATCTGGGGGAGGCGAAGATTAATCCGGGTAAAGGCATTATTTTCAATATGACGCCATCCCCTGGCGCTACCAGTTGCCTCGGCAACGCGCAAAAGGATATGCAGATTATTGCCGATTATCTGGGATGTCAGATCGATACCAAACGGTTCGAATCCGAATTGCTCTCGGATAAATCCGAATAGCTGCTCTGTATGCCATGTCACTTTCACTCTCGGGGGGTGGGTGAAAGGTTTCTCCTCCGTACACCTTTAAATGCAATGGGATACTGCTTCAGCCGAACCGTTCAAAGGTTGTTTTGCGTCAAACGATTGCGGACAATAGGCCACTCTTTCAGAGCCTGTCAGGCTTGTCTGTGATTACCAAAACTTACCCGTTCAGGTTGTAGAGAAGATGAAATCCGCGGTTGATATGACGTTACAGCTGGAGCAACTTCAGCACACGCTTTGTGAACATCCCCTTTATCAGGTGCTTGATGATCCCCGGGCTGTTCCTGTTTTTATGCAGCATCATGTTTTTGCTGTGTGGGATTTTATGTCCCTGCTCAAGGCATTGCAGCGCGGGCTGACGTGTCTGGAGGTTCCCTGGCGACCGGTTAATACCTCGAAAGAACTGGTCCGATTTGTTAACGAGATCGTTCTGGGCGAAGAGAGTGATCTGGATCAGGAAGGAAACGCCTGCGATCACTTCACGCTGTACCTTCGGGCGATGGAGGAGCTGGGCGTGGATCAGAGCGCGGTCCGACAGTTTTTACACGATTTTGATTATCAGGTAATTCCTGCCGGTGCGCGTGAGTTTGTGCAGATGAACCTGGATCTGGCCGCCAGTGGTGAACTGCACCGGATTGCTGCGGCATTTTTCTATGGTCGGGAAAAACTGATTCCGGAAATGTTCGAGAGGATTCTCAATGGTCTGGGGGAGCGCAAACAGGAATGCCCGACACTGGTCTATTATCTGGAACGCCATATCGAACTGGACGGGGAAGAGCATTCGCATCTGGCGCAAAAGTGTCTGGAAGTGCTCTGCGCCGACGACTCACGCCGGCTCGAGGAGGCGTATGAGACGGCGGCAATAAGTCTTGAGCAGCGTCGCCGGCTCTGGGATGCGACACTCGAGCAGTACCGTCAATCCTGACTTACTGTCAGTCGGGCATTGACCTGTTTGACACCGGGCGTGTTATTGCACAGGGTGATGATGCGTTGACGAGTCGACTTGTCGGCAACCCGGCCATGCAGCGTTACGATTCCCTGTTTTGTGCTCACGTAAATTTGATTGGCGTTAATGTCGGGCTCATTGATCAACCGGGAGCGAATCACCGCACTGATACGGGTGTCGGAATGGCCGTCACGGTTGTCATTGAAACCGTAATTGCCACTGTCACGGCCGGCGCCGGTGGCGGCCAGCGTACCACAGGCGGCGATCTGGCTGAGTAACGAGAACAATAGAAAAAGTGTCAATGCATGGTGCACAGTTAGTACCCGGTGGGTGATTGGCCGGTGTCCAGTTTAACCCGGTTTGACAGTTCGTCGCAGGCAGTCGAGCATCGCACTGGCGGCGTTACTTAATGTTCGGCCCGCGTGCCAGACCACACCAAGCTCACGGGCCAGCTGTAATTTCGGCAAGTGCAAACAGGTCAGCTCTTCATCCAGCAGCGTTTGCGGCAGCACGCTCCAGCCCAGGCCGATACCGACCATCATTTTGATGGTCTCCAGATTGTTGGTCGCCAGTTTGACCTGCAGAGGCATCGGGCTCTGCAAATCGGTAAACGCCTGTTCCACCAGCATTCGGGTAAAGGTGCCGCGCATAGGCAAAATGGCCGGCCATTCCAGCAGTTTTTTCGGGGTCAGGGATCTTTCCCGGGTCAGGGGATGGTCAGGGCCAACTACGATATGCAAAGGGTCAGACCAGACGGCCTGAAATTTCAGTTCCGCCGGCGGGGTCAGCGGCAGGGTCACTACGCCCAGCTCGCTGTCGCCGTGTAACACTGTCTGGCAGGCCTGTTCTGATTCCATGAATTGCAGATCCAGCTCCACCTGCGGATAGTCGCCGCTGTAGCGACGCAGCACCGGGGGCAGGCGATGCAGGCCGATATGGTGGCTGGTCACCATACTCAATTGGCCGCCCACCTGGCCGGAGAGATTGCGAATACTGCGGCGAGTGTCTTCCAGTTCCAGCAGAATATTCCGGGCCCGGGGTAGCAGGGCGTGACCGGTCTCGGTCAGCTGTACCTGGTGGCCGATGCGGTCGAACAGGGGATGGCCCAGCTCTGTCTCCAGCGCCGCGATGCGCTTGCTGATGGCCGGCTGGGTGAGAAACAGCTGGCCGGCGGCCCGGGAGAACGAGCGCTGTTCGGCGACGGCGACAAAGGCCTGGAGGTTGGTAAAGTCCATGAATAAAAGTTATTGATGATATGAAAATAATGAATTTGGGTAATAGTATAGAAGCAGGTTAAACTTTGTCCAATCCGGACACAGGAACAGGAACGATGAGCGCCAGGACTTTATACGACAAATTGTGGGATCGGCATGTGGTGCGCGATAACGGTGATGGCACCGCGCTGCTCTATATCGATCGGCATCTGATTCACGAGGTAACCTCACCCCAGGCCTTCGAAGGCCTGCGTCTGGCCAACCGCCAGCCGTGGCGAGTGGGGGCCAACCTGGCCACGCCGGATCACAATGTGCCCACCACTGATCGCCGCGGCGGCATCGCCGATCCGGTCTCGCGCCTGCAGGTGGAGACCCTGGATCAAAACTGCCAGACCTACCACATTACCGAATTTGCCATGGCCGATCCGCGCCAGGGCATTGTGCACGTGATCGGCCCGGAGCAGGGCGCGACCCTGCCGGGCATGACCGTGGTCTGTGGCGACAGCCATACCTCCACCCACGGCGCCTTCGGTGCGCTGGCCTTCGGCATCGGCACTTCCGAGGTGGAGCACGTGCTGGCCACCCAGTGTCTGGGGCAGCAGAAATCCAAAGCCATGTTGATCAGCGTGGACGGCAAGGCGCCGGTCGGGGTAACCGCCAAGGATATCGTGCTGGCGGTGATCGGCCGGATCGGCACCGCCGGCGGCACCGGTTACGCCATCGAATTCGGCGGCGAGGCGATCCGGGAGCTCTCCATGGAAGGGCGCATGACCCTGTGCAACATGGCCATCGAGGCCGGTGCCCGCGCCGGCATGGTGGCAGTGGATGACAAGACCATCGACTATATTAAAGGCCGGCCATTTGCTCCGCAGGGTGAACGCTGGGAGCAGGCCGTGGCCGACTGGCAGGATCTGCACAGCGATGCTGATGCCGCATTCGACAAGGTGGTGGAGCTGGATGCCTCCGTCCTGCAGCCGCAGGTCACCTGGGGCACCTCGCCGGAGATGGTGGTCGGGGTGAATGAAACAGTCCCGACACCGGAGTCGTTCCCCGAGCCGGTCAAGCAGGAAGGCGCGCGTGCCGCGCTCAAGTACATGGGGCTGGAAGGCGGCATGCCGATTCGCGAGATCAAACTGGACAAGATCTTCATCGGTTCCTGCACCAACTCGCGCATCGAGGATCTGCGCGCCGCCGCCGCCGTGGTCGACGGCCACAAGGTCGCGAAAAATATCAAGCTGGCGATGGTGGTGCCGGGTTCCGGGCTGGTCAAGCAACAGGCCGAGAACGAGGGGCTGGACAAGATCTTCCTCGAGGCCGGGTTTGAATGGCGCGAGCCGGGTTGTTCCATGTGCCTGGCGATGAACGCCGATCGGCTCGAGCCGGGCGAGCGTTGCGCCTCCACCTCGAACCGCAACTTCGAAGGCCGTCAGGGTGCCGGTGGTCGTACCCATCTGGTGAGTCCGGCGATGGCGGCAGCGGCGGCGATTGCGGGTCATTTTGCCGATATAGATTAGTAGTTATAACTTAAATTGAGTTCTCGGCGCAGAGACGCACCGTTTCCGCGTTGAGCCATAACAGGTAAAAAATTATGCAGGCATTTACACAACACACCGGTATCGTTGCACCCATGGATCGGCCCAATGTCGATACTGATGCGATTATTCCAAAACAGTTTTTGAAATCGATCAAGCGTACCGGTTTCGGTCCCAATGCCTTCGACGACTGGCGCTA
>NZ_JAVLAZ010000134.1:0-4441 GCF_031581315.1 Thiohalophilus sp.
ATCCATAACCTCCTGAATTCAAGGGCATTATGCCCGGATTGCCGGTTACCCGCTTGCCGGTCGCATGTTAGAATGGCGGTCTTTCGCGGCCTGTCCGCTCTCTCAAAACCCCTTGAAAATCAAACATATGACTGAACGAATACGCGAGATCCCGTACAACTACACCTCTTTTTCCGATAAAGAAATCGTGATCCGGCTGCTGGGCATTGATGCCTGGCAGGTGCTGGACAAGCTGCGCGCGGAGCGGGTGACCGGCCGTTCGGCGCGGATGCTGTTCGAGATCCTCGGGGATATGTGGGTGGTGACGCGCAATCCGTTCATTCAGGATGATCTGCTGGCCAATCGCAAGCGCCGCGAGTCGCTGGTCCAGGCGCTGTATCATCGCCTGGACGGGATTGCCCAGCGCGCCGCCGGCAACGCCCTGACCCAGGAGCTGATCATCAAGACCAAGGAGGCGATCCGCCAGTTCGAGAAATGGTTCCCCGAACAAAATGCGCTGCGCAAAAAAGCCTACAAGCGGCTGCGCAAGATCACCCACAAGGACAACATCGCGTTTGACGGACTGGCGCGGGTCTCGCACGTGACCGACGCCTCCGACTGGCGGGTGGAATATCCGCTGGTGGTGATTAACCCGGATAACGAGCAGGAAGTGCAGCAGGTGGTCGCGGCCTGTCTGGAACTGGGCATCAGTATGATTCCGCGCGGCGGCGGCACCGGCTATACCGGTGGCGCGGTCCCGTTGCAGGAAAATTGCGCGGTGATCAATACCGAAAAGCTCGAGGGGCTGGACGCTGTCAGTCACCAGGAACTGTTCGTCGATGGCGAAGAGGGCGAACGCCCGGTGCCGGTGGTGCGCGCCGAGGCCGGGGTGGTAACCAATCGCGTCTCCCAGCAGGCCGAGACCAACGGTTTTGTATTTGCCGTGGATCCGACCTCGCAGGATGCCTCCTGCATCGGCGGCAACATTGCCATGAATGCCGGCGGCAAGAAGGCGGTGATGTGGGGCACCACGCTGGATAACCTGGTCTCCTGGCGCATGGTGACGCCGGATGCCAGGTGGCTGGAGGTGCAACGGCTTAACTTTAATCTCGGCAAGATTCACGAGCAGGAAGAGGTCGCCTTTCGCATCAGCCATCTGGAGAGCGACGGCGAGACGCCCTGTGGCGAGCCGGAGATCCTGCGCATTCCCGGCGCCCATCTGCGCAAGCTGGGCCTGGGCAAGGATGTCACTAACAAGTTTCTAAGCGGTCTGCCGGGCATTCAAAAAGAGGGCTGCGACGGCATTATCACCTCGGCCGTCTTTACCCTGCATCGCATGCCGCAGTTCATTCGCACCGTCTGCCTGGAGTTTTTCGGCAACGATCTGCGTAAAGCCGTGCCGGCCATTGTCGAGACCAAGGATTATCTCGACAGCCTGGCCGAGGTGGACCTGGCCGGGATGGAGCACCTGGACGAGCGCTATGTGCGCGCGGTCAAGTACACCACCAAGGCGCCGCGTCAGGACCTGCCGAAGATGGTGTTGCTGGTCGATGTGGCCGGGGATGATGAAGATACCGTGGCCCAGGCGGCCTCACACATCGTCTCGCTGGCTAATGCACGCGAGGCGGAAGGGTTTGTTGCCGTCAGTGCCGAGGCGCGACGTCGCTTCTGGGCGGATCGGGCGCGCACCGCAGCCATCGCCTCGCACACCAATGCGTTCAAGATTAACGAGGATGTGGTGATCCCGCTGGCCAAACTGGCCGAGTACAACGACGGCATCGAGCGGATCAATATCGAGCTGTCGACCCGCAACAAGATCCGCATGATCGACGCGGTGCTCGATTACCTGGACAGTGAGATGCCCGAGTTGCACCCGATTCGCGCCGGCGAGGTGCCCGATGCCGAGGAGAGCGAGGAGAGCGAGGCGATCATCGCGGCCAAAAAACATGCCGCGCGCGAACTGCTGCAGGCGGTCAAGGATCGCTGGCAGGCGATCCTGACCCATCTGGATCAGCCCGCGGCCGATCACCGCGATCTATGGCAGACCCCCAACGACAGGATCGAGACCGAGGCGAAAGAGAGCCTGTTTAACCTGCTGCAACGCCGCCAGGTGCGAATCTCCTATCGCAAGCAGGTCGAGGCGCCGCTCAAGGACATTTTTGCCGGTCATGAACTCAAGGGCGTGCGGAACAAGCTCGACGAAATCCATCAGCAAATCCGCTCCAGCCGGCTGTTCGTTGCCACGCACATGCATGCCGGCGACGGCAACGTGCATACCAATATCCCGGTCAACTCCAATGACTATGTCATGCTGCGCGAGGCCGATGAAGTGGTCGAGCGGATTATGCAGCTGGCCGGCGAGCTGGGTGGTGTGATCTCCGGCGAGCACGGCATCGGGATCACCAAGATGCAGTTTCTCGATAGCAATACGGTCGACGCCTTTGCCGGTTACAAGCAAAAGGTCGATCCCGAGCAGGTCTTCAATCCCGGCAAGCTGATGGCCGGATCGGGGCTGACCAACGCCTATACACCGTCATTGCGTCTGGTGGAGCAGGAGGCGTTGATCCTGGAGGCCAGCGACCTGGGCGACCTTAACCACATGGTCAAGGACTGCCTGCGCTGCGGCAAGTGCAAGCCGGTGTGCAACACCCATATCCCGCGCGCCAACATGCTTTATTCCCCGCGCAACAAGATCCTGGCCTCGGGGCTGATCATCGAGGCGTTTTTATACGAGGAGCAGACCCGGCGCGGGATCTCGACCCGGCATTTCGCCGAGATGAACGACGTGGCCGATCACTGCACGGTCTGTCACAAGTGTCTCAGTCCCTGTCCGGTGGATATCGACTTCGGCGATGTGTCGGTGTCGATGCGCAATATCCTGCGCAAACAGGGCGAGAAACACTTCAATCCCGGCACCTGGTTCTCGATGATCTTTTTGAATATCACCGATCCCACCGCCATCAAGATCTTCCGCAAGCTGTTTATCCAGTGGGGTTACAAGGCGCAGTCCATTGCCTCGCACCTGGCGCGCAAGTTGCGCATCGACAGCAACAAGAAACGCCCGGCGTCGACTACCGGCAAAACCGGCGCCATCGAACAGGTGGTGCACTTTATGAAAAAACCCATGCCGGGCAACCTGCCGGCGCGTACCACCCGTGCCATGCTCGGTATCGAGGACGACAAGGTGGTGCCGATCCTGCGCGATCCGCAAAAAGTCGACGACAACAGTGAGGCGGTGTTCTACTTCCCCGGTTGCGGCTCCGAGCGGTTGTTCAGCCAGGTGGGACTGGCGACCCTGGCGATGCTCTACGATACCGGTGTGCAGACCGTGCTGCCGCCCGGTTATCTGTGCTGCGGTTATCCGCAGACCTCCGGCGGTGACGAGGAGAAGGGCCATCAGATCTCCGTCGATAACCAGGTGCTGTTCCACCGCGTGGCCAACACGCTCAACTACCTGGATATCAAGACCGTGATCGTCTCCTGCGGGACCTGCATGGATCAGCTGCTCAAGTACCAGTTCGAGAAGATCTTCCCCGGCTGCCGGCTGCTGGATATTCACGAGTTTCTGATGGAGAAGGGCGTCAAGCTGGAGAACCTGACCGGCAAGCAGTATATGTATCATGATCCCTGCCACACGCCGATGAAACGCTATAATCCGGTCAAGGTGGCCTCCAACCTGATGGGTCAGGAGGTGGATTTGTCCGACCGCTGCTGTGGCGAGGCGGGCACCATGGCCATGGCGCGCCCGGACATCTCCACCCAGGTGCGTTATCGCAAGCAGGAAGAGCTGCAAAACGGCCTGGAGAAGCTGATCGGCAAGCGTTACAACGATCAAAGCGAGGTCAAGATGCTCACCTCCTGCCCCGCCTGCCAGCAGGGCCTCTCCCGCTACGCCGAGGACACCGGCATCCAGACCGACTACATCGTGGTCGAAATGGCCAACCACCTGCTCGGCGACGGCTGGCAGGACCAGTTCGTCAAGCGCGCTGCGGATCGGGGGATCGAGCGGGTACTTCTTTAGTGCTGAGTGCTGAGTTCTAAGTGCCGAGTCGAAAGCAGGTAGGCCCGATATAGCAACGCGGTATCGGGCATTTTTCGCGCCGGACACCGCTGCGCTCAGTCCGGCCTACACGCTGAGTCGGAAGTCGAATGAAGGTGAGGTAGGAGCGGCTGCGCCGCGATAGGCCTTGCCGTGCGGCACGATCGGTCGCCGATGGGTCGCTCACGGCATCCTGCCTCCCGCGACATTAGTACATCCTTGTACGTCAATCGCCTCCCACAAAACAAAAATGATCCTGTCTTGCTGTTGTGGGAGGGGCTTCCAGCCGCGACAATCCAGCGGGCTCCATGGTCTGTCGCGGCGCAGCCGCCACCTGCACACTACTGGACTGCGCGGCTATACTTTGCCACTCAGCACTCAGCACTCAGCACTCAGCACTCAGCACTCAGCACTCAGCACTCA
>NZ_JAVLAZ010000135.1:0-4417 GCF_031581315.1 Thiohalophilus sp.
ACGGAAGGTGGCTTAAACGAGCACTCGGAGCGGCACAAATACGCGACAGGTCCACTCCGGGGGTGGGGAGACATCAAACCCCGGATCGAACGGCGCGACGGCGCCAAACTCGCCGGCTTCAGCACGGCCGAAGAGATCCGACGGCCCGTCGCGATCCACCACGCGCACCGCGCCGCCCTCCATTTCCAGGCGAATGGAGCTTTGATCTGCCGTCACATATTGAGGGGTTTGCATCAGTCATTCTCCACAGGCGCGTAGACACCGGGGACGAGGTTCTCTCCGCCGGTCTTGAAGCGGGCGTTCTGGATGCGCGGGTAGGCATAGTCATATGACACGGCCTTCCCGGAATTGTCGGTGTACCGAATGCCCTTGCGATCCAGGCTTACCCGGTCGCCAATTTGAACATCCACATCGATGGACGCGGATGCGAATGTGGTTGAGCTGGAGCTCCATGTGTTCAGCACGGTCGTCACGCCGTTTCTGAGCCGGGTCACCCGGAAGTCGCAAGACTTGCTCATGCTGGAAGAATACTCAAAGCTCAGCCGGATCGCGCCGGATTGCGCGAAGTCGAAAGAATGCCGCGTCCCCCAGTTTGTCGAATTGTGCTGCTGATAAGCATCCACCCGACTGCGGATGGTCTCACCGGCGGTGAGCGTGCTCGCTCCGGAACCGGCCAGCGCGGCAATCGCCTGCGCCGTGCGCTCGGGCGTCATCAGCCGGGTGCTGTTGGCGCCGGCTTCGGCCTCCGCCTGAGTGGCAATATCCGCCGCCAGCGTGCGGTTGGCCGCGAGCGAGCCGCCCCCGGTCAAACCGGTCCCGGCGGAGATCACGCGCCCGCTGTTGACGATCTCGACGATGCTCTCGGAGCCATCATCGCGCTTGAGAAACAGCCGGCCGTCATGGGTATTGACGGCCAGCTCTCCTAGCTCCAGCTGCGCGATGGTGGGCACCTTGTTCGCCACCGCCGAGCGCCTCAGTTTCAAAGCCATGTGGCATCCCTTCTTCTTGCCTGTTCAGACCGGGTATTGCCGGGGCGGCGGGATCAGAACGTGCCGCCATCGAGCGCGATGCCGGAGATGCTGCCGCCGGTGATCGCCACATTGCTCGCGGCCTGCGTGGCCATGCCGCCAAGCCCCAGGTTGGACCGCGCCGCGGCCAAATCGGCCAGGTCCGAGAGGTTCACGCAGGTCGACGCAGAAGCTGCCCGATCGCCCGCTGGCTGCTGCCCCGATTATGCTCGGCAAAAATCACGCCACGTTCCTCGCTGCTGAGGTGCTTGTATCGTTTGTCCATCGCAACATCCTATGCCCCTTGGGCCCTGGGTGTTGCACTTGAAACTTGGGCCTAAGCTCCCCGAAGCAGATCGATGCTGAACAAATCAAGACGACTTGATTGAAGCTGACACTCTTGGCGCACTATGTTTGGCTGACTGTTCACCAGGAAAGCAAAAGGTCATACACTTCGTGAAACTCGTACGCCTCTCAAAGATCAGCATCGCCGCCTGCGTGACAAGCCTTTTCGCTCTTGTCCTGGTGGGCCTGCACAGCATGGGCTCTGTGAGTGAAAAACAGGCGCAGATCAGGGCTCTGTTGGATCTCAATGCCCGCGTCGGGGCGTTCTCCGTGGCCAGCGATGCCCTGCTTGTTAATACCGCCGCGCCGGCACGCCTGCAGAGCTATCTAGATGAGGCCCAATCTCTCAAGCAAACCGTAACAGAGCTGGCGGGTGATCATCCCGCTGCTCGTCGCTTCATCACCCACATTGATCTCCTGGTTGACCACCTTTCGTACGTCTATTCGCCCTCCTTTGGATCCCAGGAAAAAAACGACAGCCGCGACCTGGCCGACAGCCCATTGCCCCTGTCTCAAACTAGCGCGACCATCATTAATGAGGTTGCCGAACACGGCATCGAACTGGATAGAGCGCTTGCGGAGCTAACGCGCCATCGTCAGGGGCAAATCGCTCAAGAAGCCAACTGGATCGCGGGCGGCTTTGCCGGGGCGGCGATCATGTTCGGCCTCTTATGCATTTTTGCCTTTACTCTGCTCTACAAGCGTATTCACGGCCCTCTTCAGACCCTCACACAAGCCGCCCGAAGGGTAGAAGCGGGCGAACACGATGTTCGCGTCCCGGTAAAGGGTTCAGACGAGATCGCCGATCTCTCGCACACCTTCAATCAGATGCTCGACCATAAGGACAGCGTGGTCAAAATTCTCGCCAAAACCTTGGCAACCAGAGATGCCCTGATCGACTCGCTTCCCGCCCATATCGCCTTGCTGGATGAGAAGGGCGAGATTCTTGAGGTCAACAACCAGTGGCGACAGTTCGGTACCAGCAATGACCAACGAGACGCCACCTCCGGTGTCGGCAGCAACTATCTGGCGGTATCTCGTACGGCCGATGGTGACGACGCCGAGAAAGCGCTAGAAGCGGCCGATGGATTGCAGGCCGTACTGGCGGGAGAAAGGGACTCCTTTGCACTTGAATATCCCTGCCACTCTCCTGATCAGCTCCGCTGGTTTCGCATGGTTGCAACACGGTTGCCCCCCAACCCCGAAACAGAAGATATGCAGGGCGCTGTGGTGATGCACGTGGATATCACCGAACGCCGGTTGGCGGAACAAACGCTCGAAAACATGGCCTATCAGGATCCGCTGACCGGTCAGGCTAATCGGCTGGGTTTTGCCAAAGCCTTCTCGCGCTACGTTGACCAGCACGGCTGGATTCCACACGATATCATCGCTTTGCTGGACATCCGTGAAATGCGCCATATCAATGATGATTTGGGCTACGATGTCGGCGATCAACTATTGATCGAGATAGCGCAACGCCTCGAGGAACACCTCTCCGATGGCGCCTTTTTTGCTCGTTTCTCCGGTGACCAGTTTATCATCTTATTGCCCGGTACCGATGCCTCACAGCCCCAAACCCAGATCAATAAGCTGATCGAAATATTCCATCACCCCATACATCTCTCAGAACACGTCATCAAGGTGGCGACGCACAGCGGCTATACACTATTGGGCGAGGATGAACGAAGCGTTAAGGTGCTGATCCACGAGGTCGAAATCGCCCTGCACGAGGGTCGCCGCGACAACAGCGAGTTATGCGGCTACGATTGGGAGGTGGATCAGATTGCCAAGCAACGCATTGCCCTGGCTGAAGACCTTCGTGTGGCTCTGCAGGAGGATCAGCTCGAGCTGCACTATCAGCCCAAGGTTGATCTGGCGACCGGCGAGCTGGTCGCCTGCGAGGCGCTAATCCGCTGGATGCACCCGGAACGCGGCATGCAGATGCCCAACCAGTTCATAGATGTCGCCGAACAGAGCCAGTTGATCGGCCCGATCGGCAACTGGGTGCTGTTCCAGGCCTGTCGTCATCTGCGTGAGTGGCTGGACGCGGAACTCGACGTGGTCCAGGTTTCGGTGAACGTCTCGGTGGAACAGCTCCGTCTGGGCGGCTTTACCCACAAGGTACAGGAAGCCCTCGAGACTTATGCCATCGATCCGGCGGGTCTGACGCTGGAGATCACCGAGAGCGTGTTTAGCGAGGATGCAGAGTCGTCGCGAAAACAGCTCGATGACCTGCATGAGCTGGGGGTACGGATCTCCCTGGACGACTTCGGTACTGGCTATTCATCGCTGCTCTACCTCCAGAAATACCCCTTCGATGAGATCAAGATCGACATGGGGTTCGTACGCAACCTTCTCGAGGCCCCCCTCAATCGCAATATTGTATCCATGGTCCTGGGCATCAGCCGGGTACTGGGGGCCGACACTGTGGCAGAAGGCGTGGAGAATACAGCTGTGCGCGATGTCTTGATCGAACTGGGGTGCCGATTAGGTCAAGGTTACTATTATAGCATGCCGCTGGAAGTGGAAGATTTTCGCTGGTTGCTGGAGCAACATTCCCGTTTGCCCCTGACGTCCACGCCTCCCCGACGCGACCCCCTCAGGTAGGTCATGACATGCCCCTGATGACGGAGGAAACCTTCGTAAAGGAGATACGATGTACGACACTAACACGACCGCCGAACACGGGCTTGTCAAACGCCCGACAGGTATCCACGATTTGGATACGGTCACCAATGGTGGACTGCCCGCCGGGGGCGCGACCCTGGTGATCGGTGAGCCGGGGTGCGCCAAAACCATCATCGGCCTCCAGATCCTCGCCAGCGCCCTGGCGCGAGGAGAAGGCGGCGTCTTCATGAGTTTTGAAGAATCCCGCGACCAGATCCTGCGTAATGCCGCCGCTTTTAGCTGGGGGCGGCGGCTGCAAGCGTCATCACGCTGCGAGATTCTCGATGGACAGTCGATGAACGGCGCCGAATTCGTTCCATCCGACCAGCATCTATAGCAAAATTGGACCTGTCGCGTATTTGTGCCGCTCCGAGTGCTCGTTTAAGCCACCTTCCGTT
>NZ_JAVLAZ010000136.1:0-4367 GCF_031581315.1 Thiohalophilus sp.
CCCATGATCTGATGCCGGGCATAATCGTAGGCTTCCAGCGTGGAGTCGTTGTCGATATACCGGTAATCCAGAAACAGGTCTGTTTTTTCCGAAAGCTTGCGCTGGCCGCGCACACCGGCCAGGTAACGGTGATCCTCGCGTTGTACCTCGGTGATCGTACCGTTGCTGATCCGGTAGGGATCGGCGTAATCGCTGTAGCGGTATTCGCCGCGCAGGGTGTAGTGCCAGTCGCCGGGGCCGGAGCGATCCAGCACAACGAACAGCTTGTGGCGGGTCGGTGAGTAACTGAAAAACTCGCCGCTCTGGGTGAGATCATCGCGATCGTTGAGTTCCAGCTGATAGCCCAGACGCAGTCGTCCGGCATCGGTGGGTAACCAGCCATCGATACCCAGGCGCTGTTGCCAGCCACCAAGATAGGCGTAACGTGAGCCACCGTCGATCAGACCGGCCTGATAACGCAGACCCAGCACCTTGCCGCCGGCCAGGGGGCGGCGGGCACGGACGTCGACATTCAATGACTGTTCAAAGCGGCTCGAGTCGACATAAATCGTGTCCACGTAACCGCTGACATCCAGTTGCCAGCGCTGCCCCGTGTGCAACTGGTTCAATCCCAGGCGCAGGCTGTATTGATCGTATTCACTGACGTCGGTGTACTGGCGCACATGCAGGCCACCGAACAGATAGCGGTCGGCACTGAGACGATGATTGATCAACGCGCCGGCTTCGACAAAAAGATCGCTGTTGTCGCTCAGGTTGACGGTTTCGGCATCGGGGGCCAGTGCCACATTGCTGTCGTAGCCGGCGGCGACGGTGGCGGATACGGTAGTACCGGCATCGCGGCGGGAGACCGGCAGACGATCCAGTGCCGTGGCAGCCAGTGCCCGCAAACGGGTATTGTCACTGCGCCGATAGGCCTGCTCGAAATGGTCGGCGGCCCGATCGGAATCGTCCAGACGCCGGGCCACCAGGCCGAGATTGTAGTGGGCCAGCGCCGCCCACTGCGGATCGCGGGTCAGCCGCTCGAACTGTTGCCGGGCCCTGGCATAATCCCCGAGCCGAAAATAGCTCACCCCCAGGTTGTAATGCAGGGCGGGTTTGTCAAAGCCGGCCTGTTGCGCCTGTAAAAACGCCTTGATGGCCTGTTGATGCCGGCCGCTTTGCGCGGCCTTGAGCCCCTGGTCAAATTCAGACTGACCGGCCGTGGCAGCCAGGGCGGGGGTGATGGTGCCAAGCAGCAGCGCAACGAGCGCCAGTGGTTGAAGAGAACGCCAGAACCGGTAACACGACATACGATAAAACCTTTCCAATACGTTGTGGTTAAACACCAAAAGCCACGCCGGTAATTGCCGGCGTGGCTTGCGAGTGAACAGTTGTTTGAGGGGTGACTAGGGGCGTTCTCCGGGTACCTGAATGTTCTGTGTCCGTTCCCGGGCGCGTTCGCGCGCGGCATCGGAGACCTCGCTGCCAAATTCATGGCTCATTTCCTCGCGCAGGCGACGAGCCTTGTTGGCGGTGCCGATGCCGAATTCGGCGTTTTTATGGGCCTGGGGATCGGCATCTTGAGGTAATTCAATATTATTAATCGCGGCATCGGCGGAGCTGTCGGCCGGGACCGCCTCGAGGGTGACTTCCAGATCATCCTCCTGGGCCTGGGCGCCGAGCGGCAGCAGCAGGGCTGCCATCAGGGTCAAAAGCGAAAGGTTCAGTTTTTTCATGGTCGTGCTCCTGTCGGGTTGGGTTTACAGCGTCTGTTGGGTGGTGCCTGAATTGACAGGCGGGTTAGTTCGAGCCTGAATACGAAATTCCCGCTGGCCGCTGGGGTGTTCAAGCCGGGCGATCAGCTCGCCGCCCTGCCAGTTGCGGTCGCGAAGAATCAGCGGTAGTTGCAGTCGGTTGCTGCCCTGCGCCAGATTGGTTTGCCAGCTCAGTTCCCGGCGGCCGGGATAGCCGTCGATTTCGATCTGCTCCGGTAATTGCAGCGTCAGCCGGACATTCTCCAGCGCCTGTTTGCTGTTAAAGGCCAGCTGCACGGTCCGGGTTTGTTGCGGTGCCAGGGTTACGGTGATTGCCCCGTTATGCTCGCCGGTACCGGAGAGGTTGCCGGCCAGATAGCCGGCGAACAACGCGGTGATCAGTGCGCCGGCGGCGATCGATCCTTTCAGCCAGCCGCGGGCGGCCGTGTTACGTGACCGGGTGGCGTGCCGCATGACGCGCCGGGCAAAGTCGGACGAAGGTGGCGCGACGGGCAGATCGCGCAGCGCCTGTTGCAGTTCCTGGGCTGCAGCGTACTTCCGCCGACAGCGGTCGCACTGTTGCCGGTGTTCCTGCAGGGCAACCTGTTCGTCGACTAAAAGTTTGCCGTCGAGCCAGTCATCCAGTTGCTGTTGAAATGTGGTGCAGTTGATCATGTGTTCACTCCTACCCGTTAACACGCTCGATGGGGGCGGAAGGTTCCCCTTCGGACGATAAAATTTCCCGCAAGCGGGCGCGGGCGCGATGCAGGCGTGACTTGAGCGTGCCGCCGGGAATGTCCAGCACCTCTTGTAACTGCGGCAGGGTGAACCCCTCCACGTCGTGCAGCAGCACAACCAGGCGCTGTTCCTCGTTCAGTGAATCGATGGCCCGTTGCAAATCATATTGCAGGCGGTTCTGTTCCAGGGCGTGATCCGGGGTGTCGTGAGTCTGGTGCAAGTTATCGAGAATCTCCGCGCTGTGTTCAGCATTCAGATCGGTGGGCGTGCGCTGCGATTTGCGGTGTGTATCGATGTACTGGCGGTAGAGGACGGTCAGCAACCAGCTTTGCGGGTGCTCCAGATTATCGAGAGGAACCTGCTTTTCGAACAGGCGCGTCAGCAGCTCCTGGACCAGATCCTCGGCATCGTCGCGACTGCCGCAGAGTCGATAGGCATAGCGATACAGCGCCGGCAGATGCGGGCGCAGCTGTTGTTCAAACCGGCGGGCGCGGCGGCCGGCTAGCAGGGGGATAATGGCCATACAGTATTACACGCCCGGGCGTGTCAAAAGGTTCCATCAATATAAGGATAGTTTCGCAAAACAGATTGCGCGGGTGATGAAGGATAAAACAGTGCGCGCCAGGCAAACACAACCCCGCTCACAGAATAACCCTGTCGGCAAATGCTGACAGGCATTTGAGAAAAGCCCTACATGATTTTCAGCCGGGTCCGACAGGCAAACACGAGGCATCCGGCTATGCTTTTCGACCCTGACAAGGCATGAGGCGAAAGGCGGTGATAACCATGTACCGGTATGATGACGAAAAGGAACAGGCGCCGGCCCGTTCGGAACGGTTTTACGAGGTTGACGGGGAGTGGTTCTTTGCGGTGCGCAAGGGACCGGATCGGGGGCCGTTTGTCAGCAAGGAAGCGGCGCATGCCGCTCTGCGGACCTATATTGTGGAGCAACTGGCCGAAGAGAAACACCGTCGCCCGGCGGGGCGGCGGTTTTTCTTACGCTCGCTATCTGAACGGGAGGAAGGTTAGCGCCGGTAGTGCGTCATCATGTTGCGCAGTTCGCCAGCAAGGCGGCACTGGTTATCCGGGTGTTCATGTTATTCAGCCTGCCCACCATAGTGGATTGATTTGGCAGATTCACCGATCAGGCGGCTCGCTTGCGACCAAACAGGCGCGACAAAAGTCCCGGACGGGGGACTGCCCCGGCAGAGGCGTGCTGCTGATCGGAGCTGGCGGTCATATCCCTGGCCCGGACAAACAGACCCAGCATGCTGTCGATCATCGCTGCGTTGAATTCATAAGGATTAAAGCTGTTGAGGCCATGCTGGCGAAGGATCTGTTGTACCTGATGATCCAGGGCCACGTATTTCATCGACCAGTCCAGAAACAGACGCTGTTCCACCCGTTTAACCGACAGGGTTTGCAGATGGGTATGCCGCGGATCCTCGGCCAGCTTGCGGTACAGATCATCCACTTCCTGCTGATCGCCTTCGAGACACTGAAAGAAAAAGTTGTTGCTGAAATAGAGCACGCCGCCAATCTGGCGAGACGGGTTATTCTTGCGTGATTGCATCAGGATCCGGCCGACGTCCCGGGGGACCGCGCCATTGGCTGTTTCGATTGGATTGCTGGAGGTACTGGCATAGACCATCCGAATCAGATTGCTCATGATAGCTCCCTTGCGCTTGCGCGATTAAATGGGTGTTGCGCTCGGCGCCATCCAAAACGGCGCGGCGCTGACATAACGGGTGGCTGTGTTCGGGGCCGGACCGGCTTGAGGCACAAAGGCCCCGGAACACGTGCTTGAGTAAAGAATAATCAAACAAATCTTTTTTGTCTATGACAAAACGGGATATCATGAGGACTAATCCGACCCTGAGGCAATAACATGGCTGA
>NZ_JAVLAZ010000137.1:0-1271 GCF_031581315.1 Thiohalophilus sp.
AGACAAACACCATCGCGGTACAGGGCGCGGCGGCCAGGATGATCAGTCCGGCGATGTAACTGTCGATCTGATCGGCCGGCAGCCAGTCGTAAAACAGCCAGCCGATAAACAGCCAGCCCAGCAACGCCATTGAAAAGGGCTTCACCGCCCAGTTGACGAACAACGTCACGCCCACCCCACGCCAGTATTGCGTCACCCCTTTGAGGGCACGCAGATCGACCTTGAGCAACATGGGAATGATCATCAGCCACACCAGCACCGCCACCGGCAGGTTGACCCGGGCGATCTCCAGTGCACCGACAGCCTGAAACGTGTCGGTGAAAAAGTGCCCCAGGCCGATACCGACCACAATGCACAGGAACACCCAGGCGGTCAGATAGCGTTCGAAAAAACCCATCCCGGCCCCGGCGGACTTTTTCGCGGTGGTTTCGCACTGTGCGCTCATTGCTCTGCCTTCAGACGTTGTACCAGTTCCTCGACCCGGCGGCGAATATCGTCGCGGGCCGTGCGAAACACCTGCATGATTTCGTCCTCGCTGCCGGTGGCTTTGGCCGGATCGTCCAGCGGCCAGTGCGCCTTGCGGGTATTGGCCGGCAGCACCGGACAGTTTTCATCGGCGTGGCCACAGACGGTCACCAGGTAATCGGCGTGTTCGAGCATATCGGAGGTGAGTCTGGTCGATTCCTGTTGCGCGATATCCACGCCCGCATCGGCCATCACCGCGATGGCACGCGGGTTCTTGCCGTGTGCCTCGATACCGGCCGATTCAATGATCCAGTCCGACGGGGCAAATTGTTTCGCCCAGCCTTCGGCAATCTGCGAACGGCAGGAATTGCCGGTACAAAGAAACAGAATATTCATCCAGGACTCCGTCGCGTGTTGTTATTAATCAGAGAGAAGTCAGGCGCAGCAGGCGGTGCCCGGCCGATCCGGCATGCCGGCCAGGGCCTGGCGGTCATCGGTATAGGGCGATTGATCGGCCACCCCGTCGGCGGTCGCGGCCAGCACCTGATTGGCCCAGGCGGGCAACGCCTCGTGCAGGCGGTAATAGATCCACAATCCCTGGCGGCGATCGCCAACCACACCGCTCTGGCGCAACTGCGCCAGGTGGCGGGAGATCATCGGTTGCGACACCCCCAGCGCGTGGGTCAACTCGCAGACGCACAGCTCCCCCTCCTGTTGCAGAAGCAACAGAGCGCGCAGGCGCAGCGGGTGGGCCAGTGCGGTATAGAACGATTCGGCGTCGATAGTCATACGCAGAATATACGGTT
>NZ_JAVLAZ010000137.1:1371-4341 GCF_031581315.1 Thiohalophilus sp.
TCTTCGAGATAGTCGGCGATATAGGGAATAGCAATGATCTGTTCAGCCGAGCTGGAAACCAGATTCTCCACGGCCGTGCGTACTGCGGCGTCCCACTCATCCAGGGCGTAATCCTCACGGCCCAGCCAGCAGAGCGCCAATAGCTGGGCCTGCTGATCCGGTTCCATATCCCCGATAGCGTATTTCAGTTCCCGGTAAACGGGATCATCCCGATGGTCAGCCAGCACCTGTAATGCCCAGTCATCGCCGGAATTATTCGGCATCTCGGGGATCACCACAGCTTCCTTGGCATGAAATTCACGGGCCAGCTGGATAATGTTACAAATCCGTTCAGGATTGAGATCGAGCATTTTCGCTTCTCCTCTTGTTCGATAAATTCGAGTCTGGCACAGAAAAACGGTTAGTGTACGGCGATCAATGTCTGACGCCGGGTGTCTCAATCGGCAAACCGTTACCGCGGGCATTCATATAAACTTCCAGATCGATATATTCCTGTGAACCCGGCTCGTAAGGCATGGCACGCAAAGTGCCATAGCAGCCGATATATTTCTCGTGCAGGCTCATGATCGTGCCATTGGTAATACGGTAAATGGGAAAACCATTGATCTGAGCCTGGTTCAGTATCTGGCCGCGCAAACGCTGGCCTGCATACATCTCATGACAATGCACACAGGCCATATCACGTTGCCCGATACGAGTATGAAAAATTTCCTTGCCTGCCTCGTAATGTTCGCGCATCGATCCGCTGATATCCACATTGACCTTCTCACCCCGGGCGAGATAACGCACAAAAGTCTCCAGGGCAATCAGTTCGTCGGCATCATAAAGCATGGGAAACTCTTCCTGGCGATCCGCATAACACTGGTTGATCTGACTTTGTAACGTCACCGGTCCGCGTTGCGAATCATATTTTGGATAGGCTGCGATCTGTTCGGGATCGAGCTTTTCCCCATTGTCGCCATGACAGGTTGCGCAGGATTTACCATTGAAACCCGGTTTCTGAAACAGTTCCTGTCCCCGATCCACTGTCATCATGCCCGGATTGGCAAAATCATCGTCCTGCATTTGTTTGAGATCTTCACTCAATAATTCATAACTGGACTGCGGCTCCAGCGCGAACAGCGATCCGGACATCATCAACAGGGCGAAAGGCACAATCTGCATAAAGCACTTTGTCATCATGCACCTCATTTGAGCGTCATCAGGTAGGCCACCACGTCTTCCACTTCCTGGGCTGTCAGCACTGTGCTCCTGAAGGCCGGATGGGGACGATGGTAGTCACCGGGTCGCTTGTAGAAAGCCGGCATAATGGTATTGGGATTGACCCGTTGCTCGTTAACGACCCGCAAACGTAACTGGCCTTCGTTCAGGCGGGAACCGACTCCATGAAGTGGTGGCGCGACGGTACCATGCATGGGCTCTTCGGGGATCGGCATGCGATGACAGGCCAGACAATTACCGCTATCGCGATCGATTACCACCGCCCTGCCCCGCACCGGATCGCCCTGCAGGCCACCCAGCGGCTCGGGGATAGAATAGCCATCGGCTTCCCACTCGATATACTCCTCGCCGTGTATCGCTCCCGATAAAAAGAGGCCGGCGAGGCCAACAATCGCTGCTAATATCAGTCTGAAATTTAAAAGTTTCACTGTCACACTAACCATCATAGCAGTTTAAATTATAATAGCGTACGCACTGCGTAAAGTTGATCTGCATCAACACTGACTCGTTGCTGTTTTGGATTAATCGTTTCTCCATTGATATCTCAAATCCGGTTTGTCATGCCGATATATCAATGCGTCAACCAGAATAAACCATCAAGCCTGAATCTCAACAGCTCGACGTGTGATGCGTTTTGATTGGATTCGGCTTATTCGCCATTTACAACGTTTTGAGCTCTGCCGAATCCCGCAACCAGCCGTCCAACCAGCTTACCAGCAGGTGCCGGGCAATATCAGGATCGCGTATCTGCCCGAGTACCGCGCCGGCCGGCGCATCGAGGAGCTGGCCCGCCTCGTCGAGGAACAATCGCCCCACGCGATGCGTTGCCTCATCACCAACATGATCCAGATAGATCTCGCCGAGCGGTGTGCCTTCGACGGTTACCAATCGCAAGCCGATACGAAATAGCTCGCCGACATAAGTAAGCTCAGCCATAGCCTGCCGCTCATGATCGGGCCCTGTGATCCCCAGATGCCGTCCCGCATGGTGAAGCTGCGACACCAGCGCCCAGTACTCATTATCAAACTGCCTGTAGAGCCGCGCCACGCGATGAATACGCTCCGCTACTTTGTCATGTTCCATCCTTTTCCTCCGGTTCGTCGTCTGTTCAGTTTCAGCATAGACCCGGGAAAAGGTTCTGTCCCGCAATCATTCCGCACAGATTCATATCTGACAGGAAGGAATAACGAATAAAACAAAAAAAGACCACCTGACAATGCCCCTTTCTGTTTTATATGGCGCGAGGCGAATAAGCAACGCGTATTGCGAAGGCTTGATGAAACCCGAAGAAGTTCCGGGGTCCCCGGAAGGGTGAGCCGGAACCGAATGTCCAGTGGACATTCGCAGTTCGGCGAACGCCCGGCCACGGATGACGTACCGGGATGTACTAATGTCGCGGAAGGCAGGATGCCGAGAGCGACCTGCCGGGCTGGAAATCCGACGGGCGCAGGGAAACGAAAAAAGCCCATTCCTTTTGGAATGGGCTTTTTGAGTGGCGCACCCGGAAGGATTGATGCAGGCCATCCCTGGCCTGCACCCTGCGGGCGTCGCTTTGCGACGTCCAAATTCGCTCCCGGCGAATTTGTCGAACACTATTTATAATTTTGCGGTCGGAGGTTCGAATCTCCATACCAGAGCCAATAACGACAAAAGCCCGCATAAAGCGGGCTTTTGTCGTTATTTGGCGCGCCCGGAAGGATTCGAACCTCCGACCGCCTGGTTCGTAGCCAGGTACTCTATCCAGCTGAG
>NZ_JAVLAZ010000042.1:0-9377 GCF_031581315.1 Thiohalophilus sp.
CGTATCGCCCAGTATTTCACCTGCTGGGCCTCGAGAAAGGCCTCGGCCTCCGCGCCCTGCAGCATCGCCAGCGTGGCCAGGATTCCGGCGTCGGTACAGGTGCCGGCCAGTACCGTGATCGAATGGGGCGCGTCCCGCACCGGCCAGCCGGTCAAAGGGTTCAGGATATGGGAATAGCGTATTCCGTCCTTGAGCAGAAAACGGCGTGCATCCCCGCTGGTGGCAATGCCACCCTGCTGCAGTTCAAAACCTTCCACGGCCGCCGAGGCCAGATTGATATCCGTGTTATCCCTGTGCTGTTCAGGTTGTTCCACGCCGATGACCCAGCCATGGCCATTGTGCCGTGGCCGGTTGGCATAGAGATCGCCGCCGTAGTTGATCAGAAAACTGGCCCCGGTCTGTTGTGCCAGTAATTGCGCGGTCCGATCTACCGCGTACTCCTTGCCGATGCCGCCCAGGTCGATCTCCATGCCCTCGGGCAGACGGATCTCGGGCCGTTGCCACTCGACCCGGGGCCAGCCGATGGCCTGGCGCAGCGTCTCCACGGATTGGGTATCGGGAATCCGATCGCTGCCATCGAAGTGCCAGGCGCGGCGCAGCACGCCGGAGGTGATATCGAACAATCCTTCGCTGATCCGGTAACAGTGATCGGCATAATCGAACAGGGCCGCCGTCTCCTCGTCAACAGTGACCGGCTGGCCGTGAGTATGGTTGATACGATGGATAATATTGTCATCGCGATAGCGACTGAATTTGCGCTCGATGCGCAGGGCTTCGCTCTGTGCCGTGCGGGCCAGTTGTTCGATCAGGGCGGGGTCATCGCTGTCCACCAGCAGTTCGCAGGGGCTGGCCATGGCCTGAAAGTGGGCCGAGCGAAAACCGTCGCCGGATTTAAACTGCAGATCGTCTGACATGCTGGTTCGGATGGCTGAACATTCAGCCATCCATATTACCCGATATCGGGCCGTGTATCAGAACAGAAACGAATAGTTCAGTTGCAGGATCATCGCGTCCACGTCGGGGAACGGGGCATCGCCTTCGCTTTGCTGAGTCATCATCTCCGCCCGTACCGAGAACTCACTGTCATTGGCCAGCTGGATGCCGTACTTCAGTCCGAGCGTTGTGGTACTCAGATCGGCCAGGCGATAGTCGGCACTGGCGTATTGCGGAATGTTGCCGTCCACGAGTTTGTAGTTGTAGAAATCGGCTTTATCCTGCAGATAATAGCGGGCATGGGGCATCAGATAATGGCCGCCGCCCATCTCGAAGCGATAACGGGCGTCCAGGGTATGCGAGGTGATGCCCCAGTCATCCCAGTAATAGCGATAGCTGAAGTTGATCACATCCTCGTTAAACTGGTGCACGGTTTTCCAGTAGAGCGCGTTGCGTGCCCGGCTGTCGGGACGGTTCTCGTAAAGATAGGGCGTCCCCGCCAGCGTCTCGGAGGACGGGCCGGTGACCACACTGAGAATCTTGTAGGGATCGGTCAGGTAGCCGTCATCCATGCCGTAGGTATAGTTGAACTGCATCAGGGTCTTGCGATCGATGACCTGGGTGACGCCAATCAGAAAATCGGCCACGGTCTTGTCATCACTGCTCCCCAGGGTGCTTTTTTGCACGCTGGTGGTGGTCGGCATCGCCGTCAGACCGTCCGGAATCCCGCCGACCGGCTCGATCGTATCAAGATTGTAGGAGAGACCGGCGCTCAACGTGGTATTGCGCTGGTTGAAATCGCGGCTCAGGGTGGCGGAAACACCCAGCGAGGTATAGTCATACTCGGTGGAGGCATTGACTGCAAAAATGCCCTTGAGATACCGGCTCAGGGGTTTTTCCCACTCGGCATTGAGTGCCACCCGGGTATCCAGGAAGGTCGGATCCAGCGGCGTGGTATTGGCCGGGGTCGTATAGGTGGCATTGCCCGAGGGCGAGGTAAAGGTCTGCGGCGAAGCGGTCGCAATTGCCCCGTTGGCCGAAGAGCCGGTCAGGCTGTCCACCACCAGGCGATAGGTCATGTACTCGTCATCACCGATCTCCTTGCGCGCCCGGATAACCGGCTCAATGGCGGTCACGCGGCTATCTTCCGAGTAATAGAGTACGCTGCTGTCGACCTGCCAGTCATCCGCCGTGGCGGCCTGGGCAACCGGGCCCACCGCTCCCAGTAACGAAGCGGTAGCCAGCGCGAGCTTGCGACGGACCTGAGGAGGGTTGGTCAGTTGCATCCGCAACCTCCTCCGCCGACACCGGCGCCGCCTGTGGAGCTTTCCTTGCTGTAATAGATATGGTCGTCCAGGTAGCGGTCGACCGGGTAGGGATCGAGCTGCATTTTATCCCGGGCCAGGATATCCCGCTCCCAGGGCTCGACATTCTGCAGACTGCAGCCTCCTGCCAGCAGGGAGAAGGCGACAGCACTAATGATCGTCTTGTACATGGGGTCCCTCATGATTTTAGTGTTCCAGTTGAGCTTTGATGCGCGCCTCGAGTCGGTCGGCATCGGACGTGCGAAAACCGACATGTGACATGACCAGCTTGCCCTGTCGATCGATCAAATAACTGGATGGCATGCCTTTGAGGTCGTAGCGTTCGGCAACGCTGCCATCAGGATCGAAGGCCACGGTAAAGGAAGCCGGGTATTTATCCAGAAAGCGGCGGGCTGCTGCGGTGTCCTGATCGAGATTGATAGCCAGCACCACCAGCCCGTCATCGGCGTAACGTTGTTGCAGGGTATTCATCCAGGGAAACGATTTGCGGCACGGAGTACACCAGGAGGCCCAGAAATCGAGATAAACGACGCGGCCGCGATATTTCTGCAGCTCGACCCCACCTTGCGGGCCCGAGAGGGTAAAATCCGGGGCCGGGACACTGGCGGCCGGTAGCTGAGCGGGGAGCAACAGGTTTGCGGCAAGGGACAGGGCGATGGCAGTCGAGCGCAGCATACGGTTATTCCGTTGGTTTGGGCACGCTGGCAATGTAGCGCCCGAACCTTAAGACAATCTTAAGAATGACATGCTATGTATAGAACGAGAGAAGGTTCACATTTAACATGCAAGCCACAGACCGAAAATGACACGGATGATGCAACGCCATGCGCCTGTTACTGATTGAAGATGACGAAATGCTGGGCAAGGCCGTCAGGGCCGGCCTGAAGCAGGACGGCTATACGGTCGACTGGCTGACCGAAGGTGAAGCCGGATTACAGGCTCTGCAAAGTGATGAGTTCGATGTGGTCGTGCTGGATATCGGTCTGCCCGGCATGTCCGGCATCGAGGTGCTGCAACGCCTGCGCAGGCAAAAAAAGACACTGCCGGTTATGATCCTGACCGCCTACGATGCAGTTTCTGATCGTATCACCGGGCTGGATGCGGGAGCCGATGATTATCTGATCAAGCCGTTCGATCTGGACGAGTTGCTGGCGCGGTTACGGGCCATTACCCGGCGCAATGAAGGGCGCGCGCAAAGCCAGATTGAACTTGGCGGGGTCTCCCTGGATACCGCCGCGCACCGGCTTGAGATCAATGGCGAAGAGACGCCGCTTTCCAAAAAGGAGTATCAGTTGCTGGAATACCTGTTAAGGCATACCGGCGAGGTGATACCGCGGGACAGACTTGAGTCTATCCTGTATGGCTGGGAAGGCGGGGTCGAGAGTAACTCGCTGGAAGTGTATATCCATAATCTCAGGAAAAAGGTGGGCGCCGACACGATCAAGACAATTCGCGGCGTGGGTTATCGGATGGAGCGGCCAGTAGAGTGAATTCCATCCGTAACAGATTGCTGTTGATTCTGATTCTGGTGATCGTCCTCAGTGGCGCACTGACCGTCTGGGGCAGTTACCGATCCTCGGCTCACGAGGTGGAGGAGCTGTTCGATGCGCAACTGGCCCAGTCGGCGCGGGTCTTGCTGTCGATTATTCTGACCCGGACCCGGCACGAGGATTTTCGATCAATTCAGGAATTTCTCGATGCCGGCGGCAATATGCCGGCCATTGCCGATGACGATGCGGGGGGCGACGAGCGTAAAGACTATCATGAGTACGAGCGCAAGCTGGCGTTCCAGTTGTGGGATCCCAATGGCCGCCTGTTGCTGCATTCCGGACATATTGGAACCGAACCGATGTCACCGCAGGGGCTGGACCCACATCAAAAGGGCTATCATGATGAGACCTTCAGCGGCGATCGCTGGCGGGTCTTTACCCTGTGGGATGATGAGCATGGTTATCTGATCCAGGTCGGCGAGCGTTATGACATACGTGATGAACTGGTGGCCGAGATCGTTTTGCACTTTCTTATGCCATCGGTGATTTCCATTCCGATAATCGCGTTTTTGATCTGGTGGTCGATTGGCACCGCGCTGCAACCACTGCAGCGACTTCGCAGCGCGGTGGCGAATCGGGATCCGGATAATCTCGAAGGACTGCAGTTTGAAGGCGTGCCGGATGAGGTGGTGCCGCTGGTGAGCGAACTGAATACCCTGTTTCGGGCGTTAAATACCGCACTGGAGAAAGAACGCCGTTTTACAGACGATGCCGCCCATGAGCTGCGCACCCCGCTATCAGCGCTCAAGACCCGGGTTCAGGTAGCGTTGCGCAGCGATTCTGATGCCGAGCGTGAGGAGGCACTGAGAGATATCCTGGCGGGGGTCGATCGTATGACGCACATGTTAAACCAGATGCTGACCCTGGCCAGACTGGATAATGCCCGCGACATAGAACCAGTGACGGTCGATTTAAAGCAGATGCTGGAAGCCGTTATCAGGCAGCTGTCAGATAAATCCGAAAAAAAATCCGTCACAATCGAATTCGAATCGATCCCCGGGCTATCACTGGCCACCGAGCCGGTCAGCCTGGAAATATTACTGCGTAATCTGATCGACAATGCGATTCATTACACGCCCGATGGCGGACAGGTGACCATTGAAGCCGAACAACGGCAAACGGACATGGTGCTGTGTATTACCGACAGTGGACCGGGTATCAAGCCGGAATTGTATCAACGCGTCTTCGAGCGTTATTTTCGCAAACCCGGCCAGTCGCAAAGCGGCAGTGGACTCGGGCTGGCGATTGCCCGGCGTTGCGCCGACCTGTTGCAGGCCGAACTGGAACTGGATAGCTCAACCGCTGGAGGCCTGACCGTGCGAGTCATTCTGCGGGATTATCGACCCCGGTTAGAGACAGGGCGCTGATGAGATTAACTCAGGCGTTGGTTATCGAATTCGCGCGCGTGTGTTGTTCCGCTATTTTGCTGGACGGCTTGCCCAGATAGTGGCCCTGGGCGAAATCAACACCGAACTCCCGTAGCAAGCCGAGTGTTTTTCTGTTTTCCACGAATTCGGCAATCGTCTGTTTGCCGAGCGCGTGGGCGATCTGGTTCATGGAACGCACCATTGCCTGATCCACCTGTGAGCTGGCCAAACCCTTGACGAAAGAGCCGTCGATCTTGAGCTTGTCCACGGGCAGGTGCTTGAGATAGGCAAATGACGAGAAGCCGGTACCGAAATCATCCAGGGCAAACTGGCAGCCGATATCCTTGAGTTGATAGATAAAGCGGGTTGCCTCGGCAAGATTGGAGATCGCTGCGGATTCGGTAATTTCAAAAGTGAGGGTGGCGGGACTAAGACTGGTCTCACGCAACAGGCTGTTTATCAAAGGCAGCAACTCGCGATCCTCGAAAGCGCGCCCGGAAAGATTAATGGCAAAACGGATCTGATTATTGTCCTGATGCAGTTCAGCCAGATATTGCATGGCGTTGCGCACGGTCCAGCGATCCACGTGGTTGATCAGACCAAAACGCTCGGCGGCCGGCAAAAAGCCCCCCGGCAGGATGACATCGCCGTCATCCAGCGACATGCGCAGCAGTACTTCATAATCTTCGCTCAGACCGCTGTCTATATTGACGATGGGTTGAAACGCGAGTTTGAAATGGTCGTTCTCGAACGCATCCCGTACCCGGCTGGCCCAGCCCATATCCTCGGCCATTCCGTCGCGTTGCTTGTCACCGGGGTCATAAAGGTGCAGACAGTTGCGCCCCTGGGATTTGGCGATGTTACACGCCAGGTCGGCGTGCGAGAGCACCTCGTCCCCGGTTTTGGTCTGCTGGTTGAGCATGGCGATACCGATGCTGGAGGTGACATTGAACGTCTTGCCACCGTCAATGAAGCGGTAGTTTTCGAACAGCAGGCGAATGCTTTCCGCGACCTGCATGGCGGCCGGCTGCTCGACATCATCCAGTAATACGGTAAATTCATCGCCGCCGAAGCGTGCCAGCAGATCAGCATCCCGGGTATGTTCCTGCAGCAGCTCGCTGCATTCGAGCAACAACCTGTCGCCGGCGGCATGGCCGAGCGTGTCGTTGACATACTTGAACTGATCCAAATCCATATACAGCAGCGCACAACTGTTACCGTGGCGATGAATCCGGCTAAGCGAGCGCTCGAGTTCACGTTGAAAATAATTACGGTTATAAAGCCCGGTCAACGTGTCATGCTGGGCCTGGTAGGTCAGTTCGCGCTCAAAGGCCTTTTGCGCCGAGATGTCGCGTGCGGTGCCCATGATACTGACGATTTCGCCGTTGTCATTATGCTGGGGTTTGGCATTGAAACTGATATAGCGCCGCTGTCCGTCCTTGTCCAGATGAATGGTTTCATACTCCAGCAGTTCATGGCCCTGAAGTACCCGCTCCATGGCGGCCTGATCCTGGCGGCTGGACTCCGGTGACTGAAATTCGGTGAAGTGCTGGAACAGCATCTCTTCCGCCTGGTAACCGTAAATCCGGCTTACCGCATCGTTGAGATAGGTCCAGCGCCCGTCGCAGTCCATGCTCCAGACCAGATCGTGGGCGGTTTCGACCAGGTTGCGATAACGCGCTTCGGCATCGAGCAGCATTTGCTCGGTCGCCTTGCGCGCTGAAATATCCGCCAGCAGGCAGGTGAAATACAGGTGATCGTCGTTATGCATCACACTGATGCGCATCGACATGGGAATGGCATACCCGGTGCGATGCCGCCCCTCGACTTCGATTTCTTCGTGCGGCAGTGATGTTTCGTCACTGGGCAGGATGAAGTCGGGCAGCAACCAGTCCAGCGATTTGCCGCGAATCTCCTGGGAGGTGAAACCGAACAGTTTTTCCGCAGCCGGGTTAAAGGTTTCGATCGCGTGCTGGTCATTGACCACGATGATCCCTTCGGCGGCGTGATCGACAATGGCATGCACATGGCTTTCCTGATCGCCGAGGCGCCGGAACAACCGGCCCAGCATCTGAATCAGATAGCCGGTCTCGTCCGTTGAGCGCGGCCGCAGACGTTTGGCCATGTCTTCGTAATTGGTAGCACCGCTGCCACTGATCAGCTCCTGCACCGGCTGCAGGGATTGTTTGAGACTGCGGATGGACAAAATGGTGACGGTAAAGGCAAACAACCCGAGCGCCGCCCAGATCAACATGATTTCGCCGGTCATGTACTGGGTACGCCACCAGTAATACTTGAGCAGGATGGTGCCGGTGAGCAGCGGTACATAGCCTCCGATCAGCAACATCTTGGCCTGCATGCTGACATGCACCTGGCGAAAGCCGTTGTGTTCCACCAGTCGGCCGATCAACGCCAGCGTATAAAGATAACCGGGCATGCCGACCAGCACGGCTATGACCAGTTGCAGCAGAATAAACTGACTGAGACTGGCAAAGGCGGATTGCTCGACCGGATAGAGACCCAGCCAGTGTTGCAGGGTGGGGGCGAGCAGGGCATAAAGCAGGAAAAACAGCCAGTAGTTATGACTGAAACTTTTCAGCCGCTGATCCAGCGACTCCGGCAAGGGGCTATAACCCTGCTGGCTGGTTTGCCACTGACGCAACGGTTTAAAATAGCGTCTGAAATAAAAATAGATGGCGGCCGGCAGTGCCAGGGTGATCAGGCTCAGTAACAGGGCGGCTTCCAGGGAGGCGAGCTGTTCCGCACGGATCATGGTAAAAAACCAGGCCGTCGAATAGCCGATGATCGGAGTGAGTACGAAACTGGCGGTGATGACAAACACAAGCCGCCGGTGGATTCGCCTCAGAGCTTGTTCTTCCATGGCACCCGCATTATTGTTTAGTTTTTGCCGGAACAGCAGTCTGACCAATCCGCTCAATAGTGACAGAATAAAATCCGTGACACCAGTAGCAAATCCCGGGGTCAAGTTATGCCGGTTTGTTCACAATCTGCGTCAAGGGTTTTGACGAAGTAACGATTTCACAACGAAAAAATTGTATCGAACCAATAACAACGGGGACGGAACCATGAAACGACGTGACTTTATCAAATCCGCCGGCGCCGGCTCATTGCTGGCCGGCGGCCTGGTAACCGGTACCAGCGTGGCGGTCGCCAAACCGAAGTACCAGTGGAAAATGGTCACCACCTGGCCGAAGAATTTTCCCGGCCTGGGGACCGGTGCCAACAATCTGGCGGCCCTGATTAACGAACTCAGTGGTGGCCGGATCGAGGTCAAGGTCTATGGTGCCGGGGAGCTGGTCCCCGCGCTGGAAGTGTTCGATGCGGTTTCGCGCGGGACCGCGCAGATGGGCCACGGTGCCGCCTATTACTGGAAAGGCAAGAGCGAGGCGGCCCAGTTTTTTTCCGCGGTACCGTTCGGCCTGACCGCCCAGGAAATGAATGGCTGGCTCTATTACGGTGGCGGGATGGAATTGTGGGAAGAAGTCTATGCCCCGTTCAATCTGGTACCGGCCGCGGCCGGCAATACTGGTGTGCAGATGGGCGGCTGGTTCAACAAGGAGATCAACTCCCTGGCCGATCTCAAGGGACTGAAGATGCGCATCCCCGGCCTCGGTGGCGAAGTCCTCAAGCGCGCCGGCGGGACCCCGGTCAACCTGCCCGGCGGCGAACTGTATACCTCGCTGCAATCAGGCAACATCGACGCCACCGAATGGGTTGGGCCCTACAATGACCTGGCTTTCGGTCTGTACAAGATCGCCAAATACTATTATTACCCCGGCTGGCACGAACCGGGCACGACCCTGGAGGCGATGATTAACAAGGAAGCCTTCGAGGAATTACCGAAGGATCTGCAAAGCATCGTGCGTAACGCCTGCAAGGTAGTCAACCAGGACATGCTGGCCGAATACACCGCACGCAACAACCAGGCGCTCAAAACCCTGGTGGAAGAACACAACGTCGACCTGCGCCGCTATCCGGACGACGTGCTGAAAAAACTGCGCAACCTCTCCGACGACGTCGTCGCCGAAGTGGCCGAACAGGACAAGATGAGCAGGAAGGTCTACGAGTCGTTCAAGAAATTCCGCGATCAGGCGATGGAATGGCATCGCATCTCCGAACAGACCTATATGGCCGCGAGAGAGATGTAGCTAAATTTAGCAAAGATCCTGACGCAGAGTCGC
>NZ_JAVLAZ010000042.1:9477-22594 GCF_031581315.1 Thiohalophilus sp.
AGCTGGATGGCGATGAAGGGCATGACGCCGCGATAGAGCTGACTGGTGCTCATGCCCTGGGAAGCAACGCCGCGCAGATAGAAAAGGGCGAAGCCGAACGGTGGGGTCAAAAAGGAGGTTTGCAGGTTGATGGCGATCATCACGCCGAGCCAGATGGGATCGAGTCCCATCATCAGCAGAATGGGCGCGACGATCGGCACGATCACGAAGGTGATTTCGATAAAATCGAGAATGAAACCGAGCAGGAACATGACCAGCATGACGATTAGCATGGCGCCGACCACCCCGCCGGGCAGGCTGGTGAGAATCTCCCGCACCGCCTCGTCCCCGCCAAAACCGCGGAACACCAGCGAGAACAACGAGGCGCCGATGAAGATCAAAAATACCATGCTGGTGACCTGGACCGTGGTGCGCATCACCTCGCGCAGTTTGCCCAGATTGAGCTGGCGTTGTAATACCGCCAGCAGCATGGCACCGACCGCACCCACCGAGGCCGCCTCGGTCGGCGTGGCGGCGCCAGCCATGATGGAGCCGAGCACGGCCACGATCAGCAACAGCGGCGGAATCAGTACCTTGATCACCCGGCCGGCGAGTTCCCGCTTGCTGTGCTGGCGCTCATCACGCGGCATCACCGGGACCTTCTGCGGTTGCAGCCAGGCAACGCCCAGCATATAGAGCACATACAGCCCCACCAGTAACAGGCCGGGCAGCAGCGCGCCGGCAAACAGATCACCGACCGAGACCGTCTCCGGCGCGAACAGCCCCATGTCGAGCTGGGCCTGTTGATAGGCCGAGGAGAGGACATCCCCCAGCAGCACCAGAATGATCGAGGGGGGGATGATCTGCCCCAGCGTCCCCGAGGCACAGATGGCGCCGCCGGCCAGTCCCGGGTCGTAGCCTCGTTTGAGCATGGTGGGCAAAGAGAGCAGCCCCATGGTGACAACGGTGGCACCGACGATGCCGGTGCTGGCCGCCAGCAGCATGCCAACCAGAATGACCGAGATCCCCAGTCCACCGCGCAGCGGGCCGAACAGCAGGGCCATGGTATCGAGTAGCTGATCGGCGACTTTCGAGCGCTCCAGCATCACGCCCATGAAGACAAACAGCGGCACCGCGATCAGGGTGCCATTGGTCATAATGCCATACAGCCGGTTGGGCGCGGCACTCAAAAAGGCTTCGTCGAAGGTGCCGGTCAGGTGACCGAGCAGGGCAAAGGCCAGTGCCGTCCCGCCGAGGGAAAAGGCCACCGGGTAACCGCTGAGCAGGACCAGTCCGACGACCAGAAACATCAGCAAGGGCATCAGTTCGGCCATGTTCAAAGCACCTCCTGCTGGTGCTCGTCGCTATCGCGATGCCCACGCCCGCGCAGCACCTGCCAGTTTCGCAGGGCCCCGGCCAGCCCCTGCAGCATCAGCAGCAGCGGCATCAGCAACAGCAGGCTTTTGAGCAGATAGACGAAGGGCAGGCCGCCCGGCTCGTTGGAGGTCTCCAGCCGTTCCCAGCTGACGGCCACATAATCCCAGCTGACAAACAGGATGAACAGGCACATGGGCCACAGCAGCAACAGGGTCCCCAGCAGATTCACCCATGCCTTGCCGCGTGGGCCAAAGCGCTGGTAGAAAATGTCCACTCGCACATGCCCTTCGTGGCGCAGGGTATAGGCGGCCCCGAGCATAAAGACCGTGGCATGCAGGTAAGTGATCACTTCCTGCAGGCCGATCCAGCCCAGGTCGAACCCGTAGCGCAACACCACCACGACAAAGGTGATGCAGACCATCGCGCCGGTCAGCCAGGCGATGGCGCGCCCGGTGTATTCGCTCAGACGCTCGAGAAGCTGGCTCAGTTTGTCCATGAGAGGGGGCCGTTCCGGCAGCGATCCTGGCCACAACCGGGGCGTGGCTCAGGGGATAGGCGAAGCTTCTCAGGGTTTACCCTGAGAGGAGTTATACACAGTTGGCTAAGTGCATGACACATTTATGAAAATATTCGAAAAATTAAATCTGAGCCCATAAAAACAATGTAAGCTATTGTTATATATAATAAAACAGCAATCGCTAATATTTCCGCCCCGAAACGGTGCCGAAAAATGCACCGAATCTGGAAAATCCCGCCATTTCGTCCACAAAGTTATCCACAAGTAAACAACAGGGCCGAGGGACGAGTTACGAGGGCCGAGGTAAAGGCCCGCTGCTTTCACAGGAGGGGTGGCTAAAAAACCTCGTCCCTCGTCCCTCGTCCCTCGTCCCTCCCGGGATGGAGCGACAGCGAGTCCCGGGACGCGATACGCCGCGCCAGGATGCGCCGGAATACCAGCGGATCCTTGATGTGGGTGATTTCTCCCTCGCGCGGGAAGTGCATGTCGTACAGTCGCGAGAGCCAGAAGCGCAGCGCGGCGGCGCGCAGCATGACCGGCCAGGCTTCCTGCTCGGCGTCGGTAAATTCCCGTTCCTGGCGGTAGGCGTCGAGGAAGGCTTCAAGGCGAGGCGCATCGAAGTGGCCGTTTTCGTCGCAACACCAGTCGTTCACCGTGACCGCCACGTCGTAGAGCAGCACATCATTACAGGCGTAATAGAAGTCGATGATGCCGGTGAGCTTGTTACCGATAAACAGCGCGTTGTCGCGGAACAGGTCGGCATGGATGACGCCGCGGGGCAGATTGTCATGCCGGTGCTGCTTTTGAAAAGCAATCTCGTTGTCCAGCAGTTCGGCATCCTCGCCGGTCAGCTGCGGCAGCACCTGCTCGGCCGTTTCCACCCACCAGTGCGGGCCGCGCTGGTTTTCCCGGTAGCCGGTAAACGACTGGCCGACCACATGCAGATGGCCGAGTGCCCGGCCCAGCGCGGCGCACTGGGCCTGGTTGGGCTCGTCCACGCTCTTGCCCTCCAGGCGCAGCACCAGCGCGGCCGGCCTGCCGTTGAGGGTGCGCAGATAATGCCCTTCATTGTCCGCTTCGGGGTGGGCGCTGGGAACATTGTGTTCGGCCAGGTGCGCCATCAGATCGAGAAAATAGGGCAGCTCCTCCATCGACAGCGCCTCGAACAACGTCAGGACATAGCGACCATTGGTGGTGGTGACAAAATAGTTGGTGTTTTCGATACCGGCACTGATCCCCCGATACTCCACCAGTTGCCCCAGCGAGTAGTGGCGTAAAAATGCTTCAAGCTCGTGGCGCTCGACCTTTGTATAAACCGACATATCGGATTTCAGCCAGACTCGTTAGTGTAAATGGTCGCCCTGTTACCAGCGTTTGAGGATCCACTGGTTGACAGTCGGATTATCCAGATCATTCTTTCGGGTATCCACCGTGCCGTCGCCATCGGTGTCAATGAAATAATACGGTGCGCCTTTGTCGGGTGTCACTTTGACATAACGCAGCTGGCCGTTGATGCGCACCTCTTCGATGGTGCGATCCTCGCGCTGGATAATCGTGACTTCCGGTTGCGGAACATCCTCATAACCTTCCAGCTCCTCCGGCAATGGCGGGGGCGGCGGGGCATCGTCGGCGGCCTGCAGGGGTCCGGCGACCAGCGAGAGGCTGAATAAAAGGAACAAAACAGTGCGTTGATTCATTGGTTAACCGCCTTACAGGTCCAGCATGATCTCGGCCTCTTCCGCCGAGGGCTCGAAGCCGCTGTACTCATAATGTTTAAAGATAGCATCCAGGATCGCTTCGGGCTCGTCCAGAATCTGGATCAGATCGAGATCCTCGGCGTTGATCGTGCCCTCGTCGACCAGCGTGGTGCGGAACCAGTCGAGCAGGCCCGTCCAGAACGGTTCATGAACCAGTATAATCGGAATGCGGCGTGATTTTTTGGTCTGTACCAGGGTCAGGATCTCGGCCAGCTCGTCCAGGGTGCCGAAGCCGCCGGGCAGAACCACATAGGCCGCGGCGTATTTGACGAACATCACCTTGCGCGAGAAAAAGTGCCGGAAGGTCAGCGAGATATCCTGATAGGGGTTACCGGCCTGCTCGTGGGGCAGCTGGATGTTGAGCCCGATGCTGGGCGATTTGCCTTCATAGGCCCCCTTGTTGGCGGCCTCCATGATGCCGGGGCCGCCCCCGCTGACCACCGAAAAGCCGGCGTTGGACAGGGTCCGGGCGATCTCGATGGTTTTCTGATAGTAGGGATGATCAGGCTGGTTGCGGGCCGAGCCGAATATGCTCACCGAGGGGCGGATCTGCGCCAGCCGTTCGAAACCTTCGACAAACTCCGCCATGATCTGGAAAATTTTCCAGGATTCGCGGGTCAGCATGGTATCGTTGACCGGCAGCATTCCGGGGTGTTTGTGCTTATCGTCCATTATGTTCGGTCCGGTCCTGTCTTATTGTCGGCGGTGCGCGGCCGCAATATCGCGGCCGGGCAAGTATAATGCATCCTGTGGAGCGAGTTCGACAGATTCGGCCACTATTCTCACGTAACGGTTGACCATTACCATGTCTGACAAGCAGAACAATCCTTTTATCCTGGTCGACGGATCATCCTATCTGTTCCGTGCCTACCATGCGATGCCCAAGCTGACCAACTCCGACGGCGAGGCGACCGGCGCCATCTACGGGGTGATCAACATGATCCGCCGCCTGCTCAAGGATTACCACCCCGAGCATATCGCTGTGGTGTTCGATGCCAAAGGCAAGACCTTTCGCGACGATCTCTATGCCGAGTACAAGGCCAATCGCCCGCCCATGCCCGACGATCTGGCCGAGCAGATCGAGCCGATTCATCAGATTATCCAGGCCATGGGATTGCCGCTGCTGTGCGTGCCCGGCGTGGAAGCCGATGATGTGATCGGCACCCTGGCGCGCCAGGCCGAGGCGGAGGGGATCGAAACCATTATTTCCACCGGCGACAAGGACATGGCCCAGCTGGTGGATGCGCATGTTACCCTGATCAACACCATGTCCGGCTCGCTCAGCGATGTGAAGGGGGTCAAACAAAAGTTCGGCGTCAGCCCGGAGCAGATCATCGATTACCTGGCGCTGATCGGTGACACAGTGGACAACGTCCCCGGCGTGCCCAAGGTCGGCCCCAAGACCGCGGTAAAATGGTTGCAGGAATACGGCTCGCTGGATGCCATCATGGAGAACGCCGACCAGTTCAAGGGCAAGGTGGGCGAATACCTGCGCGATTCGCTGGATCAGTTGCCGCTCTCCCGCGATCTGGTCACCATCAAATGCGACGTCGATCTCGATGTCAGCCCCGACACCCTCAATCGCGGCGAGCCCGACAACACGGCATTGCGCGATTTTTACCAGCGTTATGAATTCAAGAGCTGGCTCAGTGATCTACTGGGTGAACAGGCCGAAGCCGGCGACGATAACGGGTCGGATGATGCCGGCGACAAACCGGTCTATGAAACCATCCTGGATCAAAACACCTTCGAGGGCTGGCTCAAACGGCTCAGGGCAGCCGAGTTGTTCGCCTTCGATCTGGAGACCACCAGTCTCAATTATATGGAGGCGGAGATTGTTGGCTGCTCGTTCGCTATAAAACCGGGCGAAGCCGCCTATCTGCCTGTCGCGCACAACTACTCCGGCGTCCCGCAACAGCTGGGTCGCGACAAAGTCCTCGAACAGTTAAAACCGCTGCTCGAGGATCCTCGCTACCCCAAGCTCGGCCAGCACATCAAATACGACATGAACGTCCTGGGCCGCTACGACATTGAACTGGACGGCGTGGCCTTCGACAGCATGCTCGAATCCTATGTGCTGGAGAGCACCGCCAGCCGCCACGACATGGATACCCTGGCGCTCAAGTACCTGGGCCACAAAACCATTCACTACGAAGATGTCGCCGGCAAGGGAGCCAAACAGGTGACCTTCGATCAGGTGGACATTGGAGCGGCCAGCGACTATGCCGCTGAGGATGCGGATGTCACCCTGCGCCTGCACCAGACCCTGTGGCCCAAACTCGAAGCCATTCCCAGCCTGGCGAAAGTCTTCAAAGAGATCGAGATGCCGTTGATGCCGGTACTCTCGCGCATGGAACGCCGCGGCGTGAAACTGGATGTGGCCATGCTCAATAAACAGAGCAAGCAGCTGGCCAAACGGCTCAAGGAGCTGGAACAGGCCGCGCACGAGTCGGCTGGCGAGGCGTTTAACCTCGGCTCGCCCAAACAGCTGCAGGCGATCCTGTTCGAAAAACAGGGCCTGCCGGTGGTGAGTAAGACGGCCAAGGGCCAGCCCTCCACCGCCGAGTCGGTGCTGCAGGAGCTGGCCGATCAGGGTTACGAGCTGCCGCAGCGGGTGCTCGAATGGCGCGGCCTGAGCAAACTCAAATCCACCTACACCGACAAACTGCCGGAGATGATTCACCCCGACAGCGGCCGGGTGCATACCTCTTACCAGCAGGCAGTGGCCGCCACCGGCCGCTTGTCATCGACCGAGCCCAACCTGCAGAACATCCCGGTGCGCAGCGAGGAGGGGCGGCGGATTCGCAAGGCGTTTGTACCTGAATCCGGTTATCGCATGCTGGCCGCCGACTATTCACAGATCGAACTGCGCATCATGGCGCATCTCTCCGGGGATAAAGGCCTGCTTGAGGCGTTTAAAAACGGCGAGGATATCCACCGCGCCACCGCCGCCGAGGTGTTCGGCGTCGAACTGGACAAGGTGAGCAGCGAACAGCGCCGCTCGGCCAAGGCGATCAACTTTGGCTTGATCTATGGCATGTCCGCCTTTGGCCTGGGTCGCCAGCTCGGTATCGAGCGCGGTCAGGCGCAGGAATACGTGAACCTTTATTTTGCCCGCTATCCCGGCGTCAAACAGTACATGGACGACATTCGCGAAAAAGCCCGCGAGCAGGGTTATGTCGAAACCGTCTACGGCCGGCGTCTGTATCTGCCCGAGATCAACACCAGCAACCACACCCGGCGCCAGTACGCCGAGCGCACCGCCATCAACGCCCCCATGCAGGGCACCGCCGCCGACATCATCAAGCGCGCCATGATCACCCTGGATGCGGTGATCGAAAAAGAGCAACTGCCCATCTGGATGATCATGCAGGTCCACGACGAACTGGTCTTCGAGGTCAGGGAGGACGCCATCGACGAAGCAACAAAGGTTATCCGCGACAACATGGTCAGGGGTGCCGAGCTGTCGGTGCCGCTGGAAGTGGATGTGGGTATCGGTGACAACTGGGACGAGGCGCACTAAGGTTTGAGTCAAAAGCGGGTCGGGTCTTCACACAGACCCGCGAAGCCATCGATCAGCCTGTCGATTTCTGACAGATCGGGGGAGCGTCAATGTTTATCAGTGTGCTGGATCTGTTCAAGATCGGCATCGGTCCTTCCAGCTCCCACACCATGGGACCCATGGTGGCGGCGAACGATTTTATCGCGCGGGCGCGGGGTTATTTGTCTTCCGCGGCCAATCAGCCGGATGTGCACCTGCGTTGCACGCTCAAGGGATCGCTGGCCTTTACCGGCAAGGGCCATGGTACGGATCGGGCGGTGACGCTGGGGCTGCACGGTTTTGCACCCAGGGAACTGGCTTCACAGGATGTGGACCGCCTGGTGAGTGAGCTCTGGCAGCAGGCGTCGATCGAGTCGAAAGATTTGCCCGCCATCCGTTTTTCACCCGCCACGGATATTGTTTTCGAGCAGGGCGAACCGCTGCCCGAACATCCCAACGGGATGATTTTCGAGTTGCGGGATCCGCAAGACAAGGTGCTGTTGTCTGAAACCTGTTTTTCCATCGGCGGCGGGTTTGTCAGTACGCTGGCCGAGATCGATCAATTAGAGGCGCCGCTGAAAATGGCGTCGGCCTCCGACTGTCCCTACCCGTTTGATTCCGCCCGATCGATGCTGGCCATGGCGGCGGAGAGCGGCTTGTCGATCGCGCAGATGAAACGGGCCAATGAACGGGTCTATATGACCGACGAGGCACTTGATGCCGGGCTGGATGCGAGCTGGCAGGCGATGCGCACCTGTATCGAAACAGGGCTGGCAGCCGAGGGGCACTTGCCCGGTGGTCTGAATATCCGGCGGCGCGCCCGACATCTGTATCGGCAACTTGAAGCCGTACCGCACAATGCGAGCCTGAATGACTGGTTGTCGGCCTACGCTATCGCGGTGAATGAAGAAAACGCCGCCGGGCACATGGTGGTAACCGCGCCGACCAACGGCGCGGCCGGGGTGATTCCCGCTGTGCTCTATTATCAGGTGGTGCACGAGGGGGCAGACGAACAGTCGATTCGGGATTATCTGCTCACCGCCGGGGCGATCGGCGGGATTATCAAACACCGCAGTTCCATTTCCGGCGCGGAAGTCGGCTGTCAGGGCGAGGTCGGCTCGGCGGCGGCGATGGCCGCGGCCGGTCTGTGCAGCCTGCGCGGCGGCACAGCGCCGCAGATCGAGAATGCGGCGGAGATCGCGCTGGAACATCACCTGGGCATGACCTGCGATCCGGTCAACGGGCTGGTGCAGGTACCGTGCATCGAGCGCAACGCCTTCGGCGCGATCAAGGCCCACGCGGCGGCCTCGCTGGCGATTCGCGAAAGCGGCAGTCACTTTATGCCGCTGGATAACTGTATCGCGGCGATGAAACAGACCGGGCTGGAAATGTCACACAAATACAAGGAGACCGCACTGGGCGGGCTGGCGGTCAGTCTGACCGAGTGTTAAATAAAAGTTCCCAATATCCGATCGCCCACGTAGAGTAGATCAAGCGAAGCGGATCCACCTGGCACCGGTATTACGGTCACCTTGATACCTCTGCCGGGTGACAAATCACCTGTCTCTGTCACAATGAATTCATCGCGCTTTATTGAATCAGCGCCATGACAATCAGGTCATGGTGAACGGGAGGGGTTATGTCAGAGATGCTCAAGCTGGTCGCCGAGTGGAGTGTGTTGCTGATCGAGGTGCTGGGGATTGCGATCATCACCCTGGTGGCATTGTATGCGCTGTTTCAGGCATTGCGCCGTTTGGTAAAAGAAGCAGAACGTGAACCGGTTTTTCAGGAACTGCGTCAGCGGGTGGGCCGCGGTATTCTGCTCGGGCTGGAGTTTCTGATCGCGGCGGATATTATCCATACCGTGGCGGTGGATCTGACGTTCTATTCCGTGGGTGTGCTGGCCGTGGTGGTGCTGGTGCGAACTTTCCTGAGTTTTACCCTGGAAGTCGAACTGACCGGTCGCTGGCCGTGGCAGGAAAAACGATAGTTCAACCTGCCCGGGCTGGCGGTATTTTTGTTACTGGGCGGAAGTCTCTGACATACCGGTGCCGGCCAGGCGATCGAAATAACGCGCGCGATAATAGTGGCGCTTGTGCTGATCGTCGTCGCTGAAGGCGGCGCGATCGTGCAGCACGTTGTTGCTGACCAGCCCCATGCCCGATTCCAGGCGACCGTGAAAGATCCAGGGGGAGTCACCCTCCAGGATATTCTGCAGGTAACTCAGCGCCTCGCGACTGAGCGGGTCGTCGGCCCACATCACGTTGTTGACCCGGATGGTGTAGCGCATATGCAGATCACCCGAGGGCAGGATGCTGAAAATCGGCCCGGCGACCTCGGGGCGGGCGACGCTGCCGCCTTCGTCGATGCGTGCGGGAATCGTCATGACGCCGGGTGCCATCAGCGCCCGGATATACTCCGGATTTTTCTCGCGCAGCAGGATATAGGCAATTTCGTGATCCAGCAGTGTGTTCTCACCGCCCCGGGCGGCCTGTTGCACCACGTGCAGGTTTAAGGCGCCTATCTGTCGGTCGAGGGCGTTGTAGTAACCGTCGGTATGCCAGTTAATCGCCCGGTTGGTGTACGGGATGTAGTTCTGACGTACGCCGGTATCGCGCACGGTGAGTGAGGTGAGACCGGTCTCATCGGCCAGCCAGTTGTGGTTAAGCGTATGCAGGCCAAAGCGCTGGCCCAGCGACAGGGGGATGGCGGGATCAGGATCATCGCCGGTGTTGCTCGCATACAGTGCCATGTTGGTCTTGCGGCAACGCTGCAGCAGGGCCTTGTGCTCGCTGTCGCGCAGAGTTCGGGGGTCGTTGATTTCCACCAGCAGGTCACCCAGACTCTCGGGATAATTCTGCAGTTTTTGATCGCGCCAGCGCGGATAGTGATCAGTGTTATCCGGATGAAAAGGGCTGGATACAGGATCGGGCATGTGTTGTGGACGGGACATAACAGGAAGCCTCGCTGGCACGGGTTTGATGGCAAATAACGTCGACGAAAAAGCATAGCGAACCGGCGCACCCGCTCATTGACCGGGATCAAGACAACATGGATTTCAAGCAGAACCGTTTGCGGAACGTCACCGCGTGTTCCGGCCTGGAGTGTTGCGCGGGTGTTTAACCCGGGAGTTTGTTGAATGTACACAGAAGAAGATATTGCCTCGGCGGTGGATGCGGGCATTTTAAGTCATGAAACCGCACAGGCGTTTCGCGCGCATGTGGCCGATCTGCGGCAGGGGCCGGCCGTGGACGAGGAGCACTTTCGCCTGATTACCGGCTTCAATGACATTTTTGTGGTCATCGCCAGTCTGTTGCTGCTGGTCTCGGTGGGCGGCATTGCCGGCGTGCTGGCGGAATGGATCGGCGCCGCCGCCGTGGCGGCAGTGGCCTGGTTACTCGCCGAGTTCTTTACCCGTCAACGTCGCATGGCCCTGCCGTCGATCGTGTTGTTGCTGGCCTTTGTTGGCAGTGTGCTGGGCAGCGCGCTTCTGTTGCTGGGGCCGCAGAACGGGGCGCAGAGCTTTGTTATTGCCAGTGCCCTGGCAACGGCTGCGGCCTGGTTGCACTGGCGGCGTTTTCAGGTGCCCATTACGGTGGCCGCCGGCGCGGCGGCGGTAGTGGCGTTTGCCGTTGCCCTGTTGCTGTGGGCAGCGCCCGGGGCCCGGCAGTGGCTGAGTGCAATCGCCTTTATTGCCGGGGTGCTCGTATTTGCACTGGCGATGTACTGGGATACCCGGGATACCGCGCGCCTGACCCGCAAATCGGATGTCGCCTTCTGGCTGCATTTGCTGGCCGCGCCATTGCTGGTACACCCGGTGTTTGCCGCGCTGGGTGTCTTTGAAGGACAGATGGACCTGTGGCGTGCTGCCGTGGTGATCGTGTTGTACATGGTGATCGGGCTTATCTCGCTGTGTATCGATCGCCGGGCCCTGATGGTTTCCGCGCTGGTCTATGTGATGTATGCCTTCAGTACCCTGCTGGAGCAATACGGGGTGGTGAGTTTGAGTTTTGCCCTTACCGCGCTGGTGATCGGTTCCGCCCTGTTGCTGCTCTCTGCGTTCTGGCATGCCAGTCGGGCTCAAGTGCTTCGCCGGATTCCAAAGACGATGCAGCGCTGGCTGGTGCCGGCACGTTAATACCGTTGTTTGTCTTGTGACACGCTTTTGTTGTTGTGATGACGTGGCATAAGTTGGAATAATCCGCTTAACTTCTTCACTACATGCCACTCGAGGACACCTGTGAAACTCCCCTGGCGTAAAAACAATAGCGACGACGAAGAGCGCATCGGTCTGGATCAGGAGCGTGTCAGTCTCGAGCGGGTCGGCCACAGTCGTATCGACGAGGCGGTCTCGAGTGTGCGCAAGACGCCCTGGAGCCTGACCCTGTTGCAGTTGTTGTGGACGGCCGGGCCGGTGACCTTTCTGGCCATGGAGGGCGGCTATTATCTGGGTTTCGGGCATGCTGCCCCGATAGAGAACTTTGTGTTTTTTGCCGCCTATACGCTCATCCTGGGTGTGATCGGTTTGCTGGCCCGGTTTGTGGCGTTGGTCTTGCGTGGTCGGCACCAGAACGATGCCCGTGAGGTGTTGAGCAAGACGCTCGATCTGTTACCGGATCTGTTGTTTGAAAGCCGCGACATGATACTGGCCGAGCTGGCGCCGGAGGCACGGCGGTTGCGCGCGGCCGGTGCCCTGTTGCACGAGCTGGATCTGAGTCCCGATAGCGTGGCGCTGGCGGTGCGTGAACTGACCGGCGACACCAGTCTGGCCGAAATCACCGAACAGATCGAAATTTATCGTCGTCTGGGTCTGCGAAGCCGGGTGCAGGATCTCATCGATGGCAGTGCCGATGCGCGCGCGGCGGCGCTGGAGAAGGTTCACGCGACGGCGCCGGACGAGGCGGATCTGTTGCGTGATCGACTGACCGGCATGGCGCCCTCGTTTGAACATGGCGTGCCGCGCCGGGATAACTTTCTCGCCGCGATCTTCGCCGCCGCCGATCGCCAGAACCTCGATCTGATGGCGCTTGAAGATGTCCAGGAGCTACTGGTGCTGGCCTTCGAGCTGTTGAGCGGTCGCGAGATTACCCGCCTGGTGATCGATTACGAAGGCGGCTGGCAGCAGATGCGCAGCCTGGATGAGGTCGAGGACGCCCGTAATCGTTACAGCGTTCGCCAGGCGATGGCCACCAGCCGCCTGCAAGCACTGGGCACTTATCTGTCGGATCATCCCGAGCTGGGGTTTGATGAGTCGGTGACCAGTTTACCGCCGGAGGAACTGTTAACCCACCTGGCCGCCGGGCTGGAACAGCTGGTCCAGCAGGGCCGGCTCGCCGGGATGACCACCTGGCCGGAGTTAAAAACGATTCTGGAGCTGGTGCGCGAAAGCCGCCGCGCCAGCGAGGAAGTTCAGAAATGGCGTGACCGTTATATCCGGGCGCTGGAGCGCTGGGAAGCCTTGCGTCAGCGCCATGCTAAACAGCCTGCGTTGTCTGCGTTGCCGCGTCGTTCGCGGGGCCTGCGCATCCGCGAAGAGCGCATTGCGCTGGATGATGAGGAAAAGATCGAAGTGGCGAAGCAGTTTTGCGAATACCTGCGGGGGCTCGGTATGCGGCCTACCGAGGCCGGGTTGCAACGTGGCGGGCACTCGCTAAACAGCGAGGATATCAAGCGCCTGGGGATTCGCCTGGTGTTGATCCTGCAGTCTTATATGTCGTTGACCGATGCCAGTATTCAGCGGGCGATCTACAGCAGCCGCGCCGCCTATCTCGGCGGGCTGGAAGCCGGCTTCAGCGCCGATGCCAAGGCGGGCCTGGGGGCCGCGGCAGTGCGCGAGGTGCGCGAGGATCTGGGCAAGAGCGCCGAGTACCTGGCGCTGCGCATCCGCCGGATTTATCAGGTGCCGTTGACCGATTCGATGATCGATTTTCTGGTGGAACATTACAA
>NZ_JAVLAZ010000138.1:0-1352 GCF_031581315.1 Thiohalophilus sp.
CGGCCAGGGCGCCCATGACCACATCGACGATGCGGCTGCTGGTCTCCACGTTGCCGGCGGCCACGGCGGCCGGACGCCGGGCATTGACCAGGCAGCCTTCCGGCGCGTCGAGTTTGATCGGACGGAAACTCCCGGCGCAGGCCGGGGTGTGCGCCGGCATCAGGCAACGGAAGACGTAATAGACCGCGGCGGCCGCCACCGACAGAGGGCAGTTCACATTCCCCGGCGTCTGCACCGCGGTGCCGGCAAAATCGACCGCGACCGTCCCGTGATCCACCTGCAGTGTGACGGCGATGGCCAGATCGGTATGGCCGAGCCCGTCATCGTCCAGATAATCGACAAACCGGTATTCACCGTCGGGGATCACCCGCAGGGCCTCGTTGGCGAGGCGTTCGGCATACTCGTTCAGTTCGACGAGCCCACGGGTAAACGCCGCCGGTCCCAGGGCCTCGACCCGCTCGGCGAGCCGCGCCAGGCCGGCGCGATTGGCGCTCATCTGGGCGGCAAAATCGCCACGCCCGGTCGTGCCGCTGCGCACCCGGCGCAGGATACTCTCCAGAAACGCGCTATCCAGTCGCCCTGCCCTGACCAGTTTGGTCGGGGCCAGAACCAGTCCCTCCTCCTCCAGGGAGCCGGAGATCGGCATGGAACCCGGCGATTCGGCGCCGATGTCGGCATGGTGCGCACGGTTGGCGACAAAGGCCAGCAGCTCATCCGCCACGAACAGGGGCGCAATGACAGTCACATCGGGCAGATGAGTGCCCCCCAGATAGGGATCATTGACGATCACCATATCGCCCGGTTGCCAGTCGATCTGACGCACAATATCCGCCATGGCATAGGCCATACTGCCCAGGTGCACCGGGATATGCGCCGCCTGGGCGCACAGCTGTCCACGGGCATCAAAAATGGCACAGGAGAAATCGAGCCGATCGCGAATATTGGGTGAAAAAGCCGCACGCTGCAGCACGGCCCCCATCTCATCGCTGACTGCATCGAGTCGGCTGGCAAAAATACTCAGGTCGACAGCATCCATGAAACACACTACTCTACTTCGCAAGCGAACGATTGTAGCACCCGCCATGGTTTTTGAACCCGCATCGGGCTCAAACGGGGGTGACCATCGGCGAAATACTGTAGTAAAATACTCAATTAAGCTCTGCAGAACAATCTAACTAACAAACCTAAACCTACAGAGGGGAAGAAACCGTTATGAATCCACTCAAGTCAATTACCGGCACGATCGTCTCGGGCATCGTCCTGTCCTTAATCTTTATTTTCTTCTTGTTTGATCGCAGCAACGCTGCGATGAACCCCTGGGAATTCTGGGTCTGGATCCACGTCCTGGTCGG
>NZ_JAVLAZ010000138.1:1452-4243 GCF_031581315.1 Thiohalophilus sp.
ATGGTCCAGGCTTCCGACGAAGAAAAAGCCAAGGGCAAGTTCATCGCCCTGATGGCCTCGCGCACCAACACCCTGCTGTCCATCCCGATGATCCTCGGTATGACCGCACAGGCGCACGGGTTGCCGTTCTAAAAAGACAGGGACGAGGGACGAGTTACGAGGGACGAGGAAAATAATCCCCCGATCCTGCCAACTCTTCCCCTGTTTCCTGACAGAACGTGTCAGCAAAACAAAACGGCCCGGTTGTCGCTGACAACCGGGCCGTTTTTATTTAATCCAGCCTCCAACAAACCCGCCTCGTCACTCGTACCTCGTCCCTCGGCCCTCCCGAAGGCAAGGGTTTTATTTGACTTCGGGGAGCGGGGGGCTAGAATTGACGGTTTTCCGGCAGTCCGCGCAGGGCTGCCGTTTTATTTTCCTGAACCGGTAAATTAGCGGAACCTGAAAAATGGCCGATCATCTGATGCACAATTATGCGCCGCTGCCTGTCACCTTTGTCCGGGGTGAGGGGGCGTGGCTGTGGGATGCCGACGACAGGCGTTATCTGGACGCGCTGAGCGGTGTCGCGGTCTGTGGCCTGGGGCATGCCCATCCGGCGATCGCCGGGGCCGTTGCCGAACAGGCCCGCACCCTGGTGCATACCTCCAACTGGTATCACATCGCCAAACAGGAGACGCTGGCCGCGAAGCTGACCACGATTGCCGGCATGGACAATGCCTTTTTCTGTAACTCCGGCGCCGAGGCCAACGAGGCGGCGATCAAGCTGGCGCGTCTGCACGGCCGGCAGAAACAGATCGATACACCGACGATCGTGGTGATGGACGGCAGCTTCCACGGCCGTACCATGGCGACCCTGACCGCCACCGGCAACCCGAAGGTTCAGGCCGGCTTTGAGCCGCTGCTGCCCGGCTTTGTGCATGTGCCCTATAACGATGTGGACGCCATCGAGCAGCTGGCTGCCGAAGGGAATGACATCGTGGCGATCATGGTCGAGCCGATCACCGGTGAAGGCGGAATCCGGATCCCTGCCGACGATTACCTGCCACAGCTGCGCCGCCTGTGCGATGCACATGACTGGCTGCTGATCGCCGACGAAATCCAGACCGGCATGGGCCGTACCGGCCAGTGGTTCGCGTTTCAACACAGCGATATTCAGCCGGATGTCATGACTTTGGCCAAGGGCCTGGGTAATGGTGTGCCTATCGGGGCCTGTCTGGCCCGGGGCCGGGCCGCCGGTTTGTTCCAGCCCGGTCAGCACGGCAGTACCTACGGCGGCAATCCGCTGGTCTGTGCCGCGGCCCTGGCGGTGCTCGAGACCATCGAACACGAACACCTGGCCGCGCGGGCCGGCTGGCTGGGGCAGCACATGCTCAACCGGCTGCACGAATCGCTGGCACAAACCCCGGGGGTTATCGAATGCCGGGGCAAGGGCCTGATGCTGGCGGTGGAACTGGACCGACCCTGCGGAGAACTGATGCAACAGGCCCTGGAGCGGGGATTGTTGATTAACGTCACCGCTGGCAACGTGGTACGCCTGCTGCCGCCGCTGATACTCAGCGATGAAGAAGCCGAACAGATTATCAATGGCGTGAGTGAACTGATTAAAGGCTTTTTGGCCTGACACCGCGCCGCAAGAGGAAAAGCACGATGGTGAAACACTTTTTGACCCTGCTGGATATTGAAGGCAATGTGCTCGATCAGATCATCGATCGGGCCATCGAACTCAAACAGATGCAGCACCGCGGTGCCATATACGAACCGCTGAAAAACAAGGTGCTGGGGATGATTTTTGATAAATCCTCTACCCGAACCCGCGTTTCGTTCGAAACCGGTATGGCCCAGTTCGGCGGCCATGCGATCTTTTTGTCGCCGCGCGACACCCAGCTCGGTCGTGGTGAGCCGGTGGAAGACAGCGCCCGGGTGCTGTCGCGCATGGTGGATATCATCATGCTCCGCACCTATGCCCACGACACCGTGCAGCGTTTTGCCGAATATTCGCAGGTCCCGGTGATCAATGCCCTGACTGATCTCTACCATCCCTGTCAGCTGCTGGCCGATATGCAGACGTTTCGCGAGCATCGCGGCGCCATCAAAGGCAAGACCGTGGCCTGGATTGGGGATGGCAACAACATGTGCCATTCCTATATCAATGCCGCGCGCCAGTTCGATTTTCAGCTGCAGATCGCCACCCCCACCGGGTACGAGCCGGATCCCGAGATCGTTGCCGCCGCGGGGGATCGCATCACCCTCAGCAACGACCCGGAAGCCGCCGCCCGGGGCGTGGATCTGATTACCACAGATGTCTGGGCCAGCATGGGCCAGGAAGAAGAACAGGAACTGCGCAAGCAACAGTTCGAAGCCTTCCAGGTCAACAGCCAGCTGATGTCGCTGGCCAACAAGGATGCCATTTTCATGCATTGTCTGCCGGCCCATCGCGGCGAGGAAGTCACCGCCGAGATCATGGACAGCCCGAAGAGCGTGGTCTGGGAAGAGGCGGAAAACCGCCTGCACAGTCAGAAAGCCCTGCTCGAACACCTGCTGGCCGTGCCAACCGAGCTGGAGCCGCAGCTGCGTTAAGAGTGGTTCACTTGTCACCCCACTGGCAATGAACGCGGAGCTCGCAGAGGCGCAAAGACGCGGAGAGAAACTGGATAATGACTCCGGTCCGCGAATGCACGCCAATCAACGCGAATCAATTCAAAGCGTATTGCGGCATTTTGCGTTAATTCGCGTGTATTTGCGGACTCAGGTCATTCTCTTCTGCCCCGGGACGCACTATAAAGATTTGTTC
>NZ_JAVLAZ010000139.1:0-4210 GCF_031581315.1 Thiohalophilus sp.
ATTTTTGGAGATAGAACATGATTGAACGAATTATTGACTGGTCGCTGCATAACCGTTTTCTGGTGTTGTTGTTGACGGTGGTGTTGTGCGGCTGGGGGTGGTATGCGGTGAAAAATACGCCGCTGGATGCAATTCCGGATCTGTCGGATGTCCAGGTGATTATCAAGACCACCTATCCGGGCCAGGCACCGCGGGTGGTGGAGGATCAGGTGACCTATCCGCTGACCACGGCGATGCTCTCCGTGCCGGGCGCGAAGACGGTGCGCGGTTACTCCATGTTCGGGGATTCTTTTGTTTATATCCTGTTCGAGGACGGGACCGATCCCTACTGGGCCCGATCGCGGGTGCTGGAATATCTGAGTCAGGTCGAATCGCGGCTACCCGAACAGGCACGCCCGGCACTGGGACCCGATGCCACCGGTGTCGGCTGGATTTATGAATATGCCCTGGTGGATCGAACGGGGAAGCATGATCTGTCGCAGTTGCGATCCCTGCAGGACTGGTTTTTAAAGTATGAGTTGCAGACGGTGTCCGGTGTGTCGGAAGTGGCGACCGTCGGCGGCATGGTCAAGCAATACCAGGTCGTCCTCGATCCGGACAAACTGCGCGCCTACGATCTGCCGCTGGCGAAGGTACGCCAGGCTATCCGGCAGGGCAACCAGGAGGCCGGCGGTTCGGTGATCGAGATGGCCGAGGCCGAATACATGGTGCGGGCCACCGGCTACATCCAGAGCAGGGAGGATCTCAAGAACATTCCGCTGGGTGTCAGTGAACAGGGCACCCCGTTGTTACTGGGTGATATTGCCGAGATTCGTCTCGGTCCGCAGATGCGGCGCGGCATCGCCGAGCTGAACGGTGAGGGCGAGGTGGCCGGCGGGATTGTGGTGATGCGTTACGGCGAGAATGCCCTCAAGACCATCGAGGGCGTGAAGCGTAAACTGGAACAGCTGCAAAACGGCCTGCCCGACGGCGTGGAGATCGTCGAGACCTACGATCGCTCCGCCCTGATCAATCGGGCGGTCGATAACCTGACAGGTAAGCTGCTGGAAGAGTTTTTGATCGTCGCACTGGTCTGTCTGGTATTTCTGTTTCATCTGCGTTCGGCACTGGTTGCCATCATCAGCCTGCCCATCGGGATACTCGGGGCATTTGTGGTCATGTATCACCAGGGCATCAACGCCAACATCATGTCACTGGGCGGAATCGCGATTGCCATTGGCGCCATGGTCGATGCGGCGATCGTGATGATCGAAAACGTGCATAAACACATCGAGCGCGAGCCGCTAACCAATGAGAATCGCTGGCGGATTATCAGTGAGGCAACCCGCGAAGTCGGGCCGGCCCTGTTCTTCTCGCTGTTGATTATCACGCTCAGCTTTTTGCCGGTATTTACCCTGGAAGCACAGGAAGGTCGCATGTTTGCACCGCTGGCCTTTACCAAGACCTATGCTATGGCCGCGGCTGCCGGTTTGTCGATTACCCTGGTGCCGGTATTGATGGGCTACTTCATTCGAGGCCATATTCGTCCGGAAAAGGAAAATCCGGTTAACCGGGTGTTGATCAGGGCTTATCAACCTTTCATCCATACCGTATTGAACAAGCCCAAAAGTGTGCTCGGTGTTGCCCTGCTGGTGGTGCTGATGACCATCTGGCCAGTGATGAACATCGGTTCGGAATTCATGCCGGATCTGGACGAAGGGGATCTGATGTACATGCCAACGACATTCCCCGGCCTGTCGATCGGCAAGGCGCAGGAGCTGTTACAACAGACCGACAAATTGATTATGAGCGTGCCGGAAGTCAAGCGGGTCTTCGGCAAGATCGGCCGGGCCGAAACCGCAACCGATCCCGCGCCGTTGACCATGATCGAAACCACTATCCAGCTCAAACCCCGTAGTGAGTGGCGTGAAGGCATGACCACCGAAAAACTCAAACAGGAACTGAACGATCGGGTGAAATTCCCTGGCCTGACCAACTCCTGGGTGATGCCGATCAAAACCCGGATCGACATGCTGGCGACGGGGATCAAGACGCCGGTGGGGGTCAAGGTTTCGGGTCCCGATCTGAATGTGCTTCAGGATATCGGCAAGCAGATCGAGGAGGCAGTCATGCAGGTACCGGGTACTGTCTCGGCCTATTCGGAACGCACCGTCGGCGGACGTTATGTGACGGTGGACATCGATCGGCGAGCCGCTTCAAGGGTGGGGCTGAATATCGCCGATGTGCAAAACGTGGTGAGTACCGCCATCGGCGGCATGCAGGTCGACCAGACCGTGGAAGGACTGGAACGCTACCCGATCAATTTGCGCTACCCGCAGCAGGTTCGCGAGTCGGTTGACAAGTTGCGCGATCTGCCCGTGATTACCCAGCAGGGTGCCCGGATTCCGCTGTCCGAAGTGGCGGATATTCGCATTGAGACGGGGCCGGCCATGATCAAAAGCGAAAACGCGCGGCCCAACGGCTGGACCTTCGTCGATATCAAGGACCGGGATCTGGGTTCCTACGTGGAAGAGGCACAACGCGTTGTTAACCAGGAGGTCAATTTGCCGGCCGGGTACTCCATCGCCTGGTCCGGGCAGTATGAATATATGGTGCGGGCCAAGGAACGGCTAAAGGTGGTCGTGCCCCTGACGCTGGTGATTATCATTCTCCTGTTATACCTCAACTTCCGCAATATTGTTGAGGTGATGATTATCATGGGGACACTGCCTATGGCCCTGGTGGGCGGTTACTGGCTACTTTACCTTCTCGGCTACAACATGTCGGTCGCCGTCGGCGTGGGCTTTATCGCCCTGGCCGGGGTAGCCGTGGAGATCGGGGTGGTCATGCTGGTCTATCTGAATCAGGCCTATCGTGGTCAGATAGCCAATAAGGAACGCGTGCATGTCCCGAACCTGGAAGAGCTTAAACAGGCCGTGATCGATGGCGCCCTGTTACGGGTGCGTCCGATTATCATGACCGTGGCGGCTATTACCGGCGGCCTGCTTCCCATCATGCTGGGTAGCGGTACCGGTTCGGAGGTGATGCGCCGCATCGCAGCTCCCATGGTGGGTGGCATGATCAGTGCCACCATACTGACCCTGGTCGTGATTCCGGCGGTTTATTTTCTGTGGAAGCAATATGAAGTCAGGCGTTGTATTGAACAGGGTAAAATACCGGGAGTTTAGGATGCCAGCGACATACAACATCGTGGTGATTGGTTTTGTTGGCAGTCTGGGACTGGCCGGGTGTGACAACTCGACAAGTTCCAACAGCCAGCCACAAGCTGACCAATCTGTTTCAACGGAAGCTGACGTACCGTCGCGTAACCAGGATATGCAGCAGATTCTGCGCGGAGGACGTCTCTACCAGCAGAATTGCGCAACATGCCACGGCAAACTGGCGCAGGGGGCGACGAACTGGCGCCAGCGTGATGAAGACGGGAAATTCCCGCCTCCGCCGCTGGACGGTTCGGCGCATACCTGGCACCACCCGACCACCCAGCTGACCGAGATTATTAAAAACGGCACGCTGGATCGAGGCGGGAATATGCCGGCCTGGAAAGACCAGCTTGACGATCAGGATATTGCCGATGTGCTGGCCTGGATCAAGGCGCAATGGCCCGATGAAATCTATGCCCGGTGGTATCGCAACGATCAACGCGCGAAAAACAGATAGGCAAGGAGGAACGTATGATGCATGGTGAAGAGTGGAATAGCGGTTGGTGGTTGTTCGGTCACGGGGGCTTCGGTATCCTGATCTGGATTGTCGTGATTCTGGCCATCGTCTGGTTGATATACCAGATACTAGGTCCTAGGAACTAGTTACTAGAACCTGTTTGTTGATAGCAATTTCTATGTTGTCAGGCCCAACTGGCGACGCTGAGAATATTTTTACAGAAGGAGAGGATTATGTACGGATTTAACACCAAGGTTTCAGGCGGTTTTGATGAGGCAGTTGAGAAAGTCACCGAAGCCCTGAAAGAAGAAGGGTTTGGTGTGTTGACTGAAATCGATGTCAAAGCAGTCATGAAAAAGAAATTGGATATCGATAAAAAACCTTACAAGATTCTTGGCGCCTGCAATCCGGATCTGGCCAATCAGGCTCTGACGGCCGAAGCAGATATCGGCCTGTTGCTGCCCTGTAATGTCGTAGTGCGTGAGGACGACGATGGTTCAATCACTGTGGCATTCATGGACCCCCAGGCGGTGCTTGATCTGGTGCAACAACC
>NZ_JAVLAZ010000140.1:0-4209 GCF_031581315.1 Thiohalophilus sp.
CCCTCGTGCTGTTACAGACGCTCGGGGTCAATATCTCGGCGATTCTGGCCTTTGGAGGTATCGGCGGGATTGCGGTCGGTTTTGCCGCCAAGGATATGTTGGCCAACTTTTTCGGAGCCATGATGATCTACTTTGACCGTCCCTTTGCCATCGGCGACTGGGTCCGCTCGCCGGATCGTAATATCGAAGGGACGGTGGAAAAAATTGGCTGGCGCCTGACAATTATTCGTACCTTCGACAAACGACCCATCTACGTACCGAATGCGTTGTTCTCCAGCGTTGTGGTGGAAAATCCTTCGAGGATGTTCAATCGCCGGATTTTCGAGACTATCGGCTTACGTTACTCGGATATGGCTGTAATGCCGAAAATTATCCAGGACATCAAAGCCATGCTGAAATCCCATCCGGAGATCGACCAGGAGCAGACCCTGATTGTCAATTTCAACAGTTTCGGCGATTCATCGCTCGAGTTCTTTGTGTATACCTTTACCAAAACGGTTCAGTGGATCGAATTCCACGAAGTTAAACAGGACGTGCTGTTCAAGATCAGTGAGATCATTGCCAGCTACGGTGCCGAAGTTGCTTTCCCGACCCGAACACTGCATATGCCGGATCTCCTTGAAGGCGCCAGTTTGCCACAACCACCGACAACATCATGATGAATATCGAGACTGTTAACCAGACGATGGCCGAGGCGGATTGCCTCTATGATCAACAACAGGTCGAAGCAGCTCTGGACAAGATGGCCGCGGCTATGACCAGCGTGCTTAAAAACAGCGATCCGCTGGTTTTATGCGTGCTCACGGGTGCCATTATCCCGGCCGGTCATTTGCTGACCCGGTTGAACTTTCCCATGCAGATCGACTATATCCATGCTACCCGCTATGCCGGCGCAATCAGTGGCGGCGATCTGAACTGGCAGGTGCGGCCCAGTCATCCACTGGACGGACGGAACATTCTGGTGATTGACGATATCCTGGACGAGGGGATTACGTTGGCGGCGATTATGGAACACTGCCGCACTGAGGGTGCCCGTGAGGTTTACAGCGCGGTACTGGTGGAAAAACAGCATGATCGCAAAAATGGTATGCAGGCGGACTTTGTCGGTCTGCGAACCGACGATCGCTATCTGTTCGGTTACGGAATGGATTACAAAGGCTACCTGCGCAATGCGCCGGGTATCTACGCAGTCAAAGGATTATAATTATGTCGAAAGTAGCCATCATTGGCGGTACCGGCCTGACCAGTTTGCAGAGCCTGCAAATTTCCGGTCGCGAAATCATGCACACGCCCTATGGCGAGCCTTCCAGTACCCTGGTGCGTGGCAAGCTGGGCGACAACGATGTTCTGTTTCTGCCGCGTCACGGTTCGGGGCATACCATTACCCCGCACAGAATCAACTATCGCGCTAATCTCTGGGCACTCAAGGAAGCCGGCGCCGAGATGATTATCGCCGTCAATGCAGTCGGTGGTATCCAGTCCGAATTCCAGCCAGGCTCTCTGGTGATTCCTGATCAGATCATTGACTACACCTGGGGACGCAGTAACACGTTTTTCGATGAAGGCGACAACCCGGTCATCCACGTTGACTTTACCTGGCCCTATTGCCAGAGCCTGCGCCAGGCGTTGTTAACGGCGGCGGAACAGGCGGGCGTCGGTGTAATCGATAAAGCTACCTACGGCGCCACCCAGGGCCCGCGCCTGGAAACCGCCGCGGAGATCGACAAACTCGAAGCCGACGGCTGTAACATCGTCGGCATGACCGGCATGCCCGAAGCCGTCCTGGCCCGCGAGCTGGAAGCCTGCTACGCCTCCATCGGCGTCGTCGCCAACCTCGCCGCCGGCCGCCACGACGGCGAGATCACCATGGAAGAGATCGAACAACACCTCGCCGAAGGCATGAAAAACGTCCGCACCCTGCTCGAACATGTCATTCCTTTACTCTAAGATGCTTTTTTAAACGCGGAGTTCGCGGAGGCGCAGAGGCGCGGAGAACAACGTATAAATGCTATTGATTCAAGTGATCAGTCGTGCAAACTATCGAAAGCAAGTGCTGAAGAATATTTTCTTACTCTGCGTCTCCGCGCCTCTGCGACCTCCGCGTTATTTACAGGCTGTTGATTAGAGCTTGTCAGTTTCGACCGGGTGCATGACGATCAGCATGCCAAGGACGGGGTTATCGAGGTAGTGCAGTTCGGTGCTGCGAATGCGGTTACGCAATTGTTTCAGTTGGTAAACAACCGGCTCTTCGGATTCCTCGATGAAGAAGTCAAAGCGACCGGTTTGGGGCCGGGTCTGGAAAATGACATTGGCATCCACATGCAGGTAACGTGACAGGATGACCTTGATATAGGCTTCCAGCTCGCCGGCTTCTCCCTCGAATTTACTGGCAGCGTTATCACCCTGTTCGGTATCGAGTTTCGATTGCTTGCCGGGACCGGCGGAAACAGTGCGGCTCAGATGCACGTTCAGCGCTTCTTCCCCGCTCATGCCGGGTTGGCGCCACGCAGTATGCATCAATACCCGGCGACTCGGGGTTTCCTCGATTTTCTCGATCTCTTCGGTCAGGCGGTATTGGTCCCGGGGCAGGGCCTTGAAGGTGTAGGCCGGGTTATAATTCTCCGGAATCGGGCCGGGATAGGGACGATTGAGTTCGATCATCACTTCCGACTCCGGTAATCCCCGTTCCACCGAGGTCGGCCAGTTCTCGCTATTGCGGTGAGCCGGATCCAGGTTTTCGAAGATAATCAGCTCCACGTCATAATAGCGAACCGGTTCATCATCGGCGGCGAGGGCCGGCAGTGAGAACAGGGAGAAGAGGGCCAGGCACAGGATCTGTTTCAATGCTATATTCCTTAGCTTACAACCAGAGTGAATAATGTAACCAATTATACCCTGCCTTGACCAGCGAGAGGTGTTATGGCCGTCAAAGAAGTGCTCAAAATGGGACATCCGGTGCTGCGCCAGGTCGCCGAGCCGGTGACCGCGTTCAACACCCCGGAACTGGAGTCCCTGATTACCGATATGCTGGAAACCATGGCGGCCCTGGACGGTGCCGGTCTGGCCGCGCCCCAGATCGGCGTCTCGCAACGAATAGTGATTTTCGAGGTCGCCGCCAATCCCCGCTATCCCGACGTGGAGAGCGTCCCGCGCACGATCCTGATCAACCCGGTGATCACCCCGCTGGATGAGGAACAGGAAACGGGCTGGGAAGGGTGTCTCAGCGTCCCGGGTCTGCGCGGCCTGGTCCCGCGTTATACCCGGGTTCGTTACAGCGGTGTCGATGAGTACGGCGTGGCCATCGAGCGGGAGGTCAGCGGTTTCCACGCCCGGGTCGTGCAACATGAGGTGGACCATCTCGACGGCATCCTCTATCCACAGCGCATGGAAGATATGAGCTATTTCGGTTTCGAGGACGAACTGGTTCAATACGGCGTGCCGGGGAGCGGGCCGGCGTCGCGGGAATAAATAAGATAGTTGGCAGATGGCAGTTTGCAGTCGGCAGTTGTCGGAGCGGCTACGCCGCAATTTGATCCGGGATCGGCTGTTACGCAACACGGTGCTGTGGCGTTTATGCCATCGTGTGAATGCTACGACGCGCAGGGTAGAAAAAACTTACCTGGGTAAGAGTCATAAAATCGAATATAAATACTAAAAAGATAGACAGGATTGTATTGATGGGTTGGTTGAAAATTATTCATCTCAGTACGGTGGTTATCACGATCAGTCTGTTCGTGATCCGCGGGCTGGGGCTGTTCATGAACGCGGGCTTCATGCGCCAGAAATGGGTGAAGATCGTTCCGCATGTCAACGACACGCTGCTGCTGGTGACGGGGATCTGGATGGCCGTGCTGATCCAGCAGTACCCGCTGGTACACGGCTGGCTCACCGCCAAGTTGATCGCTTTGCTGGTGTATATCGGGTTGGGGTTGATGGTGTTTCGTTTTGCCAAAAGCCGGCGTGAGCGGATGGCGTACTGGCTGGTGGCGATTCTGGTGTTTGCCTATATGGTGAGTGTGGCGTTGTATCATCATCCGTTGGGGTGGATGGTCACTCTCTAATAATTTCCCTCTTCCTATTCAGATGTAGGCCCGATATAGCGAAGCGGTATCGGGCATTTAGCTAAAAGGTTCGCCCTCCGGGCGGCCTGGATCTTGAAAGCGGGCTCTCGCGCCCGCGCGGCGAGTGACTTTTTGAAGCGGCAAAAAG
>NZ_JAVLAZ010000043.1:0-21721 GCF_031581315.1 Thiohalophilus sp.
AGTCCGCCCTGCGCGGCGCGCCCCGCATCGGAGCCGTGTGCCGCGCAACCTTCGTGCTCGGGATCACCCGAACTGAAGTGATACACCACGGCTTTCATATAACGCGTAGGCATATCGGCCGTGGTCGGCTTGCCTTCACGAAATCGTTGCAACTCGGTTTCGGTCCACTTTTCGATGCTGTCTTCAATATCAAACATGGCACCGGCGTAGGATTTACGCCGCACGGCTTTATGGGGCAGACGCAATACATAACTGATCACGTGTGCCAGGCGGCCATCCGCACACGGCGAGATATCCAGTGTGTGAAAGCCACAGTCGATTAAAAAAGTCTGGAATTCCGTTTCCAGACGACTTAGGAAACCATTCGTAAAAAAGTCATCACAAAATCGTTGGTACGTCTGGAACACACACCAGGCAAACAGCCGGCGCATATCCAGTTGGGTCACCCAGGCATCGGCCAGAACGTCGGCAGGCAATTCGAACCCGAGTTGTTCCCGGGCCAGCGCCTGGGCGCGTCGTTCAAAGTCGGCTTCGTGCTGCAGGCCGGAAATCTGTTTCAAAGTCGGCACAATCGCATCGAAGGCCGCTTTGGTACGCTGCTCGTATTCAAACAGCCGGGCATTTTCCGTGGCATTGCTCAGCGGATGCCGGCCGGATTGCACCGGGGCGAGGTTCGCGCGCGCATTGCCCGGCTTCGCAGGGGCATTGCCTGCGACAGTTCGGGCCCCGGGACGACCGGCCGGCGCGCTAGGCGACCAGCTGATCGAACGGGATTGTTTGCGACGTGAACTCAACATGATCGTTGCTCCACCGGGTTAATTAACCCCGGGCACCTCCGGAATAGGTAATCAATGAACCTTTGTCCGTATTACCACTGCCGCCGGTCACCGGACTGACGGGCTCGGGGACATCCTCGTTGCGTTTCATCTCCGGCTTCATCTGCATGGCGCCGGTCGCACGTCCGCCCTGACGGGTCGGGTTGCGTTTACTGGCGGTCATGCCTTCGGTTCCGGTCACCCGGTCACCGCGATCCCAGTCGTCGCCGGTGATCTTCAGACCCACCTCAATGCCTTCGCCGCTGATCCGGGATTTGACCCGACCCTGAACCTGCTGGGCGGTTTCCGGCATTGGCGCGGCCATTGGCTCCGCCTGGTTCCCTTTGCCAAACCGGGCTTCTTCGGTTCCGGTCACCTTGCCGCCGGCCATACCGAACGGACCGGTGATCTTGCCCTGCTCATACCGACTGCCGGTCACATCAAAATGTTCGTCGCCCTGGCTCGCATGCACCGGACTCTGCACACTGAACTGGCCCCACGGGGTCTCGCCCAGTTGCTGTGGAAAATCGGGGCTGCCCGGTTCGGCCGGCACCGACGGGCAGGCCTCGGCAAACTGGTCCGCCCCTACATACGGCGTACCACTCAGCGGTTCACAGGCACCCTTACTCGCGCCGGTCAAATGGCCGTTGAGCCCCGGCTGGATGCCGGTCATGACCGAACCGGGGGTGCTGCGCTCCTGGCGATAACGGGCTGTTGCCCGGGTCGTCTCCTCCGGCTTGCAATACTGGCTGTACTGTTCCAGTCCGGCATACGGTGTTCCGGTAACCGACTTGCAGGTACCCGGTTCATCGCCGGTCATGCGCGAGGAACGACCGGTCAGGGTGCCGGAGACCGACCTGCCATGAAATGTCTGGGTAAAACCGACCTTTTGATCCTGCGGTTTCGGTGCTTTGCCGCAAAAGCCCTGATACTGCTCCTGGCCGACATAGTCATCACCGGTAACCGACTTGCAGGTGCCCGGTTCATCACCGGTGACCCGTTCCGAACGACCGACCTGGGTACCGGTCAGGCTGCCACCACGCAGAGTCTGGCTGGTGCCGACTTTCATCGGTGATTTGCCATTGCCTTTTTGCATGTACTGGCTGCCGCTCAGCTCACGCCCGGCACCGCGTTCATCACCGGTCACTCGCGAAGAGCGTCCCACGTTGGTGCCACTGACACTCTGTCCCTGGCGGGTTTGTGACGTGGTGATCTTGCTCGGAACACCGCCGCTTGAGGTACCGCAAAACGCCTCGGTCTGATCGGCGCCGATATATTCCACGCCGGTCACGCTCTTGCAGGTGCCGGGCTCATTGCCGGTCACTCGCGAACTGCGACCCACGATACTGCCGGTCAGGGTCTGGCCGTGGCCGGTCTGGCTCTGGCCCACTTTCCAGGGCGCATCGCTTGCCGCGCCGGTTTCACTACTACCACCTGTTTTGTTAGGCCGTGTGCGACCGACCGGTTCGGACTTTTTCTTGCCGGTATTGCCGTTTTTGCAACGATCGGCGCGCACTTTTTTGGCCAGTTCGCGTCCGGTCAGTTTCGGATTGGCGGCGCGCGCGGTTTGCGCTTCGCTCATTCCACTGCCGTTAAGCCCGGCCTTGCCACGCTGGGACATGGCCTGGCGGCGCGCCAGCGAGGCGGCACGAGCGCTGTTCATCTGGATATTCTGTGGTCGTGTCCTTACCGTTGCCCGCATTTTTCCGGCAGATTGGGTCGATTGCGTATCGGTGTGCGGCGCCGATGATTCAGAACGATCCTTGCCACCACAACCGCAGTCGCCCTTGCCTTTGACCTCGACATCGGCCGATTTGGCGGGCGCGGTTTGCGTCGCCGTGGTCTGGGCCTGTGCGCCGCGGGTACGATCGGTATCCTTCAGCGCGGCCTTGCCCCGGGTCGACATTGCTTCACGCCGTGCTCTGGAAGCTGCGCGTGCTGTGTTGTTCTGTGCAATCTGTGCCATCGTAAACCCCGTCACATCGATACTGGTTATTCGTGTCGGGGTGCCGTCTCTTCTTCACGGGCACCCCTTTTTTACTTGCGCCGTTTAGCGCCCTTCGAAGACCACGAAGGAATGACCCTGAGTCTGGGCATAGCTGTCGTAACCGAGCAGACGGATATGGTGATCCGGATAGGAACGGCGACAGGCTTCCAGCTCGTCGAGGACACTCTGCAGGTTGGTCTCACCGAAAAACGGCAGCTTCCACATCGTCCAGTAATGATCGGTAGCCCGACTCGGAGCTTCATGCTCGATGGCCGGAGACCAGCCATTGGCCAGGATGTAGGCAACCTGCTCCTGAATCTCTTCAGGGGTCAGCTTGGGCAAAAAGCCGAACGTTTCGAGAGTGTGTTGGGTCTGGTAATCACCCGCTTCATACATGCTCATAATCATTTACCTCATATTTATTCGGTAGCTGTTTGCTGCGTCGTGAACGGACGGGACTTAGCCCACGTCCAGCTTGTCCACGGTTTCGAATTCGAACTTGATCTCTTTCCAGGTTTCCAGCGCAATCGCCAGTTCCGGACTGGTTTTTGCGGCGTCCATGAGAATATCGCGTGCTTCTTTCTCAATTTCACGACCCTGGTTACGCGCCTTGACGCAGGCTTCCAGTGCGACACGGTTGGCCGCAGCACCGGCTGCGTTACCCCACGGATGACCCTGGGTACCACCACCAAACTGCAGGCAGGAGTCGTCGCCAAAGATGGCCACCAGCGCCGGCATGTGCCAGACGTGAATACCGCCGGAAGCGACCGCAAAGACACCGGGCATGGAGCCCCAGTCCTGATCGAAGAAGTTCCCGCGCGCGCGATCTTCCGGTATAAAGGATTCGCGAAGCTGATCGACAAAACCCAGAGTGGAATTACGATCGCCTTCGAGCTTGCCGACCACGGTACCGGTATGCAGCTGATCACCACCGGACAGGCGCAGACACTTGGCCAGCACGCGATAGTGGATACCGTGTTTCGGATGGCGATCGATAACCGCATGCATGGCGCGATGGATGTGCAGCAGCATGCCGTTCTTGCGGCACCACTTGGCCAGACCGGTGTTGGCGGTAAAGCCGCCAGTCAAAAAGTCGTGCATGATGATCGGGCTGCCAACTTCCTTGGCGAATTCAGCGCGCTCGTACATCTGCTCCGGATCCGGGGCGGTGACGTTCAGGTAATGGCCCTTGCGTTCGCCGGTTTCCTGCTGAGCTTTTTGAATGGCTTCGCCAACGAACTCGAAGCGATCGCGCCAGCGCATGAATGGCTGGGAGTTGACGTTTTCATCGTCCTTGGTCAAATCCAGACCACCACGCAGGCATTCATAGACAGCACGACCGTAGTTCTTGGCAGACAGACCCAGCTTCGGCTTGATGGTGGCGCCCAGCAGCGGACGACCATACTTGTTCAGACGATCGCGCTCGACCTGAATACCGCCCGGGGGGCCCATGCAGGTCTTGATATAGGCGATGGGGAAGCGAATATCTTCCAGACGCAGATGCTTGAGCGCCTTGAAACCAAATACATTCCCCACCAGCGAGGTCAGTACGTTGGTTATCGAGCCTTCTTCGAACAGATCGAGCGGATAGGCGATAAAGGCATAGAAGGATTCCGAGTCACCGGGAACATCTTCGATCCGATAGGCCCGGCCCTTGTAGAATTCCAGGTCGGTCAACAACTCTGACCATACGGTACTCCAGGTCCCGGTGGATGATTCGGCGGCCACGGCAGCGGCAACCTCCTCGCGTGGCACGTCGGGCTGGCCGGTGACCTTAAAACAGGCCAACAGGTCGGTATCCAGCGGGACATAATCCGGGGTCCAGTATTTGTCGCGGTATTCTTTTACACCCGCTTGATAGGTATTCGCTGCCATGATCTACTCCTGCTTCGGTTGCTGATGTTTCAGTTCGCTGCAAATTCTGTTTGGGTAGTTAAAGCTTAGGGAGCCGGTTTGTTTGATACAAATCGATATTTTCTTCGTTATCGATAGATGATTAGCTATATCATTAACCCTGCATCTCATAGGGATAGAAGTTTATCTATCCCCGGAATTACCCCTCACGTCCTGTTTCCCACAACAGAAAAACTCTTGTAAGCCCTGGTTTATCAAGGGTTATAAACCTTCCCTTCCTCCGGCCACATGACTTAAAACGCATGTCGCAATTGCCGGGTCTTGTCCACCATTCGATAGGTTGAGCGATTGTTGTTAAATCGCATCGCCTCATGCAGCCCCACCCAGCCAATCTCGTGGGACTCGTCGTTGCCCGGAATGGGCAACCCGTCGTCGATCTCCACCAGGAAGCGGATATCGATGTGTTCGTGGGCCGGCGCATCCGCCGTCGCCGGTGTCCAGTGTATGTCCACATCAAAGATCGCGTCGCTCAGCAACGTGACATGTGATGGATCGATGCCGCTCTCTTCGGCCGTTTCCCGCAGGGCAACGCGCAGAATATCGGCATCGCCGTCGGCATGACCGCCGGGCTGGAACCACTGATCCAGTTTGCGATGATGCAGCATCAACACATGCGAGCGATCAGGGCTCACCACCCAGGCCGATCCGGTCACGTGTGTCGGCAGCAGCTCACGCTTGAAACAATCCGGATGTTGCTCAACGAATGCGATCGCACGCCGGACAAAGCCTGCCTCGTCCATGAACCGGGTTTGATGTTGTTCGAGTAAGCGCAGCAGTTCCTGGCGATGCATCAGCGTGACCCCCATGAGCTCCATGGATGTTGCACGGCGGCGATGGCCGCGGCGGCGGCCTCGTCCACGTCCGCCTCGCGTCCGGAGAGGGTCAGGCGCCCGAAGGCGCCGACCGCGCGGGCATCGATCAGGGTGATATTGGCGGCTTTTTCCGCCTGGTTGGCCGCATAAATGATGTAACCGGCCGGATCGGTCTCGAGAATAAACATGCTCTGATCGGGCAGGATCATCGAGCCCTTGCGATCCTGGCGGTTGATCACCACAGTGTGATCGGGCGTCATGCCGCGGATGGTTTCCTGCCAGGCAATCTTGCACGGTTCGGGATCGGTAGCGGCCGTCCCCAGGTGGTTGAGTATCACCCGGCCCGATTCTTCCACATCGCTGTGATCGCGATGGTGTATCACCATCGAGCCGTAGGCACGCTCCACCACCTGCTGGGCCAGATGCACGCGGGTCGCCTTGAGCGCCATGTCTGTGAGACGATGCACGGCCATGCCCGGCGAAACCTCCACCCACAGGCAGGCATTACCCGGCGAGGGGGGAAAGCCCTGCGACACAGTCGCCATGTATTCCGCCAACTGTGGCTGCAGGGAGTCGATATAGACGTAGGTTCGTAGTGAAATCATGTACCGCGCGCTCGCCACTGCCCTGCAAAGCCAGAATAAGTCAGCAGCTTAAAAACCCCGGTACTTCAATACAAATCGATAATACCTAGGATTCTGATAGACGATATTCTATGTATAAAGCCCGTGCGATTGATCGGGACAAATGGCTGGTGTGCATAGTTATATATAAGCATGTACCAGAGGAAGTTTATTGTGTGAAACAACATATGGCGAAGTTCTCCGCCGGAAGGTGTGCGTGAAGCGAGATTGGGTGCCGGATCCGCTCGGCTTGATCCGGCCTGCTGGCTGTCAACGCCAGCACAGCGAAGCTGACTGTTTGAAAATTATATCCGGCTAGTTACAACGCGTCTTCAGTCGGCGTAATAGCGGGTATAGCTGGCCGGGTCCATGTCGACCACCTCGGCAGTGATAGCAGCGACATCCAGTTCCAGCGCAAGCAGCGCCGTGACCACATTCTCAGACAACTGTTTTTTCTGTTCGGTGCTGCGCCCGGCATGGATCCGGCAACGTACGCAAACAAAACCCCGCCCCTCGACGCCGTGACGATAGGCCGTCACCGGGATGGCGCGTGATTTGATATTTGCGGTGTTGAACAAGCCCGAGGCCCGGGCCGACTCGAACACTGCATCGACCAAGGACTGTGCCTGTTGCTCGTCCAGACAATCTGCACTGTATTCGATGATCAGATGCGGCATGATGAAACCGGGTTATTGGATGATATGACGAGTATATCAAACGGGTCTAATTAAACCTGCAGCCACTCATTTTGAACGCGCGTCACCCCAGATCTCTTCCAGGCGATTGTCCCGCCCACAACTAAGGCGATAGAACTTGTAACGCAGGGACGACTTTTTGTAGTAGTCCTGGTGATAGCTCTCCTCGCCTTTGATTGGCCAGAATGTCGAGGCCTCCAGAATCGGCGTGACCACGTTTTTATCGGGGAACTGCTCGACCACTTTCTGCCGCGAGGCCTCGGCCAGGCGCCGCTGTTTGTCATTGGCGACGAAGATGGCACTCAAATAGGAATGCCCCTTGTCACAAAACTGCCCCTGATCATCGAACGGATCAATGTTCACCCAGTAATGATCCAGCAAATCCCGATAGCTCACTACCTCGGGATCATAGATCACCTTTACTGCTTCATAATGGCCTTCGTGGTTACCATTGTAGGTCGGATTGGGGATCTCGCCGCCGGTAAAGCCGGAGATCGCCTCGGAGACACCGTCGAGTTTTTCAAAATCGGCTTCCATACACCAGAAACAGCCGCCGGCGAAGATCGCCTCCCTGGCCTGCGCCAGAGAAAACGACATCAGCCCCAGCAGCAACAACACCCATGCTTTGCTATTCATCATAGACACCTCGCGTCGGTTGGAGGCTCGCCGTCAGGCCCACCTGGCTGTGACACCGGATATGGGCCACAGTTCAGCGCGCAGGCACAGGTCAGGCGGGACGACGTAACAGATCGACGCGAATGGGCATCTCAAAGCGGGCCCCGTCCTCGCCCTGGTGTGCGGCAAAGCGAGCCTTGACCTGTTGATACAGCGCCTCGTCCAGGCGATGTTCGGTATGGGTGGCGTTGATGACTTTGTTGTCAAAGTCGGCAAAATCTTCGAAGTGCATCGGGGCGTTGAAGAAGGTCTCTTCGACCAGTTCGAACCGCCCCGCCTCAACCGCCTGCTGTAGAGTGTTAAAGGCCGCCTCGCGCACCTGCTGCTCATCGTGGAACAGGCGCAGGATCTCATTGAAATCCCCGGCAAAGATCGGCTCGGAGACATAGAGCTGTCCGCCCGGTTTCAGAACCCGGTGAATCTCGTGCATGGCCGGTTCCATTAACTCCGGCGGCACATGGTGCAGGGACTTGAACATCAGCACGACATCGACACTGGCATCGTCCAGGGGGATCGACTCGGCCCCGGCCAGGCCAAAGGTCACGTTCGGCAGATCGGTGAGCTGTAAATTGGCGTGGTGGGCGACCTCATCGACTTCAAAGGCGAACACCCGGCGCCCGCTGCCGCCGCTGGCGATATCCCGGGTAATGTCGGCACGGCCGCAACCCAGCTCCACAATATCGCTGTTATCCAGTCTCAGCAGGCGCTGATAGATTTCCGCCTCCGGACAGCTCTGTTCAATTTTTTCAGGTTTAATCTGCATTTTATGTCTATGACCTCATACACATGGCGCACTGCGCGACAACCAATCCGGATGGGCATAACGACTTGATAATGCCCTGAATAAAAGTTCCCAATACCCGATCACCGACACCGGCTTTACGATGCATGGTGATAACCCTCTTGCATGAACAGGTTCCACGGTTGATAACAGTCCCTGATCCTTGTGGGAGCGCCTTTCAGGCGCGATTCTCGAATCTGGCAGGTCGCCGCTACAAGCGCCTCCCACAGCCCATCGCGCAGGGATGAGTTACAAGAGTCGAGGATTTATAGCACCTGCCCGAAGGGCCGCGAAGGGCCCTTCACTGTTGTTTGATAAAACTCTCCAGCTCGCGGCCGAAAGTTTCCACTTCCTTCAACAGGCCGGCTTTGCCCGCATCCACTTCCTCGTCTTTACGCAATGCTTCGATCTCGGCATAAAAGTCCTTGAAGCTCAAAAACCCGGATTCTCCTTCGACCAGCCGGGTGTGACAATGTTCCAGCCACTGAGCCTGCTCGTCGGCGGTCAATGATTCGGGATAATTACGCGCCCGGTAGCGGAACAGCATTTCCGGCAGGCGCTTGTCAGCAAAGCTCCAGGTCTGCGTACCCAGCTCTTCGGGTGAGGTGTCATGAATTCGCTGCATCAGCGCTTTGTCCTTGTCATCGAAAAACCCGCCGGCATAGATCATCAGGTCAGGATCCTCCACCGGCTCGAAGGGGCGCTGCTCGAATATCTTGGCCAGTTTTTGCTGAATGGTCTTGCGCTGGTTGAGCAGCGTCTGGCGATGCTGTTTGGATTTCATGATATCGATATTGAGCCGTTTGGCAGCCTCGCCGGTAAGTGTTGAAGCTGGCGCAATCACCGGACACTTGTTGATCAACAGCTGTTTTAATGCCGGACGTTCTACCCCATCGGGCAAATCCTCGTTGCGGGTATAGAGCCGTTCGACCAGGGTTTTGGCACTGTGATCCAGCAGTAACGACGGATCCTGGCCCAGATCGAAAACGATGATACTGTTCTTATTGGTTGGATGGGCGGCAATCGGAACGACCATGCGGGTATTGCCGTGGTCACTACCATACATACCAGAGGTATGCAGGATCGGCGTCATATCCTTGAGATCGATATACTTGAGCACTTCCTGCTTGCGCCGCAGCTGATAGAAAAAATCAAACAGATTCGGTTGATTCTGTTTGAGCAACCGTGCGATACCCAGTGTGGCATAGACATCGGCCAGCGCGTCATGCGCCTGACCATGCTCGATGCCGTTTGCCACGCTCAGTTCGTCGAGTTTGTAGCTTGGCCGATCGGCATCTTCGCGTTGCGGCCAGTTGATTCCCTCCGGGCGAAGATCATGACAGGCACGCACCACATCGATCAGATCCCAGCGGGAGTTGCTGTTCTGCCATTCCCGGCCGTAAGGATCATACAGATTGCGATACAGCGTGTTGCGCGTGACTTCATCATCAAAACGGATCGAGTTGTAACCCACGCCGCAGGTCCCCGGTTGCGACAGCTCCGCCAGGATACGACTGATAAATTCAGTCTCGGGCAATCCTTGCTCCAACGCCTGCTGCGGGGTAATGCCGGTGATCAGGGTCGACATGGGATGGGGAAGATTATCCGGCGCGGGCCGGGCCATGATATTGAGCGGCTCGCCAATGATATTGAGATCTTCATCGGTACGCACCCCGGCGAATTGCACCGGCCTATCCCGGCGGGGATCCGTACCAAAGGTTTCGTAATCATGCCAGTAGAGGGTATTTTGGGTCATGGAACTGCCTTAACTGTATTCTGAACGCACCCTACCATATAGCCTCCTCAAGGACGAATCCGGGCGTGCGCCAGGCAAGTTCCGTGATTTGAGCGGGACAATCGGGAACCCGCGCAGCGCGCTTCCGGTGGCAGGATCAGCAGCCCGATACACACCGCCCATTGTGATCGAACCCCATGGTGCGGCCACTTAATGGCAGATGGACCGGCACGTTGCTCGCCTCGATGAAGGTTGCCGTGCGTGTGCCCGGGATCACCCTGCCTTGCCGGGTGGCCGCCTCGTTGGCGTGGGATGCAATCACCGCGCGAGGTTTGACCAGCTCGTTCACCACGTAGGCCGCCTCGGTCGGCCCGGTGGTATAGGTGTCGCCGATATTCATGACCGCCAGCTTTGCACCGTAGTGATTGCGTACCACCGACTCCTGCTCGGCCGTGATGCCGGTATCCCCGGACAGATACACCACCAGGCCACTGGAGAAGGTCAGTACATAACCGGTCGGCGGTCCGGCATACGCTGTCAGGCCGGCGGCATCCAGCATCTCGCCCAGTTCGCCGCCGATCATTCCCCCGGCGATCCCGTTGGAGTGCACCGCCGGCACGGTGGTAATCGTCACCCCGCCGGCCGTGAGCGAAGCGCCGAAACGCACCAGTTTCGACGCCCCGGGATCCCCGCCCAGTGCACCGAGCTTGCTGGCAAAAAACTTCGGCATTTCGCTGCCTGTAACAATGGTGGCCTCTTTGGCCAGCGCGATATTCACGCTATTGGTATTGGGCAATACATTCACCGGCGTCTCGGGATGCGCGCAGCTGCCAGCGTTGCGCCGGCGGATATGCTGATTGCCCACATGATCGCCATGCAAATGCGAGACCAGCACCACATCGATCCGGCCCAGACGCTCATCTTTCGCCCCGGCTACCGTGCGCCCGGCGTCATACAACAAACGTGTCCCGTCCGGGTCCTCGAAAATCATCGCCCGATCCCGGCTGCAAAACTCTCCGTCGTGACTGCCCAGCGGCGTCACTTTCACCGTTTTGGCTCCGGCACCATTGACCTGTGCCGGGAAGAGACCGCAGGCAAGCATTAACACAATGCAAGGTAACCGAATACTATTTTGCAACATGACGGACTCCACAGGCGAATCAGCAAATTCAAAGTCTAGCCTCAAACGCCGCAGGTTCAAACAACCGATGTAACCGGGCACGCATACCATTACCCGGCGAAAGCCGGGCTCCAGTCTATCCATGCCCCGGACTTACGATTAACGACTTGCGATTTACGATTTTCTGATTTCCCCTGCCGGGAGGACGAACCCGTCTGGCCGCAACGTCACTCGCCTGTTATCGTATCCTGAAACATTCAACCCGGAATAGCGCCATGCAGACACTGATCAAACCCATCTACCTTGCCATCCTCCCCTTGCTGATGATGATCTCACCTGCCATCAGTGCTGAAGAAACCCTGAATGCCAAACAGGTCAACGCCCTGTTCAGTGACAAGACCGTTGAATACCGGCATGACAAACTGGGCTTCGAGTTTGTCGTCTACCACGCGCCCGACGGCACCCTGCGCGGCACCCGCGACGGTCATCCAATGGGAGAACTGCAATGGTCGGTTAACGACAGCGGCGAAATATGCATCGCCTACCAGGGGAAAAAGCGCTGCCATCCGATCATGAACGATGACGGCGTGTACAAAAAATACACCGTCGATCAAAACGGCAACAAAAAGATACTGCTCACCTACCGACGCTTTATCGACGGCAACCCGAATGACTTCTGACAACGAAGCAAGCTTTGCTCTGCCCTTTCCGGGGAAACTGGAGACAGAATCTGATTACCCTCTCCCGAGGGCAGAAGATAGTCAACCTGTTACTCGTACCTAGTACCTGGTACCTCGTTACTGTTTTAAACGATATCCGGTCCTGAACATCCACCACACAATTCCCAGGCAAAGGATCAAAAAGCCCAGCACCATGCCCACACTCAGGGCCACGCTAACGTCGGCGATCTCGTAAAAACTCCAGCGAAACCCGCTGATGAGATAGACCACGGGATTAAACAGCGTCACGGTCTGCCAGGCCGGGGGGAGCATGTCGATGGAATAAAAGGTTCCGCCAAGGAACACCAGCGGAGTGACCACCAGCAGCGGGATCAACTGCAGCTTTTCGAAGTCCGTCGCCCACAGGCCGATGATAAAGCCGAAAAGACTGAATGAGATGCAGGTAAGAATCAAGAAAGCCAGCATCCAGAACGGATGGGCTACATGAATGTCGACAAAGAAACCCGCTGTAGCCAGAATAATCAACCCGATGATCAGCGACTTGCTCGCCGCCGCGCCCACGTAACCGATGACGATTTCCATGAACGACACGGGTGCTGAATGCAGTTCATAGATTGCACCGGTAAACTTTGGGAAGAAGATCCCGAACGACGCATTGGCCAGGCTCTGGGTCAGGATCGCCAGCATCATCAACCCGGGCACGATGAACGAGCCGTACCCCACACCGCTCACCGATTCGATACGCGAGCCGATCGCCGAGCCGAACACAACGAAATAGAGCACCGTGGTCAGCACCGGCGAGGCGAAACTCTGCGCCACGGTCTCAAATGCCCGGCGCATCTCGTGTTTGTAGATCACCCGTATGGCGTAGTAATTCATCCGTCTCTCTCACTGGCAGTCATGCTTGTTCCCCATGTGCCGACCTGTAAAGGGCCGATACCACTTTGCCTGAACCCGGCCTTATGCTTATGACTGTCGTCTGCCAACTGCAAACTATGTGTTCTCATGTTTACCCTTCACCATGTTAACGAAGATCTCCTCCAGCGAGGTCTGATGGGTCTGCACATCCTTGATCACCAGCCCCGCATCACAGATTGCCTGCAACAGTTCATGGATCCGGGTATGTGTGCGGTGGGGATCATAGGTATAGGTCATCTGCTCGCCGCTTTCGGACAACTCCAGCGGCCATTCCTGCAGGGACTCTGGCAGTGTCTGCAATGGCGTTTCCAGCTCGATCACAAGCTGTCGCTTGCCCAGCTTGTGCATCAGGGTCTGTTTGTCATCCACCACCAGCAGCTCGCCGTTATTGATCACACCCACCCGGTCGGCGATGGCCTCGGCCTCTTCGATATAGTGGGTGGTGAGAATGATGGTCACTCCCGCGGCGCGCAGGCGGTGGATCAGCGCCCACATCTCCTGGCGCAGCTCCACATCCACCCCGGCGCTCGGTTCGTCCAGAAACAGCACCCTCGGCTCATGGGCCAGCGCCTTGCCAATCAGCACCCGGCGCTTCATACCGCCGGAGAGCATCATCAGCATGCTGTTGCGCTTGTCCCACAGGGTCAGATCCCTGAGGACCTGCTCGATGTATTCCGGGTTGGGCGGCTTGCCGAACAGGCCGCGGCTGAAGGTCATGGTGTGCCACACCTTTTCGAACGCGCCCAGGCTCAGTTCCTGCGGCACCAGGCCGATACGGCTGCGGGTCTGGCGGTAATCGCGTCGGATATCATAGCCATCCACGGTGACCGTGCCCGAGCTGGGCGTGACAATGCCGCAGATGATCGAGATCAGTGTGGTTTTGCCAGCGCCGTTGGGCCCCAGCAGCGCCAGGATCTCGCCCGGCTGAATGTCCAGGCTGACGTTCTTCAGCGCCTGGAAGCCGCTGCCATAGGTCTTGGACAGGTTACTGATGGAGACGATGGGCGACATGGGATCATCCGTGCGAGTGAGCTGGCTATATTAAAAGGAAAAGCCGCTTATTGCGACAGCCACGCCCAAACCGCTTACCGGCAGATTAGTCTCCCAATCCCCTGAATACGCAGACAAAAAAACCCGAGATTTCGTGATGATGTTGTCCTGTCAATTCACCGTTTGTTGGCCTGTCCCCGCTGGCTGCTCCGGGTCAGACTTGCTACGCTGCCACGGTCACCCCTGGCTCATTCCCCTCATATTGATTATGCCAAGACCGCTTTGCCTGTTTATGCTGTTCACCATCGGGGAACTCTGGCCCGGGCAGCTCACCGCGCAGGAACTGAGCGAGCCGCAAACCATCCGGATCACCGCGCCGCTGATCGAAACCCGCTGGCAGGAAGCACCGGGCGGGATCACCCTGATCGAGGCCGACGACATTGGCCAGGGTCGTGCGCCCCTGCAACCCACCGACGCCCTGAGCCTGGCGCCGGGTGTACTGGTGCAGAATCGCGACAATTTCGCGCAGAACCCGCGCGTGTCGATCCGCGGTTTTGGCGCCCGCGCCCCGTTTGGGATTCGCGGCGTTCGGGTGCGCCTGGACGGCATTCCCCTGACCACGGTAGACGGCCAGGCTCAGATCGACGCCATCGACCCCTCATCGATTGATACCATCGAAGTCCTGCGTGGGGCCAATGCTGTATTGCACGGTAACGGCAGCGGCGGTCTGCTCGATTATCGCAGCCGGCATCCCCGTCGCGCGGCCACAGCCCGCGCCGAAGTCCAGCTCGGCGGCTTTGGCCTGCGCCGGGCCCACGGCGCGTTCACCGCACAGCACGAGGCACTGGCTTACCGGGTGGCGGCCACCCAATTGCAACAGAACGGTTACCGCGATCAAAGCGAGGTCGAACGGCGCAACGCCAGCCTCTATATCGATCATCAACAGGGCAGGCGAAACTGGTTTGCAATCCTCAACCATCTGTACAACCCACTGGCCGAGGATCCCGGCGGGCTAACCTATGCTGAATGGCAAAGCGATCCCGGGCAGGCCGCCCCGCTTGCCGCGCAAATGGATGCCGGCCAGCGGGTGGACCAGAACATCGCTTCACTGGGCATGGTGCACCGGTTCGAACAACCTGACCATCAACTGCGTGTGCAGACCTGGCTGATCGAGCGGGACTTTCAACAACAACTGCCTTTCCCCGGCGACAGCCTGATCCGTTACGATCGACGCATCCTCGGCGGCACGCTGCACTATCAGCGCCCCATCGGCCAACTGACCCTGCACAGCCAGTTCAGCCTGGAAGCCCAGCGCGACAAACGCCGGCGCTTTTGCCGCACGACGGTTCTGGAACCGGACTGCGAAGATCCGGCATACAGTACCGACCTGGCACTGGATCAGATCGAGCGTGCGCGCAACACCGGTCTGGGACTGCAACTGGCCGGCCCGGTACTCAATGAACGGGGTCGCTGGATCCTTGGCCTGCGCCACGACCGCCTGAAACTGGCCATCGACGATCAACTGCAACCGGGCGGCATCGACAACTCGGGCGAGCGCCTGTATCGCGAGACCCATTACAGCCTGGGTTACAGTCATGCGCTCAATCAACACTGGAACGCCTTCAGCCAGTTCGCCACCAGTTTCGAGGCACCCACCTTTACCGAGTTTGCCAACCCCGACGGCAGCGGTTTTCGACCGGGGCTGGAACCGCAGTACAGCGACAGCTTCGAAGTCGGCCTGCGTACCCGTCAGTACCATTATCAACTGGAAGCCAGCCTGTTCACGGTGCGGGTTAAAGATGAAATTATCGTCGACGATGATCCCGGCGCCGACCCATCCGATGAGCGCACCTTTTACCGCAATGCCGATCGCACCCGTCGTGAAGGTCTTGAACTGGGTGCTCGCTGGTGGCCGAAAGCCCGGCCCCGCCTGGAACTGGCCGGCGCATTAACGTACATGAATGCCCGTTTCGATGACGCCGTCGACAACGATCTGCCCGGCCTGCCCGACTGGAGCGTGTTCGTCGATGCCGAATATGACTTCAAGGATGGCTGGTTCGCCGGCCTCTCGGCCCAATATATCGGTACCCGCTATGCCGACGATGCCAATAATGTGAAAGTCGGTTCGCAAACTGTCACCAATCTGCGCCTGGGCCGCGAGTTTACCGGCCTGCAGCATGACACCCGGCTGGTCATCGGTATCGAAAACCTGTTCGACAGCGAATACCTGGGCAACCTGCGCATCAACGCCAGTTTCGATCGCTTTTACGAGCCGGGCGCCGAACGCCGATTTTATGCCGGCCTCGAAGTCACCTGGCACTGAAGGCGGCTCCCTTTTATGCCCTGTTCTGAAACACAGCATTTCGTCCGGTATTGTCTGCAGTGATGAAACCCGGCACGTCAATTCCGGTCTGAATAGTTACGATGAGTGAAAACCCGGGGCGCGCCCTGTGCCAGCGCAGCCCCCACGCAATACGTCATGCCGGCCCGGGCCGGCATCCAGCTCCACCACACTGGATTGCGGCATTCGCGGCAATGACGGCAAGACCACAGTGCGGATAGTGTCACACGAGAATGTGAATTCCCGAGGCTCTGATCAGACAGTCATGCAAGACTTTCTGGTCATGACCCGCACAACAGAGGCTACAATCAACACGATATTTAAAATATTCGGGAGCCCATCATGTACCGACGCCTGTTTTTCGCCAGCCTGAGCCTGTTATTACTCGGCGCCTGCAACGCGGCCACGGATACCGGCGAGCCACGTGCCTATCAGGTCGAAGTAGTGACCGACGAACTCAGGCACCCCTGGTCCATGGCCTTTTTGCCCAATGGTGATGTGCTTATCACGGAAAAGGCCGGGCGCCTGCGGATCTTTCGCGACGGCGAACTGCTCCCCGAACCAGTCAGCGGCCTGCCACCGATCCATCCCACCGGCCAGGGTGGCCTGCTGGATCTCGCCCTGCATCCCGACTTTGAAACCAATCGCTGGCTCTACTTCAGCTACGTGGCCAACCACGAAGGCGATGCCACCACCCACGTGGCCCGTGGCCGCTATCGCGACGGCAAACTGAGTGACGTGGAAGTCCTGTTCATCGCCGAGCCGGCCGGACACACCGGCCGCCACTTCGGCTCGCGTCTGGTCTTCGATAAAGACAGTTATCTGTATATCACCGTCGGCGATCGCGGCAATCAACCCCGTGCCCAGGATTTGAGCGATCACGCCGGCGGCACCCATCGACTGCACGACGACGGACGCGTTCCCGATAACAACCCGTTCGTGAATCATCCTGACGCGAAACCGTCGTTTTACACCTACGGCAATCGCAACGCCCAGGGCATGACCATGCATCCCGAGACCGGTGTCATCTGGCAGGTGGAACACGGCCCGCGCGGTGGCGATGAACTCAATATCATCGAAGCCGGCAACAACTATGGCTGGCCGATCATCACCTACGGCATCAACTACAGCGGCACCCAGGTTGGCGAGGGCATCACGCATAAAGAAGGCATGGAACAACCCGTTCACTACTGGGACCCCTCCATTGCCCCCTCCGGACTGGCTGTCTACACCGGCAACGCCTTTCCCGACTGGCAGGACAACTTCTTCGTCGGTGCCCTGGCCCACGAACACCTGGCCCGGCTGGTTATCAAAGACAATAAGGTCGTTAAAGAAGAGAAGCTATTAACCGAACGTGGCGAACGCATCCGCGACGTGCGCCAGGGCCCGGATGGCCTGTTATGGATACTCACTGATGAAAGTGATGGCTCATTGTTGCGGTTAAAACCCGCCAAATAATCCCCTCTCCCTGACCCTCTCCCCATAAGGGGAGAGGGAACAACTCCCCTTTCCTGTGAACGGGAGAGGGGTTGAGGGAAAGGGTATAATCAGGCTGCGCCAGCACACCGATTATGCAAAACGATCGGTCACCATGACATCATCCAGCGCGAGCTGACCCGGACGGGGCCAGGATTCCTTGATGCCCTTACCGATAGTAATCATAAAGGCAATGCTGTGATCGGCCGGCAGGTTGATAATTTTCGCCACGGCATCAAAATCAAACCCGTCCATCGGGCAAGTCTGATAGCCCAGCTCCTGGGCCATTAACATGATGGTTTGTCCGGCCAGTCCACACGAGCGCATACCTTCGTCGCGCTCTACCTGCGGGTTACCCCGGTAATAACCGTCAATCGCCGGGACCAGCATATCCTGAACTTCCTGCGGGGCATTTTGCCAGTAACGTTGCGGTTCGTGTTCCCAGGCCTTGTTGTCGAAGCACAGCACCAGTAACTCCGAGGCCTCGGTGACCTGCGCCTGGTCCCAGGCCACGGCGCGAATCGCCTCGCGTTGCTTCGGGTCGCTAACGCGTACAAAACGCCAGTTTTGAATATTAAACGCGGTGGGAGAGAGTATGGCGTGCTCCATTAATTGATTAAACGTCTCCTCCGGCATCTTGTGTTCCGGGTCATACCATTTAATCGCGCGCCGTGCGCGCACCGCTTCACTGACTTGCATAACTTTCTCCCTGACTGAGATACGTAAAAAAGACTACGATATACAACTCGACAGTTTTATCAACCCGTTAACATTCCTGCAACATTTGATGCCTTGACGGCCGACCTGTTTCTCATGGATATGTTTACCCGGGTGTGACAAACTTTTATCTTTCATCGAGGTGTTGCCCGGACAAGGCCCGCAGCGATCTACCTTAATTCTATTAATCGCTTTGTGGGAACATCAACAACTCCTTTAACCGGGAACGAAGTGTTACCCCACCGGTCAATAACTGCAGAGAGTCAATTTCTCCTGCATGCGTTGACAGGCTTCACCCACAATACACTCTGGATAAACACCCGGTAACTTCATGAACATTGCAATCATTGGCGGCTCTGGCGGTATCGGCCGCACCTTTGTTGAAATCCTGGCGGACCGACCGGGTGTCGATGCGATCCATGCCACCTATAATCGCACTCCACCGCCATTTGAGCACCCCGCCGTTAGCTGGCATTCCCTGGACATCACCGACGAGGCAGCCATCCGGCGCTGGGCGCAGAACCTGGGTGAGCTCGACTGGCTGATCAATGCTGTCGGTATGCTGCATGATCCCGAACAGGGGCCCGAGAAAAGCATCCGCCACCTCGACCCGGCGTTTTTCATGCAGAACATGAGCCTCAATGCCCTGCCCATGTTCTTGCTGGCCAGGCACCTGCAACCCCATTTCACGCACGGGCGACCGGCGATCTTCGCGACCATCTCTGCCAAGGTGGGCAGCATCGAGGATAATCGGCTGGGTGGCTGGTACAGTTACCGTGCCTCCAAGGCCGCGCTTAACATGGGTCTCAAGACCCTGGCGATCGAGTGGCAACGCACCCTGCCCAATGTCACTGTCGCCGCCCTGCATCCGGGTACCACGGATACGGCCCTGTCCAGGCCGTTTCAACGCCATGTTCCGCCAGGGCAACTGCAATCGCCTGCCTATACCGTCAATGCCCTGTTGAATGTCCTCGACAACCTCACCCCCGAGCAGACGGGAAAATTCTGGGCCTTTGATGGAGAACAACTGCCATGGTAATGCAGACAATGCGCCACCCGTTTCGTCGCTGGCTGGCATCAGCGTTGATACTGCTTGCCCAGGTTGGTATCACCAGCACTCTCACAGCAGGTCAATTGTCAGACTATGAATGGCAAAACCGACCGCTGCTGCTCTTCGCCCCGGACAGCGACGACCCGCGCCTGCAACAAACCCGTACAAGACTGGATCAACATCGTTGTGAACTGGACGATCGGCAGATGATCCTCGGCGAGTTTGTCGCACAGGGACAGAGTCGCCTGGCAGGCAAGCCTGTTACAGGCCAAACGGCTGCCAATTTGCGTGAACGCTACGGAATCGAACCCGGGCAATTCGCGGTCATTTTAATCGGCAAGGACGGCGGTGAAAAATACCGGCTGTATGAGGTGCCCGAGCTGGATGGGATTTTTGCCCTGATCGACGGCATGCCCATGCGCCAGAATGAGATGGCCCAAAACCCGGTCGACTGTGGCAAAGACTCACCATGACCCCCATCAAACAGCAGCGTCACGCTATCATTGCAATACTGTTGTTCCTGCAAACGGTAAACCTTATGGCTTCTCAAGACATCAACTACATCGATACCCGCGACAGTGGCGATCGCCATGCCAGCTCCGGCAACGAGTGGCGCCTGATCACCGACCAGGTCATGGGCGGTGTCTCGCAGGGCCAACTCAGTCCGGATACAGTCGACGGGCAGCCCTGCCTGCATATGCAGGGTGATGTCAGCCTGGAGAACAACGGCGGCTTTGTGCAGATCGGTCTCGACCTGTCCGATGAAGTATTGCGCGATGTTCAGGACTATACCGGACTGGTACTCGAGATCTATGGCAACAGCGAGCAATACAACGTCCATCTGCGCACCGCCGACATCTGGCTGCCGTGGCAATCCTATCGCGCTACCTTCACTGCCACGCCGCAATGGGAGCAGATTTTTCTGCCCTTTGCCGACTTCAAGCCCCACCGCATCGGCAGCGAACTCGACGTCAGCCGCCTGGAGCGGATCGGCCTGGTGGCAATAGGGCGGCAATTCCGTGCTGATCTATGTATCGGCAAAATCGGCTTCTACCGCCAATAACGGCGCAGCCAGTACGATCTGCAGGTTGTTCGTTTGCGTACAGCTACTGAGTCGGTCGCAGTTCATCTCACTCATTAGCCTCCCCTCTCCCGGTACGGGAGAGGGTAAAAGAACCAGGCAAAGAGCTATCGACTCTTAACAAATCGCTCGCGGATCTTTTCCACGCGCTTGCGGTTGGCGCCAAGATCAGAGCGCCCCACCCGCGAGGCCGAGCGCACGTGAATCACCGCCTGTTCGGCATCCAGCCGGAACTCCACATCATCGACAAAGCGCAATAATGGTGTTTGATACACCGCGTGCAGGTAGTTGTCCTTTGCGACAATCACCTCACCACCCGTTTGAGCGACCACCCGTCGGATGCTGGTCCACGCCGCATCTACTGAGCCGGCATAGGCCAGCGGTTCGATATAGGAATCTTTACCCGGGTATTCACTACAGACACAATTGGGTGTCGCCGGACAGGGCCGCAACTGGCCCTCCACCAGGCCCAGCTCGGGCTGCTTGCGCGAGGCGACGGACAACCCGATCAACAGCACAATCACGATAATGACCAGTACCGCAAAAGAATACGCTATCACTTTCATACCTGACCTGTTGCCCGGTTTTGGTTCAAATTCATTTAATTACCTGGTTTTTCGCTGAAATAGATATCGCCGAAAAAGGACTCGGCGGACTGCCCGGTATTATCCCCATCCACCATCACGGCCACCGCATCAATCTGACCGATCGCCTCGCCAAAGACATTTTCAAGATCCTTGCGCACGTTCCGTTTTTCCTGCACCCACTGGCCCGCCTTTGCCTCGCCGGACTGTACCGCCACCATCTTCGCCTTATCAGTGTAGGCATTGTCCCACTGGCTGCCCTGCGGCTCGTGACTTGCCCAGACATAATTAATCGCCCGGGTTCGCCAGAAGAATAACCCGCCCGAGACCACCACGTAGACTCTGGCCGGATAATCATCCCCTGCGCGGGTCTTTTCGTCGTTGTCAGTGAAAATATTTGTAATTTTCCAGGACCAGTTTAGCCAGGGCGTTTTAGCCAGATCGACCTCGATCGCTTTGTACAGTCCCGAGGCTTCACCCTGGGTAACGGCTCGTAGTGCCTGGCTGTATGGGCCATCGACCAGTTTATACGTGGTGTGACCTTCAAAAGACTTTTCTTCCCATCCCGAAAGCTGCCCCTCGCTGAAGTTCCCCACAATGACTTTTTTCCCGGCATCCGCCGCCAGCGGGGCAAGCATTATCATGACCAGGGCCAGCGTTCGAAGCATCACCAGGACTCCTTTTTACTGCCCGGTTATTTATGGTCCATAAGCCGCTGCAGTATTG
>NZ_JAVLAZ010000141.1:0-4048 GCF_031581315.1 Thiohalophilus sp.
TACGGCATCGGCGTCTCGCGCGTGGTGGCCGCCGCCATCGAACAGAACCACGACGAGCGCGGTATTATCTGGCCCGATGCCATCGCCCCCTGGCAGGTGGCGATCCTGCCGCTGAACATGCACAAATCGCAGCGACTGCGCGATACTGCCGAACAGCTTTATAATGCATTACAAGCGGCCGGCATCGATGTACTGCTGGATGATCGCAAGGAACGCCCCGGCGTCATGTTCGCCGACATGGAATTGATCGGCATCCCCCATCGCATTGTCATCGGCGATCGCAGTCTGGACAAAGGGGTCGTGGAATACAAAACCCGCCGGGAAACCGACGCGCAGGAAATCCCGGTCGATGCGATCGTCGACCATATCAGGCAACAGCTGCAATAACCCGGGTGCCACGATGAAGCCGCTGGCAGAACATGCATCCTTCATGATTCGGGCCGCAACGTTATTCTTTTTCATTGGACTGTTTGCCGGCCCATCGCTGGGCGCGGACCCGGACAATGTCGATCCAAAGCTGCGCCAACTGCTGCAGGAAGCGGTCACCGACAACCACAGCTTCGACGATCGCTTCGATGCCGAGGTCTGGCTGGTGGACATGTCCCGTCGCCTCGAATCACGCGTCCCCGATATCCGCAAACGCCTCAATCTGCTCAAACAGATTCACTTTGAAGCCAAACGGGCCGGCCTCTGGCCCGAGCTGGTGCTGGCGGTCATCGAAGTTGAAAGTAACTTCAATCGCTTTGCCATCTCCAGTGCCGGCGCCATGGGCCTGATGCAGGTCATGCCCTTCTGGCTGGACGAAATCGGCCAGCCCGGCGACAACCTGTTCGACATCCGCACCAACCTGCGCATGGGCTGCACCATCCTCAAATATTATCTCGACAAGGAAGACGGCAACCTCACCCCCGCCCTGGCCCGCTACAACGGCAGCTACGGCAGCCACCGCTACACCACCAAAGTCTACACCGCCCTCGACAACCGCTGGCGGCGGTATTAATTACTCGGTTTACTGGGAATCAACGCGGAGTTCGCGGAGGCGCAGAGTCGCGGAGAAGAAGAATAAAACTGTGAGAGCAGCTTCAGCCACGACACGCTTGCTGACAGGCTTGTCACCGATCAAGGTCCCGCCCACATTTCATTTAATTAAAATCTTTTCCTCTGCGTCTCCGCGCCTCCGCGAACTCTGCGTTTTCTTCCAGATAATATAAAAAAGGCACGTCTTTGTTCTTTATTCAGTAGTGAAATGCGAAGGCGGCGGGGTGTCGACGGTTTCGCAGTCGACCTGGGCGACTTCGGCCATGGGCGAGCCTTGCCGGAGCCAGTCGCAGAGCTGGCGGACTTTGGGTTCTGAGCCGCAGGCGAGGACGTCGACCGAACCGTCGGACAGGTTACGGGCGTAGCCGGTCAGCCCCAGTCGCCGGGCTTCGTGACGAGTGCTGTCGCGGAAGAAGACGCCCTGCACCCGGCCTGTGACCCGACACTGACGACAAATATTCATGGCAATTCGATGCTGGCAGTTTGTCCGACCCGGTAACGCTGATCTTCCAGCGGGAAGCTGACGGCAACGGCATACCGTTGCGTACCCTCGACCGGTTCCAGACCAATACTTTTGATACGGCCGGTATGCCGGCGCCCCGCGACGTTCACCGAAGCCTCCTGCCCCACTTCAAGCGTGCGGGTCTGCGCTTCGGTCAATTCAGCGCGGGCCACCATGGAACTGGCGTCGGCCACGGTGACCAGGGTCACCGGTTGCAGATCATTGATCACTGTCTGACCCTGTCCGGCCGACACGCCGATCACCAGGGCATCAAACGGCGCGCGCACGGCGCTGTATTCCAGACTTAACCGGGCCTGCACCAGCGCCGCGCGGGCAGCGGCATAATCCGCTTCCGCCTGCTTGGCCTCGTTTAACGCCATCTGCAGTTCGTGATCCGACAATACGGTACGATCATAGAGTTCCTCGGCGCGCTCCTGCTCGCGGCGCGCTTCAGCCCGCACGGCCTTGAGACTCTCCAGCCGGCTACGGGCCTTGCTCACATCAGCCCTGAAACCCCGATCGTCCAGTTGCACCAGCACGGCACCGGCCCCTACCCGTTGCCCGGCCTGCGCTTTCACCTCACTGATGACCCCCTGTACCGGGGTGCCCAGTTCGACGCGTCGCTCCCATTCAAGCCGGGCGTCATACTCGGCCGCCGCAACGTGGCCGCTGAGCAGCGCTAACGCCGCCGCCACGAATTTAATTTGCCTGTTCATTGCTCTCTTCCTTTTGCGTCGTATTCTGCGAAGGCACAAAGGGGTTATCGACATCCAGCCGGCCCAGCAAGGCGTTCAGCCGGGCCCAGGCCAGTGCGGTCTCATAATCGCTTTCGGCGGCGTTACGTTCCGCTTCGGTATAGCGCACCATCGAATCGCCCAGATCCGCTCTGACTTCCAGCTCGTAAAGGGCGCGACTGCGATCCAGATAGAGTTCGCGATAACGCCTTTCGCTCTGCCGCTGTTCACGCCGGGCCTTGAGTGAATCCAGCTGCAACCACAGCTCCAGCACCTGCTGACGGACATCACGTTCCGCCCGCGTCAGCATCGCCCGGGTTTCGAACAGGCGGGCCTTTTCGCGCGCCACCCCGGCATCGGTACGGCTGCCATCGTACAACGGGATGGTCACTTGCAGTTCGGCACGAAAATCGTCGTAGCTGTTACGCTCCCTGGAATAGGCACCGGCCTGTAACTTGCCACGTACCGTCGGATTATCACCGGCGCGGGCACCTTCAACTCGGGCGTGCGCGGCCTCAAGCCGTTCACGCAACGATTTCACGACGGGGTTTTCCTGCAGGGCCAGCGCTTGCAGCTGTTCCACTTCCGGCAGCTCCCGTTCGATGTCCGGCAAGGCCGGGGGGACCACATTGCTGGGTAATTGGCCGGGGCGGTTCAGTGCCTGTGCCAGCCGTGCCCGGGTTTCACGCTGGCGATTCTGGGCCCGGGAACGCAGGTAACGGGAGCGCTGAAACACCGATTCCTGCTCCAGCAGTTCCAGATCGGAGATCTGCCTGAGCTCATGACGATCGCGCATTTTATCCAGCTCGACAAACTCGACAGCCATCTCCTCGTTATAGCGGTAGAACTGCAGGTCGGCCAGCACCACATCAAAATAGCGCTGCATAATTTCCAGACGCCGTTGCTGACGCGTGTTAACGCGCAGAAGTTTATTGCTGTCGAGTTGCCGGGCTGCGGCGGCGCTGGCCGAGCGGGTTCGGCCGAAATCGTAGAGCGTCTTGTCGACGTTCAGTAACAGGCGGTGATCATCGTTGCTTTGATCGAAGGCGTAATCGGGCGGTTCCACATGGGCCAGCGCGCCATCGACATAGATATCCAGATTGTCCCCGGCACGGGCACCCTGCAGCTCCGCCTCGGCGGCCCGGATGCGTGCCTCCGCGATTTGCAGATCGGGATGCGGTTCGTCGGCCAGCTCCAGTGCCTTGTCGAACGTCAGTGGCTCCGGCAATGGTTCGGGTTGTTCACCGCTCTGCTGTGCATAACCAGTTGCCATGCCCAACAGCAGCAGGCCGCACAGCCAGGCGAGCGGACGCAACGCAATTGCTCGATTCATGTCGTAAGATTATTCTTTTCGTTTTTCACGTTTGTAACGGGTAAACGACATATCCTTGTAGATCCCGTTCGCAACGTATTCACCCATCCACATAAACTCTTCCACGCCGGACGTCTTGCCGGTATGACGGTGCACCCGTTCACCTTCGAGATTATAAAAAGCAAAAACCGGCGTGGCCCGGACGCGATTTTCCCGGAACGCGAAATCCTTCTGCTTTTTCTGCTCGCCCTGCAGATTGGTAATCTGGACATCCCCTTCGATATCCACGGGGAAATTCAGAAAATGCTCGCGGTAGTATTCCTGTACCTTCGGACGGTTGAGCACATTTTCCTTCATATAGTGGCAAAAAGGACACTCGTCCATTTCAAAAAAGATGAGCACCCCCTTTTTCCCCTGCTCCCGGGCGTTTGCCAGTTCTTCCTGATAATCGCCCCAGGTTTC
>NZ_JAVLAZ010000142.1:0-3939 GCF_031581315.1 Thiohalophilus sp.
GCCGGCGGGCTGGAGCTGGCCACGCGTCTGGGCAAGACCCTGGGCAAAAAAGGCCGCGCCCGCATCACCCTGGTGGATGCCAACCGCACCCATATCTGGAAGCCGCTGCTGCATGAGGTGGCTGCCGGCACCTTCGACGCCTACGAGAACCAGATCGAATACCTGGCCCAGGCGGCGCGCAACCATTTCGAATTTCGCCTCGGCCGTATGGATCGGCTGGATCGGGCCTCACGCACCATCTATCTGGCCCCGACCCTGGATGCGAAGGGCAATGAAGTCATTCCCCGGCGCGAGTTTCAATACGACACCCTGATTATGGCCGTCGGCAGCGTAAGTAACGATTTCGGCATCGAGGGCGTGCGCGATCACTGCCTGTTCCTGGATACCAAGCAACAGGCCGAATCGTTCCAGCATCTGTTGCTGGAGAACTTCATGCGCGCCAGCACCCGGCCCGATGCGCCGCAACAGGGTCAGCTGGATGTGGTGATCGCCGGCGGCGGCGCCACCGGCATCGAACTCTCCGCCCAGTTACACAAGGTCTCGCGGCTGATCACCGCCTACGGGATCGATCAGATCAATCCGGCCGATGTGCGCATTACCATCGTCGAAGCCGCCGAACGTATCCTGCCGGGCCTGCCGCCACGTCTCTCGCAAGCCACCGAGGCGGAGCTGGAGAAACTCAAGATTTCCGTGCTCAAGGGCGAACGGGTGGTGAAGGTCACCGCCGGGGCGCTGTACACCGAAAGCGGCCGCGAGATTCACGCCCCGATCAAGGTCTGGGCCGCCGGCATCAAGGCGCCCGACTTTCTCGCCGAGATCGACGGCCTGGAAACCAACCGCGGCAATCAACTGGTCGTCGATCAAACCCTGCAAAGTACTCGCGATGAGAATATCTTCGCCTTCGGCGATTGCGCGGCCTGTCCCTGGCCGCAGATGGAGAGCAATGTGCCGCCCCGGGCGCAGGCCGCGCACCAGCAGGCGGCCCTGCTGATCAAAAGCATGAAACACCGTCTGGCGGGCAAACCATTGCCGACGTTTCACTATCGCGACTACGGCTCACTGGTCTCGCTGGGCAAGTACAGTACCGTGGGCAACCTGATGGGCAATCTCACCGGCAGCATCATGGTCGAAGGCTTCGTGGCGCGGATGGTTTATCTGTCGCTATACAAGTTGCACCAGTTCGCCCTGTTCGGTTTTTACCGCACCATGATGATCTCCATTGCCAATCGCTTCCGGGCCACGGTAGAGCCGGAGATCAAGCTGCACTAGCGGTGACGGTGGTCGGGAGAGTAACGTCACTTGTTCAGCGCTCTGGAAATGAACGCAGAGGACGCAGAGGCGCAAAGGTCGCGGAGAAACGAAATGATTCTTCTTCTCCTGCTACCTACCCAGGCACACAAGTCTGTAAACGAATATTTTGATATTGGCGTTTATTTGCGTTGATTCGCGGATAATAGTGCCTGAACACTAATCACTGATACGACTAACGAGGACACCGATGTCTGTGGCTCGCCTTTATACCATCGTCTTGCTGTTACTCGTTGCACCGCTTTGCAACGCGGAGACCTTGCGGGTGGCGGTGGCGTCGAATTTCAAGACGACCCTGGAAGCCCTGGTCGAAGATTTTGCAGCGACCAGCAAACATCGGGTGATCGTCGCCAGCGGCTCGACCGGCAAGCATTATGCGCAGATTCTCAACGGCGCACCGTTTGATCTGTTTTTTGCGGCCGACGTGCGTCGCCCGCGATTACTCGAACAACAAAAGCGCAGCGTGCCGGGCAGCCGTTTTACCTATGCCATCGGCAAGCTGGTGTTATGGAGTTCAGAGGCCGGTTATGTGGACGACCAGGGCCTGGTGCTCGAAACCGGGGCATTCCGGCATCTGGCGATGGCCAATCCGCGCCTGGCGCCTTACGGGCTGGCGGCAAAGCAGGTCCTGCAACAACGCGGGCTGTACGACAAATTACAATCCCGTCTGGTGCGGGGCGAGAACATCGCCCAGACCTTTCAGTTTGTCGCCACCGGCAATGCGCAACTGGGCTTTGTCGCGCTCTCGCAACTGCAAGGATCGAGCATGGCGCAACAGGGCTCGCTGTGGACCATCCCCGAATCGCTCTATGATCCGATCGAGCAGCAGGCGGTCCTGTTGAACGATACCCCGGCGGCGCGGGCGTTAGTCGCCTATATAAAAAGTGACTCTGCTGAACGGATCATCCGCCGCTTTGGTTACGCCACCCCGTCACAGGAGAGGGAATGATCAGCGCCAACGACCTGCAGGCCCTGTGGATCACGCTGCAGCTGGCCACGCTCACAACGGTGATTTTGTTGCTGCTGGGCACGCCGCTGGCCTGGTGGCTGGCCCATACTCGCCAGAAGTTCAAACCGATGATCGAGGCGCTCATCGCCCTGCCGCTTGTGTTGCCACCGACGGTACTCGGCTTTTACCTGTTACTCGCATTGGGGCCCCAGGGGATCTTCGGCCAGACAGCCCAGGCCCTGGGACTGGGGTCGCTGGCCTTTACCTTCAGTGGGCTGGTCATCGGTTCGGTCTTCTATTCCCTGCCGTTTGTGGTGCAGCCGCTGCAAAATACCTTTGCCGCCATCGGTCGTCGGCCGCTGGAGGTGGCCGCCACGTTGCGTGCCTCGCCGCTGGATCGTTTTTTCAGCGTGATCCTCCCCCTGGCGCGGCCCGGATTTATCACCGCCGCCATTCTCGGCTTTGCGCATACGGTCGGTGAATTCGGCGTGGTGTTGATGATCGGCGGCAATATTCCGGGCGAAACCCAGGTGCTGTCAATTGCGATTTATGATCATGTCGAAGCCGTGGATTACGCCAGCGCCCACTGGCTGGCCGGCGGTCTGTTGCTCGCCTCGTTCATCATGCTGCTGCTGGTCTATCGCTATAACCGGCGTCTGCAGGTGCTGCCCACATGACGCTGCAGGCCCGCTTTGAACTGTCGCGCGGCGACTTCACGCTCCAGACCGAGTTCAGCGCGCCGACGCAGGGCATCACCGCCCTGTTCGGCCCCTCGGGTTGCGGCAAGACCACCCTGTTGCGTTGCATCGCCGGTCTGGAACCGATGGCGCGCGGCAACGTTAAACTGGGCCACACCACCTGGCAGGACGAACACACGTTTGTGCCGGTCCATCGGCGCGGCATCGGTTATGTGTTTCAGGAAGCTAACCTGTTCGCCCACCTGTCGGTGCGGGACAACCTGCTCTTCGGCTATCGCCGCAGCGGCAGCGAACAGGCCGGCGTGGATCCGGAACGCATCATCGGTCTGCTGGGCATCAGCCAGCTGCAGAACCGATCCGTGCAGAATCTCTCCGGGGGCGAACGCCAGCGGGTCGCGATCGGTCGCGCCCTGCTGTCGGCGCCGCAACTGTTGCTGATGGATGAACCGCTGGCCGCGCTGGATCGCGACAGTAAACACGCCATCATGGCCTGCCTGCAGCAGTTGTCGCAGGAACTGGCAATCCCGGTGCTGTACGTCAGTCACGATCACAGCGAAGTGGCGCAACTGGCACAACAGATGATCATGTTGAACAACGGCCGGGTACAGGCCACCGGCAGCGTGATCGAGTTGTTGAACCGGCTCGATCTGCCCCTGGCCCATGCACCCGATGCCGAGACCATCGTCGAGGCCACGGTCAACGCGCACGATGATCAATACGGTTTGAGCTATCTTGATTTTGCCGGCGGGAGACTGACAGTGGCACAGGCCGACTTGCCGATAGGTCAACCGGTGCGGGTGCGTCTGCAGGCCCGGGATATCAGTCTGACGTTGTCGCAACAAACGGACACCAGCATCCTTAACATCTTCCCCGCCACCGTCGAGGCCATTGCCGAAGAGCCTCCGGCCCAGCAGCTGATCAAACTCGACGCCAACGGCGCCACCCTCCTCGCCCGCATCACCCGCAAGTCGGCCGAGCATCTGG
>NZ_JAVLAZ010000143.1:0-3908 GCF_031581315.1 Thiohalophilus sp.
TAGCCAAGGGTCTGAACCCAATCTGTGGCATGGCCGTCCTCCTTGATTTGTTCCCGCACTGCTGCACCCAGCCGGTCGGCGTCTTCCACCAACAACACTCGCATGCCGGTTCCTTTTATTGATGATTTGAACGCAAGGCTACAGGCGTTTGCTGACAGCAGTCTTAAGGTTGCTGTCAGGAAGTCCTCATACACTGACGGTGTCAACATAGAGGAGAGTAATTATGAAAACCACATCTATTGCATTGGGTTTGTCGATGTTGCTTCTGAGCGGAGCCGCACTTGCCGATGACGACTGCGATGATCCGGTGTCTGGTTGGCAGCCGCGTGAAAATCTGAGGCAGCAATTGGAAGCCGATGGCTGGAAGGTCTATCGGATCAAGGTCGACGATGGCTGTTATGAAGTCGAAGGAAGGAATCAGTTCGGCAGCCGGGTAGAAGCCAGTTTCGCACCTTCAACGTTCGAGCTCATGGAGCTGGAGCGAGAGGATGACGATGACCGCGAGAGAGATGACGACGACGAGCGTCGTGATTACCGGGCTAATGACAATCGCCAGAAACCCATGCCGAGCAACGGCATTGTCAAAGGTCGCCCTTCTGTAACCGTTGAGTAAGGCCGCAGAAGGCAGTTATTGGATTGAACGAGGATCGTGTCATGAAAAAGTATCTTGTTGTTTTAGGCCTTGCGATGGCCTTGGTTTTTTCAGCGTCGGCCAGTGCCAGGGAAGTTACCTTTTCCACGCAGCTGACCGACTACCGTGGTGACGGGGCGTACCTGGCCATGTACCTGACGGATTCTAACGGGGTTTATCAGGGCACTCTCTGGATTGCGGGTCAGAAAAGTAAATATTACAAGCACCTACGCGGCTGGGCCAGGGGCAGCGGCATGAGTCGTGCCGAGTATGACGGCCTGACGGGCGCCAGTATCACCAGTGGCCGCACACTGAAAATGACCATGAATCTTGATGATTCACTGATTGACAACGGCTATCAGATTCACGTGGACACTTCGGTGGAAGACATGCGGGACAACCGTTCGGATGTAGTCGTCCCGCTGACCACCGAAGGCGCAGGAAAGCCGGTTAGTGGCCGGGGTTACGTGAAATCGTTCAGCTACCACTTCTGAATCCGTGTTAAAGGAAGTCTTTATGTGGCGGAAGCTTCATTTGTATCCGGGGTTGCTGGCAGCCCCGCTTCTTATCGTACTGGCCGTAACGGGTGTAATTCTGTCGCTCTCGCCGGTACTGGAGCGTTCGAACGCCGTGATTCCGGCTGATGGCCAGATCAATGTAGCCCAGCTTGCACAGAACGTGGTCACGCAGTATCCGGGCGTTGAAGAGATCAAACGTACGCCTTCCGGTGCGGTGATTGTTTACTACATCCGTGATGGTAGTCCGGGCGCGGACCTGGTGAATCCGGAAACGGGCGAGAGCATGGGGCCGTATGAGCCGTCCGTGTTTTTCCGCTGGGTGCAAGATCTTCATCGCTCATTTCTGTTAGACGATGCAGGGCGTGTGCTGGCGGGCGTGCTGGCGGCGATGATGGTGCTGATGTGCATTTCGGGTGCTGTCATGCTGGCCCGCCGCGCTGGCGGCTGGCTGCCTTTGCTACGTGGTTTCAAAGGTAGCGGTGATGGCCGGGTTCATTCGGAACTCGCGCGCTTTGCGGTGATCGTTTTACTGTTGTCTGCACTGACGGGCAGTTATATGTCTGCGATGCGGTTTGGCTTGCTGCCGGACCCCGGTAATAGCGAGCCGTCTTTCCCTATGGAAGTGTCCGGTGGTGAGTCGTCGCCTGTCGGGTCGCTTGAGGCACTGAAGAACACAGACTTCAACAATTTGCAGGAGCTGGTGTTTCCATTCCCGGGTGATCCCCGCGATGTGTTCTCTTTAAGTACTCGCCAGGGCGCAGGGTTTATTGATCAGGCTACGGGCCAGTTTGTCGAGTACAAAAGTGCCTCCACCGGTAATCAGTTAGTTGACTGGATAGTGCGCCTTCATACCGGGGAAGGTTTATGGTGGCTCGGTCTGCTGCTGGGGCTGGCTGCATTAACGGTACCTGTGCTGTCGGTGACCGGTGTTCGCATCTGGTGGTCTCGCAGAGTTTCAAGTGGCATTCGGGGTAATGTCAGTGCAACGGATGCCGATGCGGTTATTCTGGTTGGTTCCGAAAACAACGCGACTCGTGGTTTTGCCAAGGATTTGCATGCACAGCTTTCCCGGGCAGGGCGCTGTGTTCACTCTGCCGACATGAATGAGTTGGCTGAAGACTACCCGAAGGCTTCGCTGCTGTTCGTGTTGACGTCGACTTACGGTGACGGCGCTGCGCCGGCGTCCGCCAACAGATTCATGGAAAGGCTCAGGCATTTTAGAAAGGCAGGCGGGCTAAGATTTGCGGTGCTCGGGTTCGGTGATCGTCAGTTCCCTCGATTTTGCCAGTTTGCCAAAGATGTTGATGTAGCCCTGTCGTCTCATGGGCTTGAGAGGCTGCAGAGCCTTGCGTGTGTTGATCGAAAATCTCCTGACCAGTTCAGCCAGTGGGGAAGCCGTATTGCCGAAGTGACCGGTTTGAATCTCCGGCTTTCTCATAATCCGGCGCCACCGTCTCTCTTTGAGCTGGAACTGGTAGATCGGGCCGATTTTGGCGTAAAAGTTAAGGCACCGACCAGCATTTTTCGCTTCCGGCCCGGGGTCGGCAAAAAGAGTCTTGTCGGGAGGTTCGGAAAAAAGCATGGTCAGTTGCCGGAATTTGAAGCGGGTGATTTGATCGGAATTTGTGCGCCGGAAAATGCTAAGCCGAGGTATTACTCCCTGGCATCTTCCAGTGCGGATGGTCTTCTTGAGATTTGTGTGCGCAGATTGCCGGGTGGGCTGTGTTCCGGGTTTCTCCATAGCCTTCAACCCGGTGAACGAATTCAGGGGTTTATCCATCCCAATCCGGAGTTCCGGCCAGCGCCTGGCAGCCAGCCGGTTATTCTGATCGGGGCGGGCGCGGGCATTGGTCCGCTCGCGGGCTTCATCCGGAAAAACGATGCGCGTCATCCCATGTATCTTTATTGGGGCGGTCGGAACCCGGAGTCGGACTTTCTTTATAGGCCGGAGCTTGGCAGCTATCTTGAAGATCAGCGACTTACGGGATTGAGCACGGCTTTTTCCAGAACTCAGGAAGGGGGTTACGTTCAGGATAAAATCAATGAAGATGCGCCAAACGTGCGCCGGATGATTGAAATGGGCGCGCAAATACTCGTTTGTGGTGGCAGTAACATGGCGGCTGAGGTGCGGGAGGTGATCAATAATATCCTTGAGCCGTTGAAAACCGATGTTGAAAAGCTCAAGCAAGAAGGTCGTTATCTGGAGGATGTCTATTGAGCGCCTGTGGTATGTTAACCGGTCTGTAATAACCGCATCTTGATGGAGTTCCAGTCTGCTATGCCAGTGATGGCTCAAGCCCTTCTTCCAGTGTTTGTTCTGATCAGCCTGGGGCACGTGTTGCGCCGTCTGGATTTTCCGGGCGGCGATTTCTGGCCACAGGCGGAACGCTTCACTTACTACGTGCTGTTCCCCGCCATGCTGGTGTTCAAGCTGGGCCAGGCGCGGCTGCCGGCCTCGGCCTATGGCGACACGGCGCTGTTGATTGTCGCCATGTTGCTGGCGATGACGGCGGTGCTGGTGGTGGTGCAGCGTATCTGGCGCTGGCCCGGGCCGGTGTTTTCTTCAGTGTACCAGGGGGCGATCCGGTTCAACTCTTACGTGGGGCTGGCGGCAGCTGGCATGTTGCTGGGTGATGAAGGCCTGCAGCTTACCGCCATCGCGGTGGCCATTATGGTGCCGTTGCTGAACCTGTTGTGCATTGTGATGTTTGCCCTGGTGGCGGAAGACAGCCAGGTGCGGGTGGGCAAGGTGCTGAAGG
>NZ_JAVLAZ010000044.1:0-20654 GCF_031581315.1 Thiohalophilus sp.
AAAGTTTGTGGCTAGCCTAGACTGGCTCGGCTTTGATCAAGATGATCAGCCACCAGAAAAATAATAAACAAAGCCGCCCGCTGAGTCGGTTTTAAATACATCCGCAGTCACTGCGGGATGCGGCGGAGGAACGCAACGATGCTAGAGAACTATCTGCCGGTTCTCCTTTTCATGATCGTCGGTTTAACCGTCGGCGTTGTCATGATCGTGCTGGGCTTTGTCCTGGCGCCGAGCCGTCCTGACAGTGAAAAACTCTCTCCTTACGAATGTGGCTTCGAGGCGTTTGAAGATTCGCGCATGAAGTTCGATGTGCGGTATTACCTGGTCGCCATTCTCTTTATTATTTTTGATCTGGAAATTGCGTTTTTATTCCCATGGGGCGTGGTGCTGGAAGACATCGGTCTGTTCGGCTATGTCGCCATGGCGATTTTTCTGGGGATTCTGGTTATTGGCTTCATCTATGAATGGAAAAAAGGAGCCCTGGAATGGGAATAGAAGGGTTACTCAAAGAAGGTTATGTCACCACCACCGCTGATCGACTGATCAACTGGGCGCGCACCGGCTCGATGTGGCCGATGACATTTGGTCTGGCCTGTTGCGCGGTGGAGATGATGCACGCCGCTGCGGCCCGTTATGACATGGATCGCATGGGCCTGATTTTCCGGCCCAGCCCGCGCCAATCGGATGTAATGATCGTCGCCGGCACGTTGGTGAACAAGATGGCCCCGGCTTTGCGCAAGGTGTATGACCAGATGGCCGAGCCGCGCTGGGTGATCTCCATGGGGTCCTGTGCCAATGGCGGCGGTTATTATCATTATTCCTATTCGGTGGTGCGCGGTTGTGATCGCATTGTTCCGGTGGATATTTACGTGCCAGGCTGCCCGCCCACGGCGGAAGCGCTGCTGTACGGGGTTTTGCAGTTGCAGAACAAAATAAAAAGAACCAATACCATAGCCCGCTGATACCTTTTATATATGTCCAGATATTACATACAACTGGCCGAACAGGTCCGGAAAAAACTTGGCGAGCGTATCGATTCCTGCGATGTGAGCTGGGGCCAACTGACCGTTACCGCCGACAGGCACCACCTGGTTGAGGTGGCGACTGTGTTGCGTGACGATCCGGCACTGGCCTTTGCCGAGCTGATTGATGTCTGTGGGGTGGATTATCGCGATTATGGCGGTGATGGCGCCTGGCAGGGGCCACGCTTTGCCTCGGTCTATCATCTGTTATCGATCAAACAGAATCACCGCCTGCGTCTTAAGGTGATGCTGGACGAGGAGCCGCCGGTGATCCCCTCGATGGTGGACGTCTGGGCCTCGGCCAACTGGTTCGAGCGCGAGGCCTTCGATCTGTACGGCATTGTGTATGAAGGCCATCCCGACTTGCGCCGCATATTGACGGATTACGGCTTTATCGGTCATCCGTTTCGCAAGGATTTCCCGCTCATCGGTAATGTGGAAATGCGTTACGACCCGGACAAGCAGCGCGTGGTCTATCAACCGGTGAGCATCGAACCGCGGGTTGCCCAGCAGCGTGTTATTCGCGACGATCATCGTTATGCCGATCGTCTCATGCAGGAAGAAGAGGAATAACCGATGCCCGAAATCCGAAACTACACGCTGAATTTCGGGCCCCAGCATCCGGCCGCGCACGGCGTTTTGCGCCTGGTACTGGAGATGGATGGCGAAGTGATTCAACGCGCCGATCCGCATGTGGGTCTGTTGCATCGTGCCACCGAAAAGCTGGCGGAAAGCAAGCCCTATAACCAGACGATACCCTACATGGATCGGCTCGATTACGTTTCCATGATGTGTAACGAGCACGGCTATGTATTGGCACTGGAAAAACTGCTGGATATCGAGCCACCGCTGCGCGCCCAGTACATCCGCGTCATGTTCGATGAGATCACCCGGATTCTGAATCATCTGATGTGGCTGGGAACCCACGCCCTGGATGTGGGCGCCATGACCATGTTCCTCTACTGCTTCCGCGAGCGCGAGGATCTGATGGATATGTACGAGGCGGTGTCCGGCGCACGCATGCATGCGGCCTATTACCGCCCCGGTGGGGTGTACCGCGATCTGCCCGGCAAAATGCCGCAATATCAGAGTAGCAAATACAAGGATGAGGCCGAGACCAAACGTTTGAACGAAGCTCGCAGTGGCTCGTTACTGGATTTTATCGATGACTTCGCACAACGTTTCCCCGGGCTGATCGACGAATACGAAACCCTGCTGACAGACAACCGTATCTGGAAACAGCGTACGGTCGGTATCGGCGTTGTCTCCCCCGAGCGTGCCTTGCAACTCGGTTTCACCGGTCCGATGCTGCGCGGTTCAGGAATTGAATGGGATCTGCGCAAAAAGCAGCCCTATGAAGTTTACGAAAAAATGGATTTCGATATACCGATCGGTGTGAATGGCGATTGCTATGATCGCTACCTGGTTCGCATCGAGGAGATGCGCCAGTCTGTCCGGATTATCAAACAATGTATCGAGTGGCTGCGCCACAACCCCGGTCCGGTCATGCTCGACGATCACAAGCTTGCGCCACCGAAACGCGAGGAAATGAAAGACGACATGGAAGCGTTGATTCATCACTTCAAACTGTTTACTGAGGGCTATACTCTGCCGGCCGGAGAGGTCTATACCCCTATCGAACACCCCAAGGGCGAGTTCGGGGTCTATCTGGTTTCCGATGGCGCCAATAAACCCTATCGTCTGAAAGTGCGGGCACCGGGTTTTGCCCATCTGGCGGCGATGGATGAAATGAGTGAAGGGCACATGCTGGCCGATGTGGTCGCCATTATCGGTACCATGGATATTGTATTCGGAGAGATCGATCGATGATGGCGCAACACAAAAAAGCCGGCAGTAAACTGCACCTGATAAACGACGGGTCGCGTGCCGAGATCGATCAATGGATTGCCAAGTATCCGGCCGATCAGAAACAGTCGGCGGTGATGGCTGCCCTGCGCATCCTGCAGGATCAAAACGGCGGCTACCTGACGGATGATTTGCTTGAGGCGACGGCGGAATACCTGCAGATGCCGCCAATCGCGGTTTACGAGGTTGCCACTTTCTATTCGATGTATGAACTGGAGCCGGTCGGACGCCACAAGATCTGCGTCTGCACCAATATTTCCTGCAAACTGTGTGGTTCCGATGAAGTCGTCAAACATTTGCAGGAACGACTGGGTATCGGAATGGGTGAGACCTCCGACGATGGACGTTTTACCCTCAAGGAAGTCGAATGTCTGGGTGCCTGCGTGGATGCGCCGATGTTCCAGATCAGTGACGCCTATTACGGCAAGCTGACACCGCAACGTATTGACGAAATTCTCGATGGTCTCGATTAAAACCGGAATATGATGATAACAATAACAATCAACCGGGCGGGAGAATAACCGATGGCAAATGAAGTTTGCTTCCGCACGCTACACCTCGACAAACCCTGGACGCTGGACAGTTATCGCAGCGTCGGCGGTTATGAGGTGCTGAAAAAAATTCTCGCTGAACAGACACCACAGGAACAGATTATCGAGGACCTGAAAACCTCCTCGCTGCGTGGTCGTGGTGGAGCCGGCTTTCCCACCGGCCTCAAGTGGAGCTTCATGCCGCGCAATGCGCCCGGTCAAAAGTATATCGTCTGCAACTCGGATGAAGGCGAGCCCGGCACCTGCAAGGACCGGGACATCATGCGCTATAACCCGCATCAGTTGATCGAAGGCATGATTATCGCTGGCTACACCATCGGTGCCTCGGTCGGTTACAACTACATTCGCGGCGAGTTCTGGGAGCCCTATGAACGGGTCGAGGCGGCGCTGGAAGAGGCGCGTGCCGCCGGTCTGCTGGGCAAGAATATTCTGGGCAGTGGCTTTGATTTTGAACTGCACAATCATCTGGGGGCCGGCGCCTATATCTGTGGTGAAGAAACCGCCCTGCTCGAATCCCTCGAAGGCAAGAAGGGCCAGCCGCGTTTCAAGCCGCCGTTTCCCGCCGGTTACGGGCTGTATGGCAAGCCGACCACCATTAATAATACCGAAACGCTGGCGTCGGTACCGGTGATTCTGCAACACGGCGGTCAGTGGTTTCTGGAGCTGGGCAAGCCCAACAATGGCGGTACCAAGCTGTTCAGTGTTTCCGGCCATGTGAATAAACCGGGCAATTTTGAAGTTCCGCTGGGGACCCCGTTTGCTGAATTGCTGGAGCTGGCCGGCGGAATGCGCGACGGACGCAAGCTCAAGGCCGTCATTCCGGGCGGGTCATCGGTACCGGTATTACCTGCCGATGTGATCATGGATACCGATATGGATTATGACTCGCTGGCCAAGGCCGGCAGCATGCTGGGTGCCGGTTCGGTGATCGTGATGGATGAGACTACCTGCATGGTGGATGCCCTGGCGCGCCTCTCTCACTTCTATTTTGAAGAATCCTGCGGCCAGTGCACACCCTGTCGCGAGGGGACCGGCTGGTTGTCGCGGGTGATACATCGCATCGAACACGGTCAGGGTAAACCGGAAGATATGGACCTGCTGGATGATGTCGCCTCGCGCATTGCCGGGCGTACCATCTGCGCGCTGGGGGATGCGGCGGCGATGCCGGTGCAGAGTTTTCTCAAGCATTACCGGGACGAATTCCAGTATCACATCGATCATGGCAAGTGCCTGGTCGGTGGACGCTCATAACGCTAACAGGCAACGGTTGAATGTCAGACGTTAACATTGAAATCAACGGGATTGCGCTTCAGGTACCTTCGGGCACGATGGTGATCGAAGCGGCAGATAATGCGGGGATCACGATTCCGCGGTTCTGTTATCACAAGAAACTGTCGGTGGCGGCCAACTGTCGTATGTGCCTGGTAGAAGTGGAAAAGGCGCCCAAACCGTTACCCGCCTGTGCCACGCCGGTGACCGACGGCATGAAAGTGTTTACCCAATCCGAGCTTGCGATCGAAGCCCAGAAGAGCGTGATGGAATTTCTGTTGATCAACCATCCTCTGGATTGTCCGATCTGTGATCAGGGCGGAGAGTGTGATCTGCAGGATATCGCCATGGGCTATGGCAAGGATGTGTCGCGTTTTTCCGAAAAGAAGCGCGTGGTCCCGAGCAAGAATATCGGCCCGCTGATCGCCACCGATATGACACGTTGTATTCATTGCACCCGTTGCGTGCGTTTCGGTCAGGAGATCGGCGGTATCATGGAGCTGGGGGCCTATGGCCGTGGCGAGGACACGCGTATCGGGACTTATATGGAAAGCGCGGTCTCCTCGGAAATGTCAGGCAATGTCATTGACCTGTGTCCGGTCGGGGCGTTGACGTCCAAACCCTATCGTTATCGTGGTCGACCCTGGGAAAACCAGCAACGTGACAGTATCGCTGCGCATGACTGCGTGGGTTCCAATCTGGACATTGAAGTTCGGCGTAATACCGTGATGCGGGTCCTGCCGAAGGAAAACGAGGCGCTTAACGAAGTCTGGCTGTCTGACCGGGACCGTTTCAGTTATAACGGTCTGTATGACGAACAACGCGCCCGTCATGCCCTGATCAAACAGGGCGATGAGTGGAAAGAGGTCGACTGGCAGATTGCGCTCAATTACGCCGTCGAGGGCATCGGGACGGTTCAGCAACAAAATGCCGCGAAGATTGGTGCACTGACATCTTCCAGCGCCACGCTCGAGGAAATGTACCTGCTGCAAAAACTGCTGCGCAGTCTCGGTAGCCACAATATCGATCACCGTCTGCGTCAGCTTGATTTTCGCTCGCAGGAGATGATGCCGCGTTACCCTTCGCTGGGGACAAACATTGCCGAACTGGAACAACTCGATGCGGGGCTGTTGATCGGTGCCTGCATCCGCAAGGACCAGCCCATTCTGGCGCACCGCCTGCGCAAGGCCGCGCTGCGTGGCGCCAGCATTATGTCGGTTAACGCCGTCGACTATGATGTCAACTTCCCACTGGCCGAGTCCATTGTCACTGCCCCGACCGACATGCCCCGGACGCTGGCCGGTGTCGCCAGGGCGTTGCTGACCCTGAGCGGCGAGTCGGCCCCGGCGGATCTGGCCGGTGAGCTGGAAAACATCACCACCCATGACGATCATCTGGCCATTGCCAAACATTTGCACAGTGCCGACAAGGCCGCGGTCCTGCTCGGGACCCAGGGTATGGGACAGCAGGAATTCAGCGAACTGCAGGCGCTGGGCAGTTTGATCGCCCGCCTGTCCGGCGCCAGCTTCGGCTATCTGAGCGATGGCGCCAACAGTGCCGGCGCCTGGCTGGCCGGTGCAGTACCGCACCGCCTGGCCGGTGGTGAAGCGATTGCCGGGGCGGGATTCCATGCCGGCGAGATGTTGAGTCAGGCCATGGGCGCCATGTTACTGCTGAACGTCGAGCCGGAGTTCGATTCGGCCTACGGGGCCGAAGCGTTGAAAGCGATCGATGACACGGATTTTGTGGTTTGCCTGACACCCTTTGTCAGCGACAGTCTCAAGCGCTGTTGCGATGTGATTCTGCCGGTGACCCCATTCACCGAAATGTCCGGTACGCTGGTGAATGTCGAGGGCTACTGGCAGAGCTTTGCCGCAGCGGTGAATCCGCTGGAAGAAGCCAAGCCGGCCTGGAAAGTATTGCGGGTACTGGGCAACCTGTTTGAACTGGATGGTTTTGAGCAGGTGACTTCCGAGGAAGTGCGGGATGAATTGAAGCAACTCACCGGTGAGGCGCCGCAAGCCGGACAGGGACAATGGCATGCTCCGGCATTGCGTTCCGCCACAAGTGGTTTGCAACGCATTGGGCATCTGCCCATCTATGCGGTGGACTCGCTGGTGCGCCGCGCGCGGCCGTTACAGGATACGGCCGATGCGATAGCCGCCGCCGCTTACATGAATGAGCAGACAGCGCGCGACAATGGTGTCCTTGAGGCCGACAGTGTGATGGTACGTCAGGCGGGTGGCGAAGCCCGTTTGCCCCTGGTGATCGACGAGGCGGTCCCGACACACTGTATTCTGATTCCCTACGGTGTGCCGGACAGTGAAACGCTTGCTCATGCCTACGGGCCGATTGAATTGCAACAGGGTTAGGGCGCAACGAGATGGAATGGCTTAATTCAACTTATCAATCACTGGCCGAGTTTACCACCTGGTGGTTTGCGCAGCCCGCCGTGTTGATCATGCTGCAGATCGTAATGATTGTTGCACCGCTGATGCTGGCGGTCGCCTATCTGACGTTTGCCGAGCGCAAGATCATCGGGGCCATGCAGGTGCGTATGGGGCCCACCCGCGTCGGACCGCGCGGCTGGCTGCAACCGATTGCCGATGCGCTCAAGCTGATCTTCAAGGAAATCGTCATTCCGACCGGCGCCAACAAGGTGTTGTTCGTGATTGCGCCAATTCTTTCCATCGGTCCGGCGCTGGCGGCCTGGGCGGTGATTCCTTTCAACGCGGAATACGTGCTGGCGGATATCAATGCCGGTCTGCTGTATGTTCTGGCAATCACCTCGGTCGGGGTGTACGGCGTCATCATCGCCGGCTGGGCGTCCAACTCCAAATATGCGCTGCTGGGGGCCATGCGCTCGGCGGCCCAGATCGTCGCTTACGAGATCGCCATGGGTTTTGCGCTGGTCACCGTGATCATGGCCGCTGGCAGTCTGAATATCGGCACCATTATCGAGTCCCAGGCCGGCAGTCCGCTGCACTGGTTCTGGTTGCCGCTGCTGCCGATGTTCGTCATCTATTTTATCTCCGGCGTAGCCGAGACCAACCGCGCCCCGTTTGACGTGGCCGAAGGGGAATCGGAAATCGTAGCCGGTTTTCATGTGGAATACTCAGGGATGGTGTTCGCGGTATTTTTCCTGGCCGAATACGCCAACATGATTCTGATTTCGGTACTGGCTGCGGTCTTGTTTCTGGGCGGTTGGTTGTCACCGTTTGAAGGCTGGATGCCCGAGGCCTGGTTCGAGATCACCGGCCTGGGCCTGTTGCTGGGACACGGCGTCCACTGGTTGCTGATCAAAACGGCCATTTTCTTGTTCTTTTATTTATGGTTCCGCGCCACTTTCCCGCGTTATCGCTATGACCAGATCATGCGTCTGGGCTGGAAGGTCTTTATCCCGATCACCATCGTCTGGTTGATGGTGGTCGGGCTGATGATTCTGACTGGCTTCGGTTGGTGGTTTGACTAGGAACAGGAGGCGTAAATGATGAATACCGCAGTACGGTTTATCAAGAGTCTGTTCCTGCTGGAATTGTTCCGGGGTATGCGACTGACCGGGCGACACTTGTTCGTACGCAAGGTCACCTTGCAATATCCGGAAGAGCACACCCCGCTGTCACCGCGTTTTCGGGGATTGCACGCGCTGCGTCGTTATCCCAACGGGGAAGAGCGGTGCATCGCCTGCAAACTGTGCGAAGTCGTTTGCCCGGCGCTGGCGATTACCATCGAGTCGGAACAGCGCGATGACGGCACCCGGCGCACGACCCGTTACGATATCGACCTGACCAAATGTATTTTCTGCGGCTATTGCGAGGAGTCCTGCCCCGTCGACTCGATTGTTGAAACCCATATTTTTGAATACCACGGGGAAAAACGGGGTGATCTCTATATGACCAAGGACCGTCTGCTGGCGGTAGGCGACAAATATGAAAAAGAGATTGCCGATGCCCGGGCGGAAGACGCGCCATACCGTTAAACGCGCAACAACCAAAAAGACAATCAGAAGATAACAACGACATGGTAGAAAAACTCATTTTTTACATCTTTGCTGCCATCATGGTGTTTGGCGCCACCATGGTGATCAGTGTGCGCAACCCGGTACGTGCCGCCCTGTTTCTGGTACTGACCTTTTTTGCCAGTGCCGCTATCTGGATGCTGCTGGAGGCCGAATTCCTTGCCATTACCCTGGTGCTGGTCTACGTCGGGGCGGTCATGGTGTTGTTCCTGTTCGTGGTGATGATGCTGGATATCAATACAGCACAGCTCAAAGAGGGTTTTATTCGTTATCTACCGGTTGGCATTGGTGTCGCCATCCTGCTGGTCGTCATGCTGGTCGGCGTGGTCGGACCCGAGAACTTCAGCCTGGACGAGATGCCCGCACCGGAGCGCCATGCGGCAGACTATAGCAATACCCGTGAACTGGGTAACGTGCTGTATACCGTGTATGTCTATCCGTTCGAGATTGCCGCGGTCATTCTGCTGGTGGCGATCGTCGCGGCCATTGCCCTGACCCTGCGCAAGCGGCCGACCACCAAATACCAGAATCCGGACAGTCAGATCTCGGTCAAGCGCGAGGATCGGGTGCGGGTGATTAAAATGCAGTCCGACGACAGGAAATAGGGGAGCTTCGATGCTAGCGTTATCCGACTTTTTGATCCTGGGCGCGGTGATGTTCGGCCTGAGTATTGCCGGCATTTTCATCAACCGGAAAAACATCATTATTCTGCTGATGGCAATCGAATTGATGCTGCTGGCGGTGAATATGAATTTTATCGCCTTCTCCCATTTTCTGGGCGATACGGCAGGCCAGGTATTCGTGTTCTTTATTCTGACGGTGGCGGCGGCCGAGGCGGCGATTGGTCTGGCGATTCTTGTGGTGTTGTTCCGTAACAAACGCACGATCAATGTCACCGAACTGGACAGCATGAAAGGCTAGATTGATGAATCATAATATGGAAAGCGTCTATCTCTGGACCGTGCTGGCACCGCTGATCGGGGCGATCATTGCCGGTCTGTTCGGTAAAAAAATCGGCCGTGCAGGCGCGCACTGGGTGACCATCATTGGCGTTGCGGTTGCCTTTGTGTTGTCCGCTATCACGTTCAAACACATGGTGTTCGACGGGGCCGCCGTCTACAACGCGTCAGTTTATACCTGGATGGTCAGCGAGGGGATCCGCTTCGAGATCGGCTTTTTGATCGATAACCTGACCGCCATGATGATGGTGGTGGTGACCTTCGTCTCTCTGATGGTGCATATCTATACCGTTGGTTATATGCACGAGGATCCCGGTTACCAGCGCTTTTTCAGCTATATCTCCCTGTTCACCTTCTCGATGCTGATGCTGGTGATGGCCAACAACTTCCTGCAGCTGTTCTTTGGCTGGGAAGCGGTAGGCCTGGTTTCCTATCTATTGATCGGTTTCTGGTATACCCGCGACAGCGCCACTTACGCCAATCTCAAGGCGTTTCTGGTCAACCGGGTGGGGGATTTCGGCTTTTTGCTGGGGATCGCCGCGGTGCTGATGTACTTCGGCTCCCTGGATTACGCCACCGTGTTTGGCCAGGTGGAACAGGTTGACGGCGAGACCATCACCCTGTTCGGCGACAATGCCTGGTCGGTGATTACTGTTATCTGCATCCTGTTGTTCATTGGCGCGATGGGCAAATCGGCCCAGGTGCCGCTGCATGTCTGGCTACCCGATTCCATGGAAGGCCCGACCCCCATCTCGGCGTTAATCCATGCCGCGACCATGGTCACCGCCGGCATTTTCATGGTGGCGCGTATGTCGCCGCTGTTTGAATTCTCCGAAACCGCGTTGACCTTCGTACTGGTAATCGGTGCCATCACTGCGTTGTTCATGGGCTTCCTGGGACTGGTACAGAACGACATCAAGCGGGTAATCGCCTATTCGACCCTGTCGCAGCTGGGTTACATGACCGTCGCCCTGGGTGCCTCCGCCTATGCCGCCGGCATCTTTCATCTGATGACCCATGCCTTTTTCAAGGCGCTGCTGTTTCTGGCGGCCGGCTCGGTGATCATCGCCATGCATCACGAGCAGGACATGCGCAAGATGGGCGGGCTGCGCAAATATATGCCGATTACCTGGATTACCTCGCTGATTGGCTCGCTGGCGCTGATCGGGACGCCGTTGTTTGCCGGCTTCTATTCCAAGGATTCGATCATCGAGGCGGTGGCCCATTCGCAGATCGCCGGTTCCGGCTTTGCCTATTTCGCCGTGCTGACCGGCGTGTTTGTGACCGCGTTGTACAGTTTCCGTATGTATTTTCTGGTGTTCCACGGCAAGGAACGCATGGATGAGCACACCCGCGAACATTTGCATGAAACCCCTCCCGTGGTGACCGTGCCGCTGATACTGCTGGCGATTCCCTCGGTGATTATCGGTGCTATTTTTATGGGCGACATGATCGCCGGCGACTTTTTCCGCGAGGCGATCTTCGTCTTGCCCGAACACGATGCGCTGGGTGACTGGGCCGCCGGTTTCCACGGCTGGTGGGCGATGGCCCTGCATGCCTTTGTGACATGGCCCTTCTGGCTGGCGGCCGCGGGGGTCTTGACGGCCTGGTTCCTGTATATGAAACGCCCGGAGATTCCCGGCCAGATCCAGGCCCGTCTGCAATGGCTGCATACTATCCTGATAAACAAATACGGCTTCGATCGCTTTAATGAAATCGTGTTTGCCGGCGGCGGACGTCAAATCGGTCAGAAACTGTGGCGTATCGGCGACGTAAAACTGATCGATGGGTTGATCGTCAACGGATCAGCGGCGCTGGTGGGCTGGTTCGCCGGGCGGATCCGACATGTCCAGACCGGTTATCTGTATCACTACGCCTTTGCCATGATTATCGGGGTGGTTGTGTTGCTCGGACTGTTTGTGTTTCTTAATCAATAAAGAATAAATAATAAAGGGTCGAACGCATGTTTTCTGACTGGCCATTGTTAAGCCTCGTGATCTGGACGCCCATTCTGGGCGGTCTGCTGGTATTGACCACGGGCAGTGACAAGCAGGCGCCGTTGGCCCGGCTGACCGCGCTGTTCTGGTCGGTTGTCACGTTCCTGATTTCGATTCCGTTGTATACCGAGTTCGAGACGGGAACAGCAGCCATGCAGTTCACCGAACGGCATGAATGGATCGGTTCCTGGGGTATTTTCTACCATCTGGGGGTGGACGGCATCGCCATGCCGTTGATCCTGCTGACTACCTTTATGACGGTGCTGGTGGTAATTGCCGGCTGGGAAGTGATCAAGGAACGCGTGGCGCAGTACATGGCGGCTTTCCTGATTATGGAAGGATTGATGAACGGGGTATTTGCCGCGCTCGATGCGGCCCTGTTTTACGTATTCTGGGAAGCGATGCTGATCCCGATGTTTATTATCATCGGCGTCTGGGGCGGGCCCAACCGGATCTACGCCACCATCAAGTTCTTTTTGTATACCTTCTTCGGTTCGGTGTTCATGCTGGTGGCCCTGCTGTATCTCTATTTCCATAGCGGCAGTTTTGCAATTCTCGATTTCCACCAGCAACCGCTGGGCATGACTCCGCAGCTGCTGATCTTCCTGGCTTTTCTGATGGCCTTCGCGGTCAAGGTGCCGATGTGGCCGGTCCATACCTGGTTGCCCGATGCCCATGTGGAAGCGCCCACCGGCGGGTCGGTGATTCTGGCCGCGATTATGCTCAAACTGGGGGCTTACGGTTTTCTGCGCTTTTCCCTGCCGATTACGCCGGACGCCAGTCAGGAACTGGCCTGGCTGATGATTACGCTGTCATTGATTGCGGTGGTCTATATCGGCTTTGTGGCGCTGGTGCAGCAGGACATGAAAAAACTCATCGCCTATTCGTCCATCTCGCATATGGGTTTCGTGACGCTGGGCTTTTTCATCGCCTGGCAGATTTACGCCAACACCGGTAGCTACGAAGGCGCGGCCATGGGGATCTCCGGCGGGATCGTGCAGATGATCTCCCACGGTTTCATTTCCGGGGCCATGTTCCTGTGTGTCGGGGTTCTCTATGACCGGCTGCACTCGCGCGAGATCAACGATTACGGCGGGGTGGTGAATACCATGCCGGTGTTTGCTGCTTTCATGGTGCTGTTTGCCATGGCCAATGCCGGTTTGCCGGGCACCTCCGGTTTCGTCGGCGAGTTCATGGTCATCCTGAGCAGCTTCAAGGCCAACTTCTGGTACGCCTTCCTGGCGGCACTGACCCTGATTCTGGGCGCGGCCTATACCCTGTGGATGGTCAAACGGGTCATCTTCGGCGCGGTGGCCAACGACAAGGTCGCGGCGTTGCAGGATATCGGCCGACGTGAATTTTTGATCCTGGCGATTCTGGCCGTGGCGGTCCTGCTGCTGGGGATCTGGCCGGCGCCGCTGCTGGAAGTGATGGATGCCAGTGTGGAAAACCTGTTACTGCATATGACCCAGTCCAAGGTCATACAATAGAACGACAAGAGTGATGATGAACTTTACCATGCCCAATATTGCTCCGGCGCTGCCCGAGATTTTCATTCTCTCGATGGCCTGTCTGATCCTGGTCGTTGATCTGTTTTTGCAGGATCGACAACGGATTGTTACCTATCTGTTGACCCAGCTGACACTGGTCGTGGCGTTTATTCTGGTAGTGATGGACTTCAGCCAGGGCAGAGTGCTGACCTTCAGCGATACGTTCGTGCGCGATCCTATGGCGGATATCCTCAAGGCCTGTATTTTCATCGCCGGGGCCGTGACGTTTACCTATTCCCGTGATTACTTGCAGCAGCGCCAGATCTTCAAGGGGGAATTCTATGTGCTGGGGCTGTTCGCCATTCTGGGGATGATGATCCTTACTTCAGCGCACAACTTTTTGACCATCTATCTGGGACTCGAACTGCTCTCCCTGTCGCTGTACGCCATGGTGGCGATGCAGCGTGATTCGGTTACGGCTTCCGAGGCGGCGATGAAATATTTTATTCTCGGTGCCATCGCCTCGGGTATGTTGTTGTACGGCATCTCCATGATCTACGGCGTGACTGGCACCCTGGATCTGGCCGAAGTGGCGCAACAGATCCCTGGCAGTGAGAAGCAGCTGTTGCTGACCTTCGGCCTGGTCTTCCTGATTGTCGGCATTGCCTTCAAACTCGGCGCGGTACCGTTTCATATGTGGGTGCCGGATGTGTACCACGGTGCGGCCACCCCCACGACGCTGTTTATCGGCAGCGCGCCCAAGCTCGCCGCGTTTGCCATGTTGATGCGCCTGCTGGTGGACGGGCTGGGCGGCCTGCATGCCCAGTGGCAGGACATTCTGATAATCCTGGCGGTGCTCTCCATGGGCGTGGGGAATATCGTGGCCATCGCCCAGAGCAATATCAAACGCATGCTGGCCTATTCGACCATCTCTCACGTCGGGTTTTTGTTGCTGGGGGTACTGACCGGCACCGCCGAAGGCTATGCCGCCGCCATGTTCTATACCCTGAGTTACGTACTGATGACCCTGGGCGGATTCGGCATGGTCATCCTGCTGAGCCGGGAGGGTTTTGAGGCCGACAAGCTGGACGATTTCAAGGGCCTGAACCAGCGCAGTCCCTGGTTTGCTTTCATGATGCTTATTGTGATGTTCTCCATGGCCGGGGTCCCGCCTTTCATCGGCTTCTGGGCCAAGCTGTCGGTTCTCAAGGAGATCGTGGCCGCCGATATGGTCTGGCTGGCGGTGGTTGCGGTAATCTTTTCGATTATCGGGGCCTTCTACTATCTGCGGGTGATTCGCCTGATGTACTTTGACAAGCCGGAGGACAGGGCGCGGCTGGAAATGTCGCTGGACATGCGCCTGTTGCTCAGTGCCAATGGCCTGTCGGTGCTGTTAATCGGGGTCTTTCCGGGTACGCTGATGGCCCTTTGCCTCGCTGCACTGTCCGGGGCATAATAGCGTCTCAACTACAGGCGGTCTCATGTCAGCACTCTTTATCTGGATTCTTCTGCTGGTCGCTGTCCTCGCGGCCAACCTGCCGTGGCTGGGCGAACGGTTCTTTTTCTTCTTCAGCCCGCCAGGCAATACCAAGCGCGCCTGGATGCGTCTGCTCGAGTGGCTGGTGCTCTATCTGCTGGTCGGACTGACAGCTGTCGGACTGGAACAGAAGGCCACCGGTGACCGTTATGCCCAGGACTGGGAGTTTTACGTCGTTACGCTCTGCCTGTTTGTGGTGTTTGCCATTCCCGGCTTCATCTATCGTTATCAGTTACGTCCGATCCTGGATCATCAACGCACTCGTTAGGGTGCAGATTGCACCGATTTCTGCATTGTTTATATATTAGCGCTCGTTAATGTACAAAAAATATTCATTCTGAACTTGTCGTCGACGTTGGTTCTGTCATAATTACTGCATCCTGCACCCTGATTGGTAATATGCAGTTATGCATCTGCGACATAAATTTTTTATTGTTCTCTCCCTCCTGACCAGTGTGCCCTTGCTGGTTCTGTTGTTCGGCGTCGTTGAACGGATGGAACGCGAGGTCACCATTCGCACCGAAACCCAGTTGCACGGCTCGCTCGATAAAATGGCCAGTGAGTTGCAATTGATTCTGAACAATCAGAAATCGGTGGCCAGTGGCCTCGGACGCGTGCCGGTTGTCCGTGATTTTGCGGCGGCCGCCCGTTTCCCCCAACGCTTTGACACCGGGCAGTACCAGCGTAGCGCCGATGCCCTGGAGCAGTTCCTGCTCGGTTACCAGAAGTCGGTCTCCAGTATTCAGGCCGTGCGTTTCATTGATGCGTCGGGTAAAACCCTGGTCAAGATTAAAGAGGGTAAGCCGGTAGAACCGGTTTATACCGATGATGAACATGGCCGTATGTATATTGCCGATCAGTCCAATCGTCCTTTCTTCAAAGAGGCCATGGGTTCAAACGGCGACATACTGATGTCCGACTTCGAACTGGGTCAGGTCGAACGGGATGCCGATTTCTGTCCTGCCATGGTGCGTTACTCTGTACCTCTGCTGGATGAACTCGGTGATTTTGAAGGCGTCCTGGTGGCCAATATGTGGGGCTCGCGGCTGGATTCGACCATGACCTCGTCGCTGGGCGGTTTCCCGGGTAAAACCTATATCGTGGAATTGTCCGACAACGCCAGGCGGGATGGCATCTTTCTCTATCATCCGGATGACGACAAACGCTTTGCGGATCAGCTCGGCTCCGAATATCGACTTACCAGCATGCTCGAGCCGGCCGACTGGAAAGCCATCAAAACGGGAGGGCGAAACGGTTCGTTGCTGAGTAATCCCGAGCGGATGCTGTTTTACCAGAAGCTGGCGCCTTATCCGGATCGCTCGACACAATGGCTGCTGGTCATCGAGGCCGATCCCGAAGTGGTTTATGCGCCCATCAACAACATGCGCAAATCCATCTGGTTGTTACTGGGGGCGCTGCTGTTTATCAGCTTGCTGGTTGCGGTCTGGGCGTCCGGTCGACTGACTGCGCCGGTTCATCAACTGGCCGAAATTATCCGGCGCTTTGCCGACGGGCAGCGCGAAGCACGTATCGAAGTCAAGCCAGGGCGCCGGGATGAGATCGGCCAGGCCGGCAAGGCCTTTAATTATCTGGCCGAGAGTCTGGATCGGACGGAAAAGGAACGTGAAACGGCGGTGCGTGCCGCTTGTCAGTCCGAGCGACTGGCGGCCCTGGGACAACTGGCTGCCGGTATCGGTCATGAAATCAATAATCCATTAATGAATATGATGTCCCTGGCTTCTCTGGTCGAGGATTCATTGCCCGAAGATGACAAACAGGGACGTAACGATTTGCAACTGCTCAAAAAAGAAGGTGAGCGTTGTGCCCGGATCGTGCAGGGGATTCTGAACTTTGCCCGGCAGAGTGAGCCGAAGTTCGAGGAGTTCGACATGGCGATCCTGCTCAATGAAACACTGGACCTGTTACGGCACCGCATCGAGTCCGAGGAAATCGAGTTACAGAGCCTGATCGAAACCCCCTTGCTGATGGAGGGGGACGCCCGGCAACTGCAACAGGTGCTGGTGAATATCATGCTCAATGCCATTCAGGCCACGCCGGCCAAATGCCGATTGCATGTGACCGCCCGTTCCAGTCAGGAACATATTGACCTGGAAATTATTGATGAGGGTGAAGGGATCCGGGCTGAGGATTTCTCCAAGATATTCGATCCGTTTTTTACTACCAAACCGGAAGGGCAGGGGACCGGTCTGGGGTTGTCGGTCAGCTACGGCATAATCAAACGCCATGGTGGCAATATCACACTGGAGAACAGTAAACACGCCGGTGTGAGAGTTCATATCCGGTTGCCCAAACAGAGCGAATTACAGGAACTGGACACCTTTGAAGTACTGGAGGCAAGAGATGTCGGATAAAGCACCACGGGTCCTGTTTGTGGACGATGATCTTGTGACCTGTCGGGTGATGCAACGTAATTGCGATAACGCCAATTACCATTGCCAGTCTTTTCAAAATGCACAGGATTGTCTCTCGGCTTTCAGTAAAGAAGGGGCCGATGTGGTGATTACGGATTTACGCATGCCGGGTATGAACGGTTTTGACTTGCTGAGTGAAATCCGCAAGGTCGATACTGAAGTGCCTGTGCTGGTGATGACCGGCTACTCTTCGGTGGAAAATGCCGTGGAGGCGATGAAACGCGGTGCATCGGACTTTATCAAGAAACCGTTTGATTTTGCCGAGTTGCGTCTGCTCATGGAGCGCACCCTCAAGGCGACCCGACTGCGTAACGAGAATCGTCTGCTGAAAAAACGGCTGGATGACGAACGCCACCATTTTGGCATGATCGGCGACACCGCCGTAATGAAAACCCTGTTCAATACTATCGAGAAGGTGGCCGAAGTCAGCTGCAGCGCCATTATCAGTGGTGAATCGGGTACCGGTAAGGAACTGGTCGCCCGCGCCCTGCACGATTACAGCCCGCGTAAGGACGAGCCGTTCGTCGCGGTCGATTGTGGCGCTCTGACGACGACATTGCTCGAAAGCGAGTTGTTTGGCCATGAAAAAGGCGCCTTTACCGGCGCGACCCAGCGCAAATACGGGCTGATGGAACAGGCGGATGGCGGTACGCTGTTCCTGGATGAGATTTGTAACATTTCCGATACCATGCAAATTAAACTCATGCGTGCCCTGGAGAGCGGTAGCGTGACCCGCGTCGGAGCCGCCTCGTCCGTGCCGGTCGATGTGCGTGTTATCGCGGCCAGTAATCGCAATCTCGAACAGATGGTCGAGGAAGGCACTCTGCGACATGATTTTTATCATCGTCTTAATGTGGTCAACATTCATGTGCCGTCCCTCTCAGAACGGCGTGAGGATATCCCGGCCTTGATTGAGGTATTGGTTCGCGAATTCGCTCAACGTTATTCCCGCCAGGTACAGGGGTTTGACAAGGCGTCAATGCAACGTCTCTACGCAGCAAGCTGGCCGGGCAATGTGCGGGAATTACGCAACACGATCGAGCGTAGTGTTATTCTGGCAGAAGGGCCCATACTGCACTGGGAAGGGGAGTCATCGCAGCAGAGCCGTTCCAATCTGCCAGTGCAGTTTTCGGAGCATGAATTTTTCTCGCTCAACGAACTGGAGCAGGAATATATTCATCATGTGCTGCGCTGCTTTAATGGCAAGAAAACCCGGGCTGCCGAAGTGCTGGGTATCGACAAGACTACCCTGTGGCGAAAACTGCGCCGGCTGGAAACCGATGAGGCGGTGTAAATTACACCCTTTTCCAATAATTGTTCTGCAAACTGCACCTTCTGTTTATAAATATATTAACAATTAGTTATGTTCTGGTCGTGTAACTGATTGATAAAAATAGAAATAGTGGTATGTGGCACAGGTGGAATAATACTTGCTTTGGTATAGACCACATAACTACTCTAAAACCATGAGGAGAACGAGTATGATGCAATCTAGTCTCTCAAAAAGCCTGGTGCTGGGTGTTTCCCTGCTGGGTCTGGCTTTTACGGCCCAGGCCGGTAGCGCCAAAAACGGCTATGACAAGCAACAAGTTGTTTATCACGTGAACAATATTCACACCGCCACCGGTGCCCTGCGTAACGTCAAAAATCACCTGAACGCGATCGGTGATGAAAATATCGAAGTCATCGTGGTTACACACAGCAGCGGTGCCTTCGCGATGGTTGATGGTTCCATGGGCAAGAAAGACAGCAATGGCAATGTCTATGACTTCCGCGATACGGTTGCCAGTCTGGCCAACCGTGGCGTCAAGTTCCAGATCTGCGCCAACACGATCCGTGGCAAGAAGATCGACAAGAACAAGGTCAGCCCCTACGCTGAAGTCATTCCCTCAGGTGTCGCACACGTTGCTCACCTGCAGCAGAAGGGTTACCTGTACGTCAAGCCGTAAATAAAAAACGGGCGCCAATGGCGCCCGTTTTTTCAGTTTCTAGGTTCTAGTGACTAGGTCCTAGTAAAACCTTGAGATAATTGAATCGTTGACAATAGAGTTTTCCAAGTTCCCATTTCCTAGCACCTAGCACCTAGCACCTAGCACCTAGCACCTAGCACCTAGCACCTAGCACCTAGCACCTGAAAAAAAGAGGCGCACCCGAAGGTACGCCTGACTTCACCTGAAGGAAGAGCCGGTTGTGGTATTAGCTTATCTTGGCTTCCTGGCTGGCCGACTGGCCCTGATTGTCTTTCCAGGAGAGGGTGAAAGTGTCGCCACTTTTCGCGCCTTTAAAACCAAAGGAGATGAACGGGTTTTTGGAAACCCCGGGCCCCCAGTGGCATTTGAGCACGGTGTCACCGTTATGTTCGCACACAACCTCGGTGATGTAGTGCGCGGGGATTTTTTTGCCGGTTTTCTTGTCTTTGCGAAGACCGGTTTCCATTGGATGGAAAATAATCGCCTTCACGTTGGCCTTGTCGCCTTCGCTCCAGGCGCGGATTTTAATTTCATTTGCCATGCTGTGAACTCCTTGAAAATTCTGTCTGAACTGAAACCGGCTTAGCCGCCACAGCCGCCCAGGGTGACCTTGACTTCTCTTTTGGCGGTATAGAGTTTGTCACCGGCTTTGACCACGGCGATGACATCGGAGGTTTTGGCCATTTTGATACGACCGGTGATTTCACCGTCGAATTTGTCAGTCAGTTCGTAACTCGCCGTCAACGGGAAGGCGTTGACAGGAACGTACACCGAGATGCTCTCGGCATCGGGCAGATCGGTTCCGATGGTGACCGAAACCACGGCCCCGTTTTCGGCAATGTCCGGCGTTTTGACGGTAATCCGATCGCTTTCCACCAGCTCGGTGGTGCCTTCCATTTCCGCCAGCGCGGCGTCCATTTTTTCGGCATTGAAGGCTTTCTCCGGCCAGGCGGCCAGCACCTGGCCCGGGGTTAACAGATTGGCGCCCGCGGCGACCGCCAGGGTGCCGGCTGCCATCGTACCCTTGAGAAAGAGACGACGTGTATTTTGCATAAAATGAATCCTCATTATGGTGAATCTTGTTGTCTGTTACCTTCGTAGCAGCTTTCATGCCACTTTAAAAATAGAGTAAAAACAATAACCTGGTGAATAACCGCCGGAGGATGAACCGCGTTTGTCTGCATTCTGCACCGGCGCAAATTGCAGAATCCGCATACCTCACGCCAGCCCGCCAGGTCGCCGGCCGTCGCGCAAGGGCGCTGCGCTGTAAAAGGGAAACTCCTTTTTTTTCAGGAACTTTTGCTTCTTTTCTTGAAAAGCGTCGAGCCAGTCGTTACTATACGCGCCATCGATTGCGGGGTGGAGCAGCCTGGTAGCTCGTCGGGCTCATAACCCGAAGGTCAGAGGTTCAAATCCTCTCCCCGCTACCAAACGATAGAAAAGGCCGGTATTTTACCGGCCTTTTTTTTAGCCTTCGGGTGATGAGCCCGACGCGCTACACGCTCGTCGGTCTCGCTGGTTCTCTAACGGGCCGAAGGTCAGC
>NZ_JAVLAZ010000045.1:0-8149 GCF_031581315.1 Thiohalophilus sp.
ATGTGCCAGTGCTCCGCCAGCCAGGCCCCGACCTCGTAATGATCGGTATCGCTGACCTCGCGCAGGGCGCTGCTGAGTGACAGGGCCGGCTCCGCCTCGCGACGACGATAGGCTTCGGTCACCTCTTCGGGATAAAGATGGATCAGGGGCAGCAAACCAAAATTGTGCAACATGCCGGCCAGATAACTTTCCTCCGCGCCGGGACGCGGTTCAACCGTGACCAGAGCACTCAATTCCTGGGTCATACTGGCAGTGAGAATCGCCTGCAACCAGAAGCGCTGCAGTTCAAAACCGGGAATCGATGCCAGGATTCTGAATGGCCCGGCCAGGGCGATACTCAGGGCGAGGCTGCGGGCCAGGCGCAGGCCCAGGGATTTGAAAATGGCCTCCTCAGCGGAGGTGACCGGTTCAGCATGGCCAAAATAGGCGGCATTAGCCAGGCCGATGATCCGCCCCAGCAGGGCAGGATCCTGCTCGATCAGCCGGGCAAAGGACTCGATAGTGATATCCTCATCGCCGATGGCATCGAGCAGCTGATCCAGTACCGGCGAGACGGCCGGCAAACTGCTCAGTTTGCGAACATCCAGCCGAATGGCATCGCGCGAGGTATCAGCCAGCAACGGGATCACGCCTTGACATCAATGACCCCGCCCAGAGCTTCGTTGGCCTGTTCCACGCTCTTGGCGTTAGTGGCCACCTGGCGCTCGGCCTGTTTGAGATCCTGCAGGGATTCGCTGTCGCCACGCCCCGAGGCGATCTGGGAAGCCGCGCGCCGGGCGGTGGTAATACCGGCCTGCATGCCATTGACGGCGTTTTTCATGGTGGCATCGATACTGGACATGGGAACCCGGTTCGGTAATGAGTGGTTCTATTGCTTGCAGTTTTACCCTTATCGGCTCGCAAGCGGCGATCTTTAGGAATTGACACGCCGTGCCGGGAAGCGCGATATACTGGGGTTTTGAGCCCAACGGAACCGGCATGATCTTACCTGCACCCACCACCATTACCGGCATCATCCTGGCCGGCGGCCAGGCCCGGCGCATGCAGGGGCAGGATAAAGGCTTACTCCCCTACCAGGGGCGTGCGTTGATCGAACATGTTTGCGAACGATTGCATCCCCAGGTGACGAAGCTATGCCTCAATGCCAATCGCCACCAGGCAACCTATCAACGCTATGGCTATCCGGTCGTCGGGGATCTATGGCCCGATTTTCCCGGGCCCCTGGCCGGGTTTTACAGTGCCCTGCAACAATGTGATGGTGAGTGGTTCTGTTTTGCGCCCTGCGATACACCACGACTGCCGGGCGATCTGGTGGCCCGCCTGAGTGAGACAGCCACACAGCAACAGGTCCCCGTGGTCGCGGTCACTGACGGACAGCGCTTGCATGGCACCCTCTGCCTGTTGCACCGTTCCTGTGAATCCGCGTTACTCACCTATTACCAACAGGGCCACCACCGGGTGCAGGAGTGGATTCGCAGCCAGTCTCACGCCCTGGTGGACTATTCCGATCAAGCCCATGCGTTGATCAACATCAACGAACCGCAACAACTGGAACCCGGATTATCATGATTGAAGCGCCCTGTCCCCTGCTCGGTTTTGTCGGCTACAGCGGCAGTGGTAAAACCACGCTGCTAACCCAGCTGATCGCCCTCCTGCGCGAACGGGGCTATCAGCTCGGCGTTATCAAACACGCGCATCACCAATTTGATATCGATTATCCCGGCAAGGACAGTTATGAACTGCGCCATGCCGGTGCCAGTCAGATGCTGGTCGCCTCGCAGAATCGCTGGGCACTGATTACCGAAACCCCGCTACAGAATCATGATCCGCAACTGGAGGAACTGATTCCGAAACTGGACTGTGATGGCCTGGATTTGATCCTGGTGGAAGGTTTCAAGCACGCAGCCTATACCAAACTGGAAGTGTATCGCGACGTGGTTTCGCATTCGCCGCTGTATGTCGACGACCCGCAAATCATCGCCCTGATAACGGAACTGCCCACCGACATTGACGCCGGGTTGAGCCTGCTCGATATTAATAACCCGCCGGCCATTGCCGACTTTGTTGAAGCCTTCATTCAGCAGAATCGCGGCTGATATGGCATAATCCCGGCTCGCAAAAAACCCCGTTTATTGAGTAACCGCCTATGTCCGCCAAACCCTCCTGCGACGAATTCGATCCCAACAACCTGCGCGTGGAACAGGCGCTGGAACAGATTCAGCACAGCATCACGCCCGTAGAAGAGACCCTGAGACTGCCGCTGATGCAGGCGCACAACCATGTTCTGGCCGAGGATATCCGTTCGCCACTGAATGTGCCGCCGTACAAAAACTCCGCCATGGATGGTTACGCACTGCGCGGTGCGGATCTCGGCGACGACGATATCACGCTGGATTTGATCGGTACCGCCTTCGCCGGCAATCCGTTCGACGGCGAAGTCCGGACCGGTCAATGCGTGCGCATCATGACCGGCGCCAAGCTGCCCGACGGGGCCGACACGGTAATCATGCAGGAGCATGCCAGCATCGACGGCGAACGTATCACCTTTGGCTCAGGTCACACGCCGGGACAGAACGTACGTCACGCCGGCGAGGATATTGCCGTGGAGGATGTGGTGTTACAAAAAGGCCAGCGTCTGCAGGCGGCCGAGATCGGCCTGCTGGCCTCGCTGGGTGTGCCCGAAGTCACGGTGGCACGCAAACTGCGAGTTGCGTTTTTCTCCACCGGCGATGAACTGCGCCCGGTCGGCGAGACACTGGAAGAAGGCCAGATTTATGACAGCAACCGTTACACCCTGTACGGCATGCTCAAGGAACTGGATGTGGAGATTCTCGATCTGGGGGTCGTCCGGGATGTGCCCGAGGCGATCGAAGCCGCCTTTGAACAGGCCGCCGATCAGGCCGATGCGATAATCACCTCCGGCGGTGTGTCGGTGGGGGAAGCCGATTACGTTAAAACGACCCTGGATAAACTCGGCCAGGTCAGTTTCTGGAAAATCGCCATGAAACCAGGCAAACCGCTGGCTTTCGGGCGGGTCAAAAACGCCTGGTTCTTCGGCCTGCCCGGCAACCCGGTGTCGGTCATGGCAACCTTCTACCAGTTTGCCCTGCCGGCCCTGCGTCGCCTGATGGGTGAAGAGGCGGAAGCGCCACTGACATTCAAAGTACCCTGTCGCGAAGCGTTGAAAAAACGCGCCGGTCGTACCGACTTTCAACGCGGCATCCTGACCTATGATGAACAGGGCAACCCGGGCGTTACCGCTGCGGGCATGCAGGCCTCGCATATCCTCAGCGGCATGAGCCGCGCCAACTGTTTCATCATCCTGCCACTGGAAGCCGACAACATCGACGCCGGCACCCTGGTCGAAGTGCAGCCGTTTAAAGGGCTGATGTAACTATTCACACCATGCCGCTTGCAGAAGAAAATTTGTCCGCAAATAAACGCAAAAAACGCGAATAAGAAAATTCAAATTCGCGTTAATTGGCGTTTTATTCGCGGACTGATTTATCTGGCAGCTATCTGACTACCGATAGCTGATTCCAGATATCGAGCCCGGCACCCTGATCGAGGTGTAGCCGTTTAAAGTGCTGATGTAACCAGGCGCAGAAGAAAAGTTATCCGCAAATAAACGCAAAAAACCGCGAATAAGAAAATTCAAATTCGCGTTAATTGGCGTTCATTCGCGGACTGATTGATTATCTGACAGTTATTTGACTGCAGATAGCTGGCAGGTATCAGGACTGGGCCTGTTGTTCCTGTTCCTGCTGTTGCTTGGCGACTTCCTGGTGGACTTTTTCCATATCCAGGGCCTTGGCATCCTCGATCAGTTTTTCGAACGCGGATTGCTGCAGTGCGCCGGCTTCGGAATAGAGAATGACCTGCTCGCGGAAGATCATCAGCGTCGGAATGGAGCGGATATTGAACATGCCGGCCATTTCCTGTTGATCTTCGGTGTTGACCTTGGCAAAGACGACATCGTCGTGTTTTTCGGACACTTCTTCATACACCGGACCGAAAGACTGGCAAGGACCACACCACGGCGCCCAGAAGTCGATAATCACAAAATCGTTCTGCTCGATGACATCTTTGAAGTTTTCGGGGGTCAGTTCTACGGTCGCCATGGATTTCTCCTGAAATTGGGAATGTGTCAATTTTTGCGTAACGGTAAATATAGGGGCAATTTTTTCTGATACAACCCCGCTATTTCCGTACCGGCGCAAGCTCGCCCGTGGCCAGATAATGACGATAGTCATCAAGAATAAGTCCATGATCAAAAGCGAGTTTTTCCGGCAATTCCGTCGGACTGGCCAGCCTGATAGCGCGCGCATCGTCCGCCGCCCGGGGCTCGCCGCGAGCATAGCCGATATACACCGCGCTGACGGTATGCCCGCGGGGATCGCGCCGCGGATCCGAATAACAACCCAGCAGGCGTTCCAACGTGACCTGCAATCCGGTCTCCTCGCGCGCCTCGCGCACGGCGGCCGTCTCCAGGGTTTCGCCGATGTCCACGAAGCCACCGGGTAATGCCCAGCCGGGAGGCGGGTTTTTACGCTCGATCAGTACCAGCGGTTCATCGGGTCGTTCGAACAGCCGGATGATGATATCCACGGTCAATAACGGTGTCTCTGGCCGGCTCACGAATTCTCCTGACTGTATTTGTTCACAAAACGGATAATCTTGCGCCGCTCCCGCTTGTCCGGTTTACGCTTTGGCCGGGGATTGAGCCGGGCCTGTTCCCGCCGCGCGGCCTGTTGCGTTTCGCGCCGGGTCACACTTTCGACTGTTTCCTCATACAATCGTTCTGCCACACTGGCAGGACCCCGTCGTTGCGCCAATTCACGCACGATAATGTCAAAGGTCAACATCTGCTTGCGTATGAACAGTTGATCGCCAATCTGCAATCGGGCCCCCGGTTTGGTGCGTTGACCGTTGAGCTTGATATGCCCACCATTGATCGCCTCGCTGGCCTGCATGCGGGTCTTGTAAAACCGGGCTGCCCAGAGCCATTTGTCCAGGCGTATTTGTGTGGTGGAATCCGACGACATATGATTGTCCCGATCGACGATCAGCGCTAGGCTGAGCCTATGAAGATAATACATTCAGTGTACCAATGAGCGAGGCGCAAACTCCAGCCTGGCTGGCAGCGTTGCAACAGCCGTCGGCCTATACGCATCCCGTTGCCACGATCGAATTGATCGAAACCCACATCTCCTGGGTATTACTGACCGGTGAGTTTGCCTACAAACTCAAAAAACCGCTGGATCTCGGCTTTCTCGATTTCAGCACGCTCGACCTGCGCCACTATTATTGCCAGGAAGAGCTGCGTCTTAATCGCCGTCTGGCCGCACCGATTTATCTGCAGGTTCTGGCGGTGCTCGATACCGCCGACGGCATCGTGATGGCCGACTCCCAACAGACCGAGGGAGAGGTAATCGAGTACGCGCTGCAGATGTGTCAATTCGACCCCGATCAGGGGTTTGACCATCTGCTGCAAAAACAGCAACTGACGTTGACCCATCTCGATCAACTGGCCGCCCTGATCGGGGAATTTCACCAGCAACTGCCCGCCGCCCCGCCCGATAGTGAGTACGGCACCCCGCAGGCGATCCGTTATCCCTGCGATGAGAACATTACGCAGATTCGCCAGCAGGCGCCGCAACTGGCCGATGATCCGCGGCTGACCGGGGTGGCCGACTGGAGCGAACAACAGTTGCAACAGCTGGCCAGCCGGTTTGAACAACGTCATCGCGACGGCTTTATCCGCGAATGCCATGGCGATCTGCATCTGCGCAACATTGCCCTGTGGCAGGATGAGGTCATCGCCTTTGACTGTATCGAGTTTGACCCGGCCCTGCGCTGGATTGATACCCTCAATGAAATCGCTTTTTTGGTTATGGATCTCGATGCGCATGCCGCCAGCGGTCTTGGCTGGTATGTGCTCAATCGTTACCTGGAGCAGACCGGCGATTATGCCGGGCTGGATCTGCTGCCCTTCTACCGGGTTTATCGCGCCATGGTACGGGCCAAGGTGGCCGCCATCGAACTGGGTCAGCATGAGCAGCCGCGCCATCGCCAGGAGCTGAACGACTATCTCGATCTGGCCATGGCCTGTAGCCGTCGCGATTCCCCCGCCCTGCTGATCACCATGGGCTTTTCCGGCAGCGGCAAGAGTACTGTCACCGATGGCCTGCTGCAGTCACTTGGCGCGGTGCGCCTGCGTTCCGACGTGGAGCGGGCGCGCCTGTTTGGCGAGGCCGACAGCGATCAGGACATCGGCACCGGCAAGTATTCGACCCAGGCCAGCGACCGGCTCTATCGCCATTTACAGGAACTGAGCCACCACCTGCTGCAGGCGGGCTACACGGTGATCGTCGATGCCGCCTTCCTGCAACAGGCCCGCCGCCGGCCCTTTGCCGAACTGGCCGATGACTGCGGCGTGCCGTTTCATATCCTCGCCCTGCAGGCCGCCCCCGAGCTGTTGCGCGAGCGCATTCGCCACCGCCAGCAGGCCGGGCGGGACGCTTCCGAAGCGGATCTGGCCGTGCTCGAGGCCCAGTTGCAGCATCATGATCCCCTCGACAGCCGGGAACAGGACCGGGCCATTAACATCGACACCACACAACAACCCGATCCCGAGCGGCTGGCGGCCCGCATTCGCCACCAGACAGAACAGTAACCCTGTTCTACATGCGGAAAAAAGGGCCCTGGCCCCTTGCCAAATACCCGAGTCTTTTGCTAAGGTTATAAGACAATTTTGGGGCAGCCCCAAAAACACATTCTTTCAATCAGGAGGTTGATAACAGTGGAACTGAATCTGGACGGCGAAGGCTTTCTCGTCGATCGTGACGACTGGTCAGAAGAAGTCGCCAAAGAACTGGCCAAGCAGGACGAGATGGAAATTGACGATCAAATCATGGATCTGATTAATCAGGCGCGGCACATGTACGAAGAAGACGGCGTCGTTCCGCCGATCCGCAAATTTGCCAAACAGACGGGCGTCTCCTCCAAAGAGCTGTATGACATCTTCAAAAGAGGCCCGATGAAACTGATTTGCAAGTGGGGCGGCCTGCCCAAGCCGACCGGCTGCGTCTGATCCGACACGGTTACTTCCCAGGGCTCAAAAGACCGGCTTCGCGCCGGTCTTTTTTTTCGGCTGACAGACCCTTCTGACAGCACGGAAAAATCCGGTATCATTCACGGATCCACACAACCAGGCCGGTTTATCTCATGCCAATCCAGTTCAGTCAGCAACCCGGTCCCCGCGAACGGCACTTGCAACGCAAGTACCACAACTCTCTGTTTCCGGATGGCAACAGCCTTGATGCCGAACAGGTGATACAGGCACGCGAGCAGGACGAGACCGAGCTCAATCATTTTTTGCGCTATTTTCGCGATCTGGTTCAGGAGGCCGTGGAACTGCAACCCAACAGTGAAAGTGATGTCATTCTGGATATCAAGGAACGGCTGGATCAGTGTTATGTCCAGTGCTGCGCCTTGCCCGGTGATCATAGTGAGATCAAGCAGGCTGTGAACAAGCTGGTGCAGGTGATCATGCTGGCAGTACGCCAGGGGGCGGCCAACGATCCAGTGGCACTTGGCAAGCTGGATGAGGAAGAACAGGCGCGCCAGCTGCATAATCGGCTCGCCGACGAAGTGTTTGTGGCCGACATCATCCTGCCCGACTCGCCCATCGAGCAGAATGAGCTGGTCCCCTCGTTATTGAGTGAATCGGAACAGGCGGTCCACACAGCATTACAACTGTTCGATGCCGAACAACTCAGCACAATCTATCAGGAAGCAAGAACCCTGCTGGAGGACATTCAACAACAGGGTCACACACTGCCTGAAGCACAGCAGCGGTTACAGCAGATTGAATCGGCGCTGGCCAACGCCACCTCGCAGGTCACTCTCAATTGAACCCGATCAACTGCTACGTCTATCGCAGCCGGCGCAAACCCGGCCTGTACGTCTACCTGCCCGGGGAAGATGACTGGTCGACTGTACCGGAGAATATACTGAATCTGCTGGGAGAAACCGAACAGTTTCTGGAACTTTCACTGACGCCGGAGCGCCGGCTGGCCCGCTGTACCGGTGCCGAGGTGATCGCCGCAATAGAAGAACAAGGATTTTACCTGCAAATGCCGCCCGG
>NZ_JAVLAZ010000045.1:8249-19814 GCF_031581315.1 Thiohalophilus sp.
GTAACTAGTACCTAGAAACTTATTTACCACCCCCGTGACAGGGTGGGGAATCGGGCGCCTGACCGGTCTCCTGCCATTCGTCCGGCGCGTAGGTGTGCAGCGCCAGGGCATGGATTTTGTTCTGCAGCTCATCGGCCAGAACTTCGTTGATCATCCGGTGACGGGCGATCAGCGGCTTGCCGTCAAAGCTGTCGGAGACGATCACCACCTTGAAGTGTGATTCGGAGCCCGGCGGCACATTGTGATTATCACTTTCGTTGATCACCTGCAAATGCGAGGGATGAATCTGTTGGGAGAGTTTCTCTTCAATGACCGTTTGCATACTCATGCGCTAACTCCGTCAATGTCCGGGGTGAATAAATAAAGTGTATCAAGGTTATGGGTGCCGCCGGCGTGATTTCAAGCCTGCGCTTTGTAGTGTTTTTACCAGGTCACGTCTCGGCACATCCAGACGCTGGTATCAGGAAGCATCATCATCGTTATCCTTGTCCTTGTCCTTGTCCTTGTGGTCCTCGTCCTGGTCTTCATCACCCGGCTTGGCAAACTCGTGGCGAGTCTCGGCAAAATCCTCCAGACGCTGTTTGACTTTATAATTCACCGACTCATGCGGGTATTCGCCCTGTGCATCGGCCTCGCCGGCTGTGACCCCGGTCAGCACTTCAATCGCCTCGTCCACGGTATTCACCGGATAGATATGAAACCGCCCTTCGCGTGCCGCTGCGACAACATCTTCCCGTAGCATCAGATGCTCCACATTGGTGACGGGAATCACCACACCCTGTTCACCATTGAGCCCGATGGCCTGACAGGCATCGAAGAAGCCTTCGATTTTTTCATTAATGCCACCGACCGGCTGTACCTGACCGCGCTGGTTGGCCGAGCCGGTCACCGCCAGTGACTGGCGCACCGGGATACCGGCCAGCGCAGACAACAGGGCGCACAGCTCAGCGATCGTGGCACTGTCCCCCTCGATGCCGCCGTAATTCTGTTCGAACACCAGCGTCGCCGCCAGGGACAACGGCTTGCTGCCAGCAAAGCGCGCGGCCAGGTAGGCCGTCAGGATCATCACACCCTTGGAATGAATCGCCCCGCCGAGTTCTACCTCGCGCTCGATATCCACCACTTCTCCCTCGCCGACCCGCACCGTGGCGGTGACACGACTGGGATGTCCGAAGGCAAAACGACCCACTTCGCTGACGACCAGCGCATTGACCTGCGCGGTCACCGCACCGGCGGTATCGATCAACAACGTCCCGCGCCGGATCTCCTCCATGATGCGTTGCTGTACCCGATCGGAACGATAGATCTGTTTGTCGATCGCCTGTTGCACATCAGCACGGGTAACCAGTTCACGGTCTCCCTGACGGGCCCAGTAATCGGATTCCTGCAACAGATCGTTGATACTGCGCATATGCACCGACAGCTTCTGGGTATCTTCCACCGCACGCCGGCTGTGCTCGATTACCCGGGCTACCGCATCGCGATCAAAATGGAGCAGCTGATCCTTGCGCACCAGGGTCGACAGCAGACGGGCATAGAGGTTCTGGTTATCGTCATTACTGTCGAGACTGTTTTCAAAATCGGCCTGAACCTTGAACAGCTCGGCAAAATCGGGATCGTAGGCCTGCAGCAGATAGTATAAATAGCGTTCACCGACCAGGATGACCTTGACGTCAAGGGGGACCGGTTCCGGCTCCAGACTCACAGTGCTGATCATGCTGTACATTTCCGCCGGCGACTCAATATGGATCTCACCGGCATACAGCACGCGCTTGAGCGCTTCCCAGGCAAATGGCTGGGTCAGGACTTTATGCGCATCGAGCACCAGATAACCGCCGTTGGCACGATGCAGTGCGCCGGATCGAATCAACATGTAATCGGTAACCAGCGTTCCCATCTGCGAGACATATTCGATGCGACCGATCAGATTCTGAAAAATGGGTAAATCCTCGTAGACAACCGGTGCACCCGATGCCTCACTGTGATCGACCAGAACATTCACCTGGTAACGCCGGAACGACTGCTCGGCCTTGCCGGTCTCCCACATCACCATCTCTTCCTCTTCTTGATCACGGAAGGCATTGAGGTTATCAATGACATCCTCCTGTACTTCAGAGAGGTAATCGCTGATCGCCGCTATATCGTTATATTTTTCACGCAGGTCTTCGATCAGGTGGCCAACCGCAAACATACCGACTTCGCGATTGAGAGTTTTGATTGCCTCGCGCAGCTCCCGTTGCCATTGACTGCGCTGATGGAGAATACCGCGCAGCTTGTCTTCCAGGCTGGTGATCACCGCCGACAGGCGCTGCTGTTCTTCTTCCGGCAATGCCTCATATTCTTCCGATTTCATCGGGCGCTCATCCTTGAGCGGCACGAAACTGAATTCGTCCTGGTCCCGGGCACGCACGAGGGTAACACCGTGCTTTTCCGCCTCCTCGGCCAGTTCGGCAAACACTTCCCGCGAGCGCTCCTGGAAACTTTCGTGTAACTCCTGCAGCCGGGCATGATATTGCTCGGTTTCGAACGCATTGGGGATTGCCGAACGCAAATCTTCCACCAGCTGACGCATGTCACGGGCAAAGGCGCTACCCCGCCCGGCGGCCAGTTCGATGGCACGTGGTTTTTCCGGATGGGAAAAATTGGCCACATAGATCCAGTCACGGGCAACCGGCTCTTCGGCGGCGCACTGGTGCAGGAACTGACGCACCATGGTGTGTTTACCCATCCCGCTGGGGCCCAGCACAAACAGGTTATAGCCGTGCCGGCGAATACCCAGACCAAAATGAAGGGCTTCTTCGGCCCGATCCTGGCCCAGCAATCCGTCCAGATCGGCCAGTTCCGCCGTGCTTTTGAATCCGAGTCGATCCGGGTCACAAGGGGTATAAAGCGCGTCCGCGTCGAGTGCCTGTGTCAAAATCAATTCGCCTGTGTTGTTGCCGGGAAAGACTCATACCGCCGCCCGGCCTGCGGTTGGCCCCTACTATAGCAGCGAGCGGCGCACGCGCGGCAAAGCGGAACCATTCGGATTTTTATGTGCCCAAGTAAATACCATTAATCTAAACACGAGACAGGAACTAACTTGTTGTTTAATATTAATAATTCGCTATTTCCCGCATTGTCGACAAGGTTGAAATTTACAATTGTTCACAGCAAACACATTGTCAAGCTAGGGGAATACTCCTAAGTTGTTTAGCAAGCAAATTGTAAAACCGAGAACGAACCCAAACCATCAAGAGGCCAAACCATGAAACTTTCATCACGAGCAGACTATGCCGCCAAGGCCATGCTGGAACTGACGATGAGCCCCGACCGGCCGGTCACGCTGGCCTATCTGGCGCACACCCAGAATATCTCCATCTCCTATCTGGAGCAGATCTTTGCCCTCCTACGTAAGCATGGTCTGGTACGCAGCGTGCGCGGTCCCGGCGGCGGTTATGTATTGAACAAGAATATCGACGAGATTTCCGTCGGCGACATCGTCAAGGCGATCGACCTGCCGGGTAACGACAAGCCGAAAGAGAATGTCCCCAGCGGTCATGGCGCCCCGGAAAGTGCCCACCTGTGGAAACAGCTGTCCGACATGGTCTATGACTACCTGAGCAGCGTCAGCCTGCGGGACATCCACGAAGCGGACAAAAAACAGTCCGGCGATAAATCCAGCCAGGCTGCCTGAATCTAACGCTTCATAAGAAAAAAATGCCCCGCTATTTTTGCTAGCGGGGCATTTTTTATTTTTACCGCCAAGGCAGAGCAAAATAAAAAGTAACAGCCTGACCGATGACACTCTTCGGTTGCCTGCCCACTACCCGCGTGTTGCGAACATCTGTACTTAGATCAAGCCGTCCAGTTCTTGTGATACCCCTGCACCAGACCAATCCATCAGAATCCACTGAATTTCTTAATTTTATTGCATTTGATCTGGATCAAACCCGGCCTGCTTTTACCGCGTTAGATCATTGTCATCACAAACTGCACAGGAGCGAATCATGCAACAGGGTGACAAAGGTATTGCCATGAACGTCGGCAAGACAGTGCTGGTCCTGATCGGGTTTATGGTGTTGATTATTGTGATATCGAATATTATTGCCTGATGTCCTGCGGGCAGGTTCTGAGTTCTGAGTTCTCAGGGTACAGGTCAGGTTGCGCGCAGCGCTACCTGACACCCTATCTATTGGACTATTTTTACCACGAAGACACGAAGCAAAAATGAATACACTTCGCGCCTTCGTGTCTTCGTGGTTACGCTTTTATTAAAATCCAGCCGTGGCATGCCTTTTTGCGCCGGGATGACAGTTTCAGCCGCCAAGTTCCTGCAGCAGGTGATTGACACGGCTGACGTAGGCGACGGGGTCTTCGAGCTGGCCGCCTTCGCTGAGCATGGCCTGTTCGAAGAGGATCAGGGACCAGTCGTTGAACTGCTGGTCGTCTTCCACGTTCTGCAACCGTTTGACCAGGGTATGGTCGGGGTTAATCTCCAGTGACGGCTCGATGTTGGGCACGTTATGGCCGGCCTGCTTGAGCAGTTTTTGCATACTCATGGCCATGTCGTTTTCCGAGACCACCAGGCAGGAAGGGGAATCAGTCAAACGGTGTGAGACCTTGACTTCCTTGACCTTGCCTTCCAGAACTTTCTGCATACGCTCGATCAGCGTCTTGTAATCCTGTTCGGCCTGTTCGACTTTCTCTTTTTCTTCCTTGTCTTCCAGTTCGCCGAGATCCAGCGCGCCCTTGGCGACGGAGACGAATGGCTTGCCGTTGTACTCTTCCATGAAAGACATCATCCATTCATCAACACGATCGTACATCAACAGGACTTCGATCCCCTTCTTGCGGAACAGTTCCAGATGGGGGCTGTTTTTGGCCGCGGCATAGCTTTCGGCGGTGATGTAGTAGATCTTTTCCTGCTTGTCCTGCATGCGTTCGAGGTACGCATCCAGTGAGACGTTCTGCACATCGCTGTCATTCTGCGTGGACGCGAAGCGGAACAGTTTGGCGATCTTCTCCTTGTTGCCAAAGTCCTCGGCCGGACCTTCCTTGAGCACATTGCCGAAAGCCTGCCAGAACTCACTGTATTTCTCTGGCTCGTCCTGGGCCAGTTTTTCCAGGTGCACCAGAATCTTTTTCACCGAGCCATTGCGAATGGTGTCGATCTGGCGATTGCGCTGCAGGATTTCGCGCGAGACGTTCAGCGGCAGATCGTCCGAGTCGACCACCCCGCGCACGAAGCGCAGGTAGTTGGGCATCAGCTGCTCGGCGTCGTCCATGATGAACACGCGTTTGACATACAGCTTGATCCCGTAGCGCTTGTCCCGATCGTAGAGATCGAACGGCGCGCGCTTGGGGATGTAGAACAGCGTGGTGTAGGACTGGGTGCCTTCCACCTTGTTGTGCAGCCAGGAGAGCGGCTCTTCGAAATCATGGGCGACGTGCTTGTAGAATTCGGTGTACTCCTCGTCGCTGATCTCGTCCCGCGCGCGGGTCCACAGGGCGGAGGCTTTGTTGACCGTCTCCAGCTCGTCCGTGGGCTTGCCCTCCTCGTCCCGTTTGGCCATTTCGATCGGCAGGGAGATGTGATCGGAATATTTTTTGATGATGCTGCGTAACTGGAAGTCGTCCAGAAACTCCTCGGCATTCTCGCTCAAATGCAGGGTCACGCTGGTGCCCCGTTCGGGCCGTTCAATGGTCTCGAGGGTATATTCGCCCTCGCCGGCGGATTCCCAGCGCACCCCGTGTTCGGTCCCCAGGCCGGCGCGGCGGGTCTCGACGGTCACCTTGTCGGCAACGATGAAGGAGGAGTAGAAGCCCACCCCGAACTGACCGATCAGCTGGGCGGTTTTGGACTGGTCTTCGGAGAGGGCCTCGAGAAACTTGCGGGTACCGGAGCTGGCGATAGTGCCGATGTTGTCCATCACTTCCTGGCGGTTCATGCCTATACCGTTGTCCGTCACGCTAAGAGTACGCGCCTCCTTGTCGTAATCGATACGCAACTTGAGGTCGGTATCGCCTTCGTACAGCGCATCGTCGGAAAGGGCCTCGAAGCGCAGCTTGTCACAGGCGTCGGAACCGTTGGAGATGAGCTCGCGCAGGAAAATCTCCTTGTTGGAGTAGAGCGAGTGGATCATCAGCTGCAGCAGCTGCTTGACCTCGGTCTGGAAACTCAGGGTCTCTTTATGGGCGTCGACTGTCATGTTCTTCTCACCTTATATATATGCACGGAATGCCAAAGACACAAATTTTGAAGGTTAATAGGGACAGGAGGGGAATTTTTCAAGGTCTGCGCCCTCCGGAGAAGGGCCGAGTAACGAGGGACGAGGCAAAAAAGAAGGTGCGCCCAGCGCACCCGCAGTTTTTCCTCGTCACTCGTCCCTCGTAACTCGTCCCTGGCCCGAAGGGCGCGGGCCTAGAGTCGGTGACGTTCCAGGCTGGTGGCCTTGAGGATGTAGGTGGCGATCTCCTCGATGGATTTGCTGGTCACATCGAGATAATCGATGCGGTTGGTACGGAACAGCGCCTCGACCTGGCGCACTTCGTACTGGCACTGATGCAGAGCGGCGTAACGGCTGTCGGGGCTGCGTTCCTGGCGGATCTGCTGCAGGCGTTCGGGCTGGATGGTCAGGCCGAACAGCTTGTCGCGCCAGGGTTTCAAATCGGTCGGCAACCGGCTCTCTTCCAGCTCTTCGTCCACCAGCGGGTAATTGGCCACAAACACGCCGTAATGGATCGCCAGAAACACGCTGGTCGGGGTCTTGCCGCTGCGCGAGACACCCACCAGGATCAGATCCGCCCGTTCGTACTGGCGAATACTGCCGCCGTCGTCATTTTGCAGGGCAAAATTGACCGCATCCATGCGATGACGATAGTGCTCCTGTGTGACCACCCCGTGGGTGTGCCCCACCGACGCCACCCGCCGGGAACCCAGCTCTTCTTCCAGCGGCGACAGGAACGAGTCCATGAAATCGATAAACAGGCCCTCACTGGAGGCGATGATTTCATGGATGTCGGAGACCACCAGGGTGCTGAAGACGATCGGGCGCAGCCCCTGCTGGCGATGGGCAGCATTGATTCTGTCCCGGGCCTCGCGGGCCTTCTCCTCGCTGTCGATGAAGCGCAGCGTCCGGTAATCAAATGATTGTCCCGCAAACTGGGTCAGCAGGCTGTGACCAAGAGTCTCCGCCGTGATGGCGGTACTGTCAGAGACAAAAAACACCGCGCGTTTGCCGGTCATAAAACGTTCACCCGAGTCATTGTCGTCACTGATATATTGAAAAGCAGGTAAAGCTGCCTGTAACCTGCTCGATAAGCAGTTACACTCTGCTATGAATCATCCTGACAAGCAAGGGGAAACAACGTGACTCAACACCTGATCTGGTTCGATGACCTGCGACTTGATGATGTTCCCCGGGTCGGCGGCAAGAATGCCTCGCTGGGCGAGATGATTCATCAGCTGAGCAACGCCGGAGTGCGGGTACCAGGCGGTTTTGCTACCACCGCCGATGCCTTTCGTGAATTTCTGGAACACAAGGGGCTGGCCGATCGCATCTATGCGGAACTGGACGAGCTGGATATCAATGATGTCACCGCTTTGGCCAAAACTGGCGAACGTATTCGCCAGTGGATTATCGACACGCCCTTCCCGCCGGCGCTGCAAGAGGAATTGCACGAGGCCTTTAATAAACTGCAGAAAGAACAGGGAGAAGAAATCTCTTTTGCGGTGCGCTCTTCGGCCACCGCCGAGGATCTGCCGGAAGCCTCGTTTGCCGGTCAGCAGGAAACCTATCTGAACATCAAGGGTGAGGATAATCTGCTGGACGCTATCCACCATGTCTTCGCCTCACTCTTCAATGACCGGGCCATCACCTACCGGGTCCATAACGAGTTCGACCACCGCGATGTGGCCCTGTCCGCCGGCGTACAACGCATGATTCGCAGCGATATCGGCGCCAGCGGGGTCATCTTCACGATCGATACCGAATCGGGTTTTGAAGACGTGGTGTTTATCACCGCCGCGTACGGGCTGGGTGAAACCGTCGTTCAGGGCCAGGTCAACCCGGACGAATTCTATGTCTTCAAGCCGATGCTGGAAAAAAACAAGCAGGCAGTGATACGTCGCAATCTCGGCCAGAAAGCGATTCGCATGGTCTACGGCGATGATACCGCCCATGCCGGCTCGACCCGGACCGAGGAAGTGCCTCTGGATCTGCAGCGCCAGTTCAGCATCAACGACGAGGAAGCCATGGAGCTGGCCCGTCAGGCCGTGACTATCGAAAACCATTACGGCCGCCACATGGATATCGAATGGGCGCGGGATGGCCTGGACGGCAAACTGTATATCGTGCAGGCCCGGCCGGAGACGGTCAAAAGCCGTAGCGACCGCAATGTCCTGGAACAGTACGAAATGCAGGAGTATGGCAAGGTACTCGCCACTGGCCGCAGCATTGGCCAGCGCATTGGTAGTGGTGTAGCCCGCACGATCATGAACATCAAGGAGATGGATCGTTTGCAAAAAGGCGACGTCCTGATTACCGACATGACCGACCCTGACTGGGAACCGGTGATGAAACGGGCCTCGGCGATCGTCACCAACCGCGGCGGGCGCACCTGCCACGCCGCCATCATCGCCCGCGAACTGGGCATTCCGGCCGTGGTCGGTTGTGGTAATGCCACCGAGGCGGTTACCGATGGTAACGAAGTCACGGTCTCCTGTTCCGAGGGCGATACCGGCTATATCTATGACGGCATTCAGCAGTTCGAGATCAATAAGGTCAACCTGGAAAGCATGCCCGAGCTGCCTTTCAAGATCATGCTGAATGTCGGATCGCCGGATCGTGCTTTTGATTTCAGTTATCTTCCCAATGCCGGTGTGGGTCTGGCGAGACTCGAGTTCATTATCAATCGCATGATCGGTGTGCATCCCAAGGCACTGCTCAATTACGCCAAACAACCGGGTGAGATAAAACAACAGATTGATACTCAGACTGCCGGCTTCCCCGATCCGGTCGGGTTCTTTATCGACAAACTCGCCGAAGGGGTCAGTACTATCGCCGCTGCCTTCTGGCCCAAGCCGGTCATCGTGCGCCTTTCCGACTTCAAGTCCAACGAATACCGCAATCTGATCGGCGGCGAGGCCTACGAACCGCATGAAGAGAACCCGATGATCGGTTTTCGTGGCGCCGGACGCTATATCGCCAAGACCTTCCAGGACTGTTTTGAGCTGGAATGCCGGGCGATGAAAAAGGTCCGTGAAGAGATGGGCCTGAGTAATGTACAGCTCATGATCCCGTTCGTGCGCACTGTGGAACAGGGCCAGCAGGTGATCCAGCTGTTGGAGGACAATGGGCTCAAACAGGGGGAAAACGATCTCAAGGTGATCATGATGTGCGAGATACCCTCCAATGCCCTGCTCGCTGATCAGTTCCTCGAGGACTTTGACGGCTACTCCATCGGCTCCAACGATCTCACCCAGTTGACGCTGGGACTGGATCGCGACTCGGAGCTGGTAGCCGATGCCTTCGACGAGCGCAACGACGCGGTCAAGGCCCTGCTGGCTATGGCGATCAAGGCCTGCCGGGCGCGGGACAAATATGTCGGTATCTGTGGCCAGGGCCCGTCGGATCATCCCGATCTCGCCTTCTGGCTAATGGAGCACGGCATCGACAGCGTCTCGCTCAACCCCGACAGCGTAATATCTACCTGGCTGTATCTCGCCGAACAGTTACAAGAGAAGAACGCCTGACATGGCCCGCCTGTTTATTCTGCTGATCATTATTGCGGCATTCGCCATCTGGACCGGGTTTGCCCTGCGCGCGGATAACCGCTTCTATTCCAACCTCGCCTTTGCCATAGGCGGATTTCTGGCCATCCTGGCGGCGGGCGGTTTTTTCGGGCTGTTATAGCGACCAGGCCGATCCTGAACCAGAACAGGTTCCAGTTCCCCCTGTACACAAGCCGTGTTGCAACCCGGTTCTCAATGGCTAGCCAATCGTTTCAGTTATACCGTAAGCCCGGTGTATCACAGAGACGCTTTAAAAGTGTGATGCCTGTACTATGATGAATTGAGCGTCACCGTTCGTCGCTGCTCATGGCGAATACTGTTAAATATGACAAGGATAGACAAACCAATGAAACAATGGCTGTTCATTTCTCTGCTGGCAATTGTCTCACACATTGCACTGGCTGCTGGCGATGTTGAAACCGGCAGGCAGCTCGCCATGCAAGGCAACAACCAGGGCGCCACGGCGTGTGTCGCCTGTCACGGTGCCAATGGCGAGGGCAATGCCTCGGCGGGGTTTCCCCGTCTGACCGGCTTGAATGCCGAATATCTGGCTAAACAACTGCGGGATTATCGTGCAGGGTCGCGTACCAATCCCACGATGAACCCGATCGCCGCCGCGCTGGATGCGGCGGCGAGCCGGGATGTGGCGGCCTATTATGCCAGTCTTGATCCCGCCGGCGATGCCTCGAAGGGGAAAGAGAGCGCTGCCGGGCGGACCCTCGCACTGCGCGGTGACTGGGATAATACGATTCCCGCCTGCGTCAGTTGTCACGGGCCGGGTGGGCGCGGTGTCGACCCGGCTTTTCCCGCCCTGGCCGGACAGCATGCCAGTTATATCAAGATGCAACTTCAGGCCTGGCGTGACGGTAAACGACGCAATGACGCCAACGATCTGATGAAAGTCGTGGCCGAGCGCATGAGCGAGGAACAAATCCAGGCAGTCGCCGATTACTTCGCCGCCGCGCCTGTTCAACCTGATGCCGGAGCCGACCAATGAAATACACACTTGTTTTGATCAGCTCCCTGCTGCTGATGACCGGAACCAGTGCCGGACAGGAGCGGGATTACCAGTTCGAGCTGCCCGACACAACGGGTGAAGCCCCCAAGTTCACCCCGCCGCCCGAATCGGCCATCCCGGACGATCAGTTTGGCGACATGGTACGCCGCGGGCGTGATCTGTTTATCAACACCCAGCAATTGCGCGGCAAGTATGTGGGTAACGGCCTGAACTGTGTCAATTGCCACGTGGATGCCGGTCGCCGTGCCGACTCGGCGCCGCTGTGGGCCGCCTATACCATGTACCCCGCTTACCGGGGCAAGAATGATCGGGTCAACACCATGGAAGAGCGCATCCAGGGCTGCTTCCGCTACAGCATGAACGGCAAACCGCCACCGTCCGGCAGCGAGGAGCTCACCGCCATCCTGACCTACCATTACTGGCTGGCCAAAGGCGCCCCCACCGGCGTAGCCCTGGCCGGCCGCGGCTATCCGAAGCTGAATCAGCCAGACAAGGCAGCGGATATCCGCCGCGGTCGGCAGGTCTACCAGGCCCAGTGCGCCATTTGTCATGCCGATGACGGCCAGGGTCGCAAGAGTGAAGGCGAGTACGTCTTCCCCCCGCTGTGGGGCGAGGACTCTTTCAACTGGGGCGCCGGCATGCACCGCGTCAATACCGCGGCCAGTTTTATTCATGCCAACATGCCGCTGGGCAAACCCTATAGTCTTAGTGAGCAGAAAGCCTGGGATGTGGCGGCCTACATCAACAGCCACGAACGGCCACAGGATCCGCG
>NZ_JAVLAZ010000144.1:0-3761 GCF_031581315.1 Thiohalophilus sp.
GATTAAAAACCATTTGATCAAGACTTCGGTATCCACAGAGCGTTCACAAAATCCTTTCTTCGTGTCTTGGTGTCCTGACGGGGCATCTACAATATATCTTTATTATCAGACTGGCTTATCGGTCAGGTGTTGAGCTTGTTAGCAAGAGCTCAGGGACGAGTAACGAGGTACGAGGAAACTGTAGGCCGTAGGAGGCCAGCCCTCGGCCGATTAGTTGAGAATAGCGCGATCAGCGAGGTTGAATCGCCGAGGGAACTCGCCTCCCACAACGACATAATTTATTTGTCTTCTTCGTGTCTTGGAGTCTTCGTGGTTCAGCTCTTTTATAAATTCAGCTCTTTGATCTTGCGGGTGAGGGTGTTGCGGCCCCAGCCGAGTAATTTGGCGGCGTCCTGGCGGCGGCCGCCGGTTTTTTTCAGGGCGGTTTCGATCATCACCCGTTCGAATTGCGGCATGGCCTGATCGAGGATGGCGGTATGGCCCTGCGACAGTTCCTGTTCGGCCCAGTGGCGCAACAGTTCGCTCCAGTCGCCGTCGAAATGGGTTTCGTCCTTGCCGTGCAACATCTCGGGCGGAAGATCGTCGATATGTACGACCTGGCCGGGTGACATCACGGTCAGCCAGCGACAGGTGTTCTCCAGCTGGCGCACGTTGCCGGGCCAGTCCAGGCGTGACAGATAATCCATCACTTCGCGATCCAGGCTCTTGGCATCCACGTTGAGTTCCTTTGCGGCCCGGTTGAGAAAATGCTGTGCCAGTAACGGGATATCCTCGCGACGTTCACGCAGCGACGGAATGTGGATGCGAATAACATTGAGCCGATGGAACAGATCTTCACGAAAGCGGCCCTGTTCCACCAGCTTTTCCAGGTTCTGATGGGTTGCGGCAATGATGCGCACATCCACTTTGACCGCGCTGTGCCCGCCGACTCGATAAAACTCTCCGTCAGCCAGTACCCGCAACAGCCGCGTCTGCAGTTCCTGGGGCATATCGCCGATCTCATCCAGAAACAGCGTACCGCCGTCGGCCTGTTCGAAGCGACCCTGACGGGCGGTATTGGCGCCGGTAAAGGCCCCCTTTTCATGGCCGAACAGTTCCGATTCCAGCAGGTCCCGTGGAATCGCCGCCATGTTCAGGGCGATAAACGGTTGGCCGGCGCGCGGGCTGTGCCGATGCAGCGCCTGCGCCACCAGCTCTTTACCGGTGCCCGATTCGCCGTTGATCAAGACGGTAATATTGGAGCGGGCCAGGCGACCGATGGCACGAAACACTTCCTGCATGGAAGGCGCTTCGCCGATGATCTCGGCATCGATCTGGCCGGCCGGGGTTTCACCGCCACCGGTTTCCCGTCGATGGCTGATCGCGCGGCGCGCCAGCTCCACCGCCTCATCCACATCGAACGGCTTGGGCAGGTATTCAAAGGCGCCGACTTCATAGGCGCTGACCGCGCTATCCAGATCGGTATGCGCGGTGATGATGATCACTGGCAGGCCGGGATATTTGTCATGAATGCGGCCCAGCAACTCCAGGCCGTCCATACCCGGCATGCGGATGTCGCTGATGATGACATCCGGTTCGCTGCGATTGAGGGCGCGCAAGACGCTGTCGGCCTCATCGAAACTACGCACCTCCATTTCGGCATTTTTAAATGCCTTCTCCAGCACCCAGCGGATTGAGCGGTCGTCGTCGACGATCCAGATGGTTTCCTTGCTCATGGTTGTCTCACGCCTCAAGTTCGATCGGTATATAGATGGAAAAAACAGTTCGGCCCGGTTCACTGTCGCATTCGATGATGCCGTTATGCTGCTGAATCAGTGACTGGGCGATGGCCAGTCCCAGCCCGGTGCCTTCGGCCCGGCTGGAGACCATGGGAAAGAAAATCCGCTCCAGGATCTCTGCCGGAATCCCCGGGCCGTTATCGATAATCTGGATCTGCGCCACCAGATCATGCTGTTTCTGGCCAATGGTAAATTTGCGTATCACCCGGGTCCGCAGGGTGACATCGCCTTCGCCCTCCAGCGCCTCGATGGCATTGCGAATGATATTCAGCAGGGCCTGGACGATCTGATCCCGATCGGCGGTAATATCGGGAATACTGGGATCGTAATCCCGCCGCAAGCGTATCCCCTCGGGCGCTTCGGCCAGTAACAGGCTGCGTACATGTTCGAGCACTTCATGGACGTTGACCGGTTCCAGCCTGGGCATTTTGTTGGGCCCCAGGATCCGGTTGACCAGCTTTTGCAGGCGATCCGCCTCGCTGATGATGACCCCGGTATATTCCTTGAGTTCATCGGTCGGCAACTCGCGCGCCAGTAACTGGGCGGCACCGCGCAAACCGCCCAGTGGGTTTTTGATCTCATGCGCCAGCCCACGCAGCATCTGCTGGGTGGTCTGCTGCTGGGCGGCCCGGCTTTCGTCCCGGGCAATGCGCAACAACCGATCCATCTGGCTGACTTCCACCAGCAATTCCGGCGCCTGTTCCCGCTCCACCAGGGGCAGGGCGGTCAGATCCACCACCACCTCGCGGCCGTGGATCAGCTTCAGACTCACCTCGTGGCGGGTAAACGGATGACCACTGGCCAGGGCCTCGCGCAGTTCGTCGGCGACATTGTCTGGGGTCTCGAACAGATCCTCGAAGCGGTGCCCGATCAAATGCGGCCCACTGCTGCCGAACAGCATCTCGGTCGCGGCATTCACATAGCGCAGGCACAAATCCTGGTCGAACAGCATCAGCCCCGAGGTCATGGCCTCAAGGACACGTTGTTGCAAATCGGGGGATGGGCTCATTGTCTCCATACCGGGGCTGTAGCAAGAACCAAACCATAACGCACCATTTTCGATGCGCTTTTGGCAGGTTTTTGGCCAGCCCGATTAAAGGCTTGAATTACAAGCAGTTAGTGGGCCTGTACAGAGCGCTTTCCGGGCCGTTGCGCTGTTTTGGTCCACAGCGACATGCTGCACACACCACAGCATAGCGCAAATACGCTGTTTGCGCACCAAAATGGTGCGCACTGTTCAAGGCGAGGAGGAAGGCGGTGAGGGCTTGGGCGGGTTGGTCGGTGTCGACCCGGGAATATTCGGTTTCGGGGGATTAAGGGGCGTCGGCTGGGAGCCCGACGGTGGCGCCGGCCGCTTCTTGCTATGCCGCAACAGGTGGAAGGTAACGCTGGAGCTCGCGCCCAGCACCTCGCCGTCATTATTCACCACTTCCAGTTTGACCGTATGGGTGCCGCGATCCATGTTGGTCAGACTCACCGTCGCGCCGGACTGCGCCAGGGGCTCGCCGTCCAGACGCCAGCGCAACTGATGACCGCCCCGCAGGCCCGGCTCAACACTCCCCCGCAGGGTCACATTCCCGGCATTGTCGCGGATGGATTCGTCATTGCCCGGCGAGGTAATGGAAACCTCGTAGCTTGATGAGTCCGCCCGATCACGCTCCGGCGGCTGGTAATTGATATCGGGGGATTTTTCAAACCGGGTAGCAGGCGCCTGATCCACCGACATCTCCTCGCTGCCTTCAATCGGCTGATCGCTGTACTCCACCGACCCGTCCGGGTTGACCTTCTTGTACACCTTGTCAGCCGCCGCCACAGGCAAGGTCAACAGCAGCAGGGCAATCATGCAGTAGTTTTTCATACCTCAAGAATAGCCCTCGGACGGGGCATCTACAATAGTTCTTTATTGTCAGGCTGTCTTATCGGTCAGGAATTCACCTTCTTAGTGAGAGCTCAGGGGCGAGGGACGAGTAACGAGGGGCGAGG
>NZ_JAVLAZ010000046.1:0-19737 GCF_031581315.1 Thiohalophilus sp.
ATTGGCATTGATCAGCAGGTGATCCACCTGTGGGCGAAGCAGATCCTGAATATGCTGCACCATCGGCCTGCCGTCGATCGCCAGCAGGCCCTTGTCGTGGCCACCCATGCGGCGGGCCAGGCCGCCGGCCAGGATGACGCCGGTGGTTGGCGGCGGGCTGAACGGGTCAGGAAAGATGCCACTGTTCATCGGAGTGCTCCGGCGGTATGTCAGCGGATTCGGCCAGGGGATCGGTGTCCGGGTTGAGCGGCCGGGCCGGGTTCAGTTGACCCTGCTTGAGGCGCAGATGGCGTTCGGCCAGCGGGGCGAACAACCGGGGTTCGTGGGCGGTGATGATCAGGCTCACGCCGTCCTGTTGCAGCCGGCGGATCAAAAACAGCGTGCGGTGTCTTGATCGCTCGTCCATGCTGGCGACCGGTTCGTCCAGTAACAGTAATCTTGGCGACAGCACCCAGGCGCGCAGCAACGCGACCCGTTGTTTCTCGCCGCCGGACAGTTGCCGGGCGTTACGTTGTTGCAGGTGCCCGAGATCCGTGGCGTCCAGTGCCCTGGAAGCGATGGCGTGCGCCTCCCCGGCGGTGTGCCCGCGCCGGCGCAGGCCGTAGGCGACATTGTCCAGTACCCGGCTGTCAAACAGATAGGGTTCCTGGTGCAGATAGACAACGTTCTGCAATAACCAGGGCCGGGCCCGTTTCCAGTGATAGCAGCTGCCGTTATAACGACAGTCGCCTGCATCCGGCGACAGCAGGCCACAGAGGATACGCAGTAAAGTGGTTTTGCCCGCGCCATTGTCACCGCTCAGCACAATACATTCGCCAGGATCGATATTCAGATGCAGATTCTCGAACAACGGCTGGCGGTTGATCGACTTGGTGAGCTTGCCGTATTCAATCGGTTCGGGGTGCGTCATGCGTATACGGGCCTCTGTTGTTGGCTGATGTGCAGCAGGGCATTCAGGCCGAAGGCGAGCAGCAGTAAGACGATGCCCAGTGCCAGGCCCTGGGCGTACTCGCCCTTGGCGGTTTCCAGGGCGATGGCGGTCGGAATATTGCGGGTATGATGCAGGATGTTGCCGCCGACCATGATCGAGGAGCCCACCTCGGCGATGATGCGCCCGAAGCCGGCGATAATCGCCGCCAGTAGGGCAAAACGCAATTCATAAAAAAATGTCAGCGTGGCCTGCACATGGCCTGCCCCCAGGGTACGGGCGGTTTCCCAGGCACGGCGATCGGCTCCGGCGAAGGTGGCATGGGCCATGGAGATCAACAGTGGCAGGCACAGCAGGATCTGGCCGACGATCATGGCGCTCTGGGTAAACAGCAGGCGCCAGTCACCCATCGGCCCCTGACGGGACAGCACGATATAGACCGTGAGCCCGACTACCACGGCGGGGACCGCCTGCAGGGTATGAAAGATCATCACCAGCAAACGTTGACCGGGGAAGCGAGTCATCGCCAGCAAAAAAGCGATGATAATGGCGATGGGGGTGGCAATCAGGATCGCACGCAGTGAAACACTGAACGAGGTCGCCACGATAATCCATAGCTCCCGGTCCCCGCTAAACAGCAGGTAAAGCGCGTTGACGAATGCTTCGGACAACTGCCCCATGGTTGCGATCTATTGCGAGGCCATTTTCAATGCCATGGGAGAAAACAACGGTTCTCCCTGCACGCGGTACTGGCCGATCAGTTGTTGCCCCCGTTTGGCCGTGATCCAGTGGATCATGGCGATCGCACCGGCATAGTTGGCATCGGGATAGCGCTCGGGATTGACGGCGATAATGCCGTAAGGGTTAAACAAACGCGGATCGCCTTCGGTGAGGATCGCCAGCGGTAATTTGTCTCGCATCGCCAGCCAGGTGCCGCGATCGGTCAGCGTGTAGGCATCCAGTTCGCCACTCATTTGCAGGACCTTGCCCATGCCTTGCCCGGCCCGGCGATACCAGCTCCCTTGTGGTTTGATCCCGGCTGCGTCCCACAGGTGGAGTTCCTTCTTGTTGGTGCCGGAGTCGTCGCCGCGCGAGACGAACAGCGCCTGGTGTTGTGCAATTTTCGTCAGCGCAGCGATCGGATCCTGCATGCCCCGGATGCTGGCCGGATCATTTTGCGGGCCGACCATAACAAAGTCGTTGTACATCACCTGCCGACGGTTCACGCCATAGCCGTGATTGACGAAGTTTTCCTCGGCCAGTGGTGCATGCACCAGTACGAGGTCGACATCGCCGTCACGGCCCATACGCAATGCCTTGCCGGTACCAACCGCGATAACGTGAACCTCGTAGCCCGTGTTTTTTTCAAACGCGGGAAGAATCGCTTGCAGCAAACCGGAATTTTCGGTGCTGGTGGTAGTCGCCAGGCGCAGTATCTGGTTCGGTTCAGATGCAAACAGACCGGTCGTCAACAGACAAAGTAACCCGACGCTCAGTAATTTAAATAACTTATGTAGGGTCATATGCTGATTCCTGAATTATGGGAATTGAGTTAAATTCAAAATTGCCCGCAGCATTCAGCTGATTTGCAATGCCTGTGCCACGACTTATATCAATGATTTATCAGTGTCTCGGCGCGGGCATAAATTTAGTCAGTCATTTTTGTTGGCACATTTTGACCCAGTGCATTGGCAGTGTGAGACAGATTGCTGCAAAAAACTGGAAAGCAGGGTGATCATACGTTTTACTTGGTAAGCACCACGGCATATTTGCGGCGCGTCATTACCGGCTATCGGAATACACCGGACAGGACGACCATCAGGAAAAAAACAGAGCAAAAGGAGTGACCAACCATGAAGCCTGCGGCGCTAATGGAAGTCTCGATATTGGTTGTTGATGATGAACCGGGTATGCGAAATTTCATGCAGCGCGTATTGCAGAAGCAATACGGGTTGGTCGAGGTGGCGGCAGACATCGCCGAGGCGGAACAATTACGTCAACGTTGTCACTTTGATGTGATTATTATCGACAATCGTTTACCAAAGTCCAGTGGTGCAGAATGGCTGCAACAGATCCGAAAACATGATCTTGATACGCATGTGATCCTGATTACCGGTTATGCCGACATGGATGTGGCGATTAGCGCAGTGCGCGGTGGTGCCAGTGATTTTCTGACCAAGCCGTTTCGGGCCGAGGATATCAAGCAATCCATCAGCCGTTGTTTGTTGCAGCGCGATCGCGCCCGTTCAGACTTTGCCAACCAGACCAGCGTGCAGGATGATCAGGAGACCCGCGCCGTCGAGGTGATCGGTGAGGCCGCCGCAATCCGGGAGCTGGAACAACTGGTTCGCCGCATCGCACCCACCCAGTCCACCGTGTTGATACAGGGGGAAACCGGCACCGGCAAGGAGCTGGTGGCCGAAGCGATTCACAGGCAAAGCGGCCGTTCCGGGCCGTTTGTCCCGGTCAATTGCGGATCGATCGCCGCCGATTTGCTGGAAAGTGAGCTGTTCGGCCACGCCAAAGGGGCCTTTACCGGCGCCCAGAGCGCCCGCCAGGGACTGTGTTACTTTGCCGACGGCGGCACCCTGTTTCTGGATGAGATCGGGGAGATGCCGCTGGCCATGCAGGCCAAGCTGCTGCGTATGCTGGAGACACACAGCGTACGGCCGGTGGGCACCGAGCGGGAACTGAAAGTGGATTGTCGCATCCTTGCCGCCACCAACCGCAACCTGGAGGAACTGGTAAAGAACAACCAGTTTCGTGAAGATCTGTACTATCGCCTGAATGTCGTGGCCCTAAAGGTTCCTGCATTGCGTGAACGTCTGTCCGATATCCCGGCTCTGACCCGACACTTCGTTCACAAGCTGGCGGGTGAGCTGGGCCTGCCGGCCTATCCGCTGAGCCAGCAGGATATCCGCCAATTGCAAAAATATGACTGGCCGGGGAATGTGCGCGAATTGCGCAACGTGATCGAACGGACCCTGCTGTTGGGCAAGTTGCCGACCGAACTGCTGGCCGCAAACAATGCGTCCGACAGGGAGACAAAGGATTTTCTGGTCCCCGACGGCTGGACACTGCGTGATGTGGAACAACGCTACCTCCTCGACATGCTGGCCTGTGTCGAGGGCAACAAATCAGAGGCAGCCCGGCGGCTTGGGATCTCGCGCAAGACGATCGAGCGTAAATTGAGCGAATGGCAGTCTGACTCGCGGCAATACATCTGAGTCGGATGAACATCCGTTTTTTCGAGCGGGTTCGGCACAGCTTTCGCTACAAGTTGCTGCTGCTCGTCCTGTTACCGTTGCTGGTGTTCATTCCTGTCCTGGTCGTTTTCTCCCTGGAGCGAACCTATTCGTTTGCCGCAGCGCAGCTTGCGCACAAGGTGCACACCGACATCAATGTTGCCCGGGCTTCCTTCATGCGCCAGCAGGAGAAATACCTGCAGGCTATAAGTCGTCTGGCCGAATCACACGCCTTTTACCTCGCACTGAATCGCGAGGATGTAGAACGGATCAAGAACCAGCTGCAGTTACTCAAAGTGACCGAGGGTTTTGATTTTGTGCATGTGGTCGATCTCAAGGGTGGCTGGTTGTTTGATGACAGTACCTTCGTGGGTGAGGCGAAACCCTCGCCGTTGATCGAGGATGTGGTCCACAGCGGTGTGCCCAGGGTCGGGCTGGAGTTGTACAGCTCTGCCTATTTGATACGGGAACACGCAAGCCTGGCCAGGCAGGCTCGGGTTCTGCTGGCCAATGACGGCCGAGCGGAGGCAAACAATATCGAACAACGCGCGATGGTGGTACGGGCGGTCTATCCAATCAAAAATAACCGGGGCCAGACGATCGCGCTCATGGAAGGCGGAGTGTTGCTGAATCACAATTCAGCCCTGCTCAAGACGATACATAGCCTGGTCTATGGTCCGGGTGCCCTGCCAAAAGAGGGCAAGGGCCTGGTCAGCGTGGTGCTGGACGATGTACGCGTGGCGACCAACCTGTCGCAAAAGAGCCAGGAAGAGGTCCGCACGCTGGGCAGTCATATTCCGAAAGCGGTTCACGAGCAGGTGATAGAGCGGGGAGAGAGCTGGGTCGGTGAGGTAACTATCCCGGGCGGCCTTTATCTGGCTGGTTATCAGCCGCTGCATGATTACCGGAACAACGTCATTGGCATGCTGGAGGCCGGTTACCTGGTTGCGCCGTTAAAGCAGGCCTATCTGCGCGATATGGTCATGTTTGGTGTGTTGCTGTTGCTGATCGTGGTGTTTGCCACCCTGTTCGGTATTCTTGGTGCACGACGCATGTTCAAACCTATCGAACGTATGGCTGATGTCGTTCGCGCCCAGGAAGAAGGTGATGATCTGCGCATCGGCGAGATAAAAAGTCGGGACGAGATCGGTGCGCTGGCCCGACGCTTCGATCACATGCTCGATCTGCTGCACGAGCGCAACGCCGAGATTCAGCGTGCAGCTGATAACCTGGAGCAGCAGGTCGAAGAGCGCACAAGGGAACTGAAACTCAAGAACACGCATTTGAAAGACAGCCTCGAACTTTTACGCAAAACCCGCAGCCAGCTTGTGATGGCGGAAAAATTCTCCGCGCTCGGTGAACTGACAGCGGGTATCGCGCACGAGATTAACAATCCCACTGCAGTTATTTTGGGAAACATGGATATTGTGATTGAGGAGCTGAACGGGGCCACCGGCCCGGTGGCGACTGAAGTGTCGTTAATCTACGAGCAGGTCTACCGGATCCGTAATATCGTGGAGAAACTGTTGAAATACTCGCGCGCCTCGCCGATTAGCCTGAACCTGGAAGATGTAGATGTAAAAAAACTGGTGGAGGATACGGTGATGCTGGTCCGCCATGAGGCAGAGCGCAAACATGCTGTGATCATTACCGAACCCAGTGCGGACAACGGCCTGATCAGAATAGATGCGCAGGAGTTACAGCAAGTGCTGATCAACCTGTTGATCAATGCCATCCATGCCGTCGATAAGCGCGGTACTATCCGGATCAGTACCCAGGTCAGCGAAAATGACGACGTGATGATCAGGGTCGCTGATGATGGCGAAGGTATCGATCGCGACACCATCGACAGAATCTTTGATCCCTTCTATTCTACCAAGGGTAATGTCGGTACCGGCCTCGGGCTGTCAGTCAGCTATGGTTTGATTCACCGCTACGGGGGCAATCTGGAAGTGAGCTCCAAACCGGGCAAGGGCACGGTATTTACCGTCACATTGCGGCGTGATCCGAAACTGTCACCCCAGGTTCATGCCCTGTTCGATCTCCATTCCTATGAATTTAACCGGGACGAGGTGCGACATGAATGAAGAGGCACTGAACACACAAACCCGTCGCTTTCTGAAGAAAGTGGGTATCCAGTCCCAGCAAGCGATCGAAAAAGCTGTTCGCGACGCGCTGAAGAATGGTCAGTTGCAGGGTGATGAAACCCTGGAGGCAACGGTTCAGCTGGAGATCCCCGAACTCGACCTGACGCTGCAAATCCGTGGTGATATCGCGCTGGAAGATCAGGACGAATAAGCGTTACGCATACCCGTTCAGGCACAGGGCAGGTTGCGTGCAGCACGCTGCCTGACATTCCGGGTATTAAACTTTTCACCACGAAGACACGAAGACACGAAGTTTTTAAATGAATTAATTTTTCTTCGCGTCTTCGCGTCTTCGTGGTGAGGTTTTAAAAACATCTTCGCTCGCAATGACAGCAAAAACGGGGCATTGCGAGGAATAACGTAACGAAGCAATCTCTTTGCGGGCATTCGGGATTGCCTGGTCAGTGGCACAGGTCAGGTTGTGCGCAGCGCCACCTGACGTTCCGGGTATTAAACTTTTCACTACGAAGACACGAAGTTTTGAAGTAAATTAATTTTTTCTTCGTGTCTTCGTGGTGAGATTTTGTAAACATCAGTTGTCACGCAGGATTAGCAGAATCCAGGGTGTCGATGAATTTGGAACAGTTATTTAACAGGGCGACCAGATAATCTCCCCGCACTGGTCGAGACGATAGCCGCCGAACTGCCGGGCGATGGCCTGTATCTCCCGGTTTTTCAACTTCTGAAGCAGGGTCAGGAACAACTGGCGGAAATAGATCGCACGCGGCAGGACCAGGTCAAAGCCTTCCCAGCCGACCGGGATAAACTGCAGACCGAATTCGCGTGCCACGCTGCGGGGGCCCGGTGCTATATCCGCCTGGGCCTGGCTGAGCAGTGAGGCCGCCTCCCGTTCGGTCTGTAGCCGTAACGCGCTGTTAAGTTGCGACAGGTCGATTCCGTATTGTGCCGCGGTCTCTTCCAGAAAACGCTGCGAGCCGGCGCCGTCATGACGCATGGCCCAGATCCAGTTTTGCTGGAAAATGTCGGCGATCTCGAGGCCGTCGATGTTCAGTGCGGGGTTGAGCATAAAGCCCTGCTCACGTTGAAACAGGCGCACGATCAGCCACTGGCTTGCCTCGTCATACTGCTGGATCAGCGCCGCATGGCGTATATGACTTTCCTGCACGCTACCCCAGTGAATGGCACACAGATCGGTCCGACGCCGGGCCAGTAACGACAGACCCAGCGTTGTCCCTGTCGGGGTATAGCTGATGAGAGCGTCGGCCTGGAACTGGCCGATCAGGTAGCCGACCAGTCGGTTGAGCAATGGATCGTCGCTGCCAGCAATCAAAAGCCGATCGGTCAGTATTCCGCCGTGACTGGACTCGAACAGCCAGTTGTCGATTAAAGATCTGGGAAACAGCCATTTGCCCGTGATCTTGGTGCCGGGCAGCTGGCCGTCATTGGCCAGGGCATAAATCTTTTTCTCATTGATTTGCAGGTATTCGGCCAGTTGCCGGGCGTTGAGAAAAACGGGAACGCGACCTTCGCTCTCGCCCGCTCCCGAAGGTGACCAGCTGGCATCCTGCAGATTGAGATTACTGGCCATGTTGCACCCGGCTATAGCGCGTCATGCCGAAGCGGCGCGGGTTGAGGCGCGATGTTGCGGTTTTGTCACCGGCACCGCGTCAAACGTGATGTGTTCAGCCCCGTTGTAGACCAGAAAATGCTGGCCCTTGGCACGGGCGATCAGGGTAATGCCCAGGTCCTGGGCCAGTTCGAGGCCCATGTGCGATACGCCCGAACGGGACAGCAGCAAGGAAATATTCATCTGGGCTGCTTTCATCACGATCTCCGAGGTCAGGCGCCCGGTGGTGTAGAAGATCTTGTCCTCGCCCGGCATGGCCTCCAGCCACATCATGCCGGCGATAGCATCGGCGGCGTTGTGGCGGCCCACGTCCTCGACGAACATCAGGATCTCGGTATCCCGGCACAGGGCGCAGCCGTGGACTGCCCCGGCCTGACGATACACGGCGTTGTAGTCGTTGACCGCCCTGAGTAAATCGTAAAGCCGTGACTGCTTCACCTGCAGGGCGGTGAGTTTCTGTCCGTAAATCTTGTCCAGCGTGCAACTGAAAACGGTACCTTGCCCGCAACCGGTGGTCACGGTGCGACCCTGCATGCGTTCGTCCTGGATGCCCTCGCCACGTCGGGTAGTGACGTCGACGCGTTCCTGATCCCAGTCGACCCAGATTCGGGTGATCTCATCAATAGCGTCGATCAGGCGCTGGTTGCGTAGATAGCCCAGGGTCAGCGCTTCAGGATAATTACCCAGCGTCATCAGGGTAACAATCTCCTGACCGTCGACCTTCAGTGTCAGGGGGCGTTCGCCGGCGACGTGGACCTCGCGCGACTGACCGTATTCATCCATCGCCTCGATGGCATAGGTCGGTGACAGCCGGGCATCGGAGAGAATCAGTTGGTCGGTCATGGTCAGCCTCCGGTAACATTCATGTGGCGCAGGATCACAGGTTGCTCCTGCAGGTTGAAGTCATGTCCTTTGGGCTTGAGATCCATGGACTGAACAATGGCGTGCTTGAGCCGCGGCATATCATCGGGATGCTCACGCAGGATCTGGCGTAAATCCATGGAATGTTCCTGTCCCAGGCACAACAACAACCGACCCTGGGCGGTGATCCGGACGCGGTTGCAACTGTCACAGAAGTTGTGACTGTGCGGCGAGATCAGGCCAATACGCGAATCGCTGCCGGGGATCCGGTAATAACGTGACGGTCCGCCGGTGGTCTCGGTAGTCGGGAACAGCTCGAACGATTGTTGAAGGTCCCCGAGCAGTTCATTACTCGAGTAATAGGCCTCGGCCCGATCATGATCGCCGATCACTCCCAGAGGCATCTCCTCGATAAAGCTGATATCCAGCTCTTGCTCGACTGCAAAACGCACCAGGTCAGTCACTTCATCATGGTTACGGTTTTTCAGAATCACGCTGTTGAGCTTGATCCGCTCGAAGCCTGCCAGGCGCGCGGCCTCGATGCCCTGCAGCACCTTGTTCAGATCGCCGACGCGGGTGAGCCGCGCAAAGCGCGCCGGCTGCAGGCTGTCAAGGCTGATGTTGATGCGTCGTACACCGGCATCGCGCAATGCCTGTGCATATCGGGTGAGCTGTGAACCGTTGGTGGTTAACACCAGTTCGCGCAGACCGGGCAGCCGGCCCAGTTGCTGAAACAACCAGAGCGCATTGCGCCGCACCAGCGGCTCGCCACCGGTGAGGCGGATTTTTCCGACACCCAGTTCGGTGAACGCGCGGGCCAGCCGGGTAATCTCTTCCAGGCTGAGAATCTCGGATCGAGGAAGAAAGGTCATATCCTCGCTCATGCAATAGACACAACGGAAATCACAGCGGTCGGTGATGGAAATACGGACATAGTTTATCTGACGGCCGAAGTTGTCGATTAGCGCGGGATGGGTCGGGGTATCGATCCTGGACATAAGAGCCTGGGCCTTGTCGGTAAAAATGATGGTTCGCCATGTTTTGCAAAAAGCATACCTTCGTGCCCGGTCTGCAAAATCGTACGCCCTGCCAGCCAGTGAGGATCGGAACTGACCCCGATTGAGACAGATTGCACCAACCCCGAAATTAATGCGGTGAAAACTGTCGCACGGGCTTATCCGGATTGGGCGTGATCCGGCATAAAACGGCTTTGTTCAATCTGGTACGGCGATTGCTCGGTAAAAAACCGTATCGCAATAGATAAACAGTTCATGAGGGACACGATGAATCCACATGCCGATGTCAGTTATCCCGTATCGATTGTTATGCGCCGGGAATATCGGCAATACGGGCAATGGAAGTTACCCCACTGGAATCTGGTTGCCCTGTTGCCGCAGCACACCGGCGACGGATCGCAACGCAGACAACGGCTGCAGGGTGAACAGGACGAGGGGCATCTGATCTGGTCGGGGTTCTGGCTCGAACTGTTTCGAGATGGTTTGCAAAGCTATTACCAGAATCTGATGGGCAGGCAACCGTCGCTGTTCGTGTTGTGCCGGGATGATGACGATGACTCGGACCTGGCGCCAACCATGATCAGTGCCAACTTTGCCGATGCCGAGGCCCACATGGAAACTGATGGCCTTGTGCTTTCAACGCCATTGGTGGCGCCCTTTTCCAACTGGCTGGCCGAGTACGTATTGAGTCAACAACCGGCACTGGAAAAGCAGCTGCAGGATCACAAGCATGGCAAAAAAGGCAAGCGCAAACATGTCTGATTCGAACGATACAGGAAACGATCAGGACAGGTCGTTTCTGCACCGCTGGTCGCGACGCAAGCATGATCACTCAAAACCAGAAAAGACAAAGATGCAGGCTCCCGCGCTTGCAGACGCTCCGCCGGTTGTCGAGCCCCCTGGCTCGCAGGAGGTGCCCGATGTCGACACGCTGGGTGAGAACAGCGAGGTCAGCATGTTTTTTTCCGAGCAGGTGAGCGAAACCCTCAAGCGCCAGGCGTTACGCAAGTTGTTTCACATGAACAAGTTCAACTTTTGCGACGGTCTGGATGACTACGCCGAAGATTACACGCTGTTTGAACCGCTGGGAAATACCATAACGGCGCACCAGCGCCTGCAGGAGGAGCGTCAGGCGATCAAGCAACTGGTGAGCGATGACGAACTGCCGCCTGTCGCGGAAAACGAGCCGCACGAGCCGGAAACAACGCTACAGGCGGATAACACCGACGATTCAGTTGATGAATATAAAGGCGAACCGGCGCCAGTTGATCAACCAGAACTGAAAGAGGGTTAGCCCTGATGAGTTATTCCAACGAAACCGCCCCGGCTGATGCCGGTCTGAACACCCTGGGGCAACAGACCAGTAACGGCGAGGCACGCATGGAGGCCTTACAGGTCCTGCAACAACCCGCCCCCAGCACTTCAGTGATCGAATATCACAGTGAAGGGCGGCTGGTCATTATCGGTGCAGGCAACGAGGCGGTGGCCGTGGCGACCGAGCTGCTGGATAAGCTTGACGCTGTTGCCATCGTCGATCCGGATCCGGACGCCCGGCGCCCGCAGCTGGATGATCGTATCGCCTATGTTCATGCCGGAATCGAGCGGATCGACGGTCACCTGGGGGACTTTCACATCCATCTGCGCGATAAGGGCGCGCAGACCCTGGAGCTTGGACCGATACTGGGACGGACCTGGCCGCGCATCGATCTGGTTCTGGATGTCTGTCCAACGCCCTGCTTCGATGCGGATATTCCGCCGCCGGGTTATTTTGCCAGCCACGGCGACAGCGCCAGGCTTGCAGGTTTGATCGAGGCGATTCCCGGCATGATCGGCGAATTTGAGAAGCCGCGCTATTTTCGATACGACCCGTCGATCTGCGCGCACGACCGTAACCAGTGTACGGCCTGCACACGCTGTATCGACGCCTGTCCGACCCGGGCCATTCATTCCATCGGGGAACAGATCGAGGTCGATCCCTATCTTTGCCAGGGCGGGGGAACCTGTGCCGCGGTCTGCCCCAGCGGGGCCATCCAGTATGTGTATCCCGGCCTGGCCGATACTCTGAGCCGGATTCGGCAGTTGCTCAGGCAGTATTACCAGACCAGCGGTGAACGGGCCCGTGTGGTGTTTTTCGAACAGGCACAGCGCGACGCACTTTACCAACAACTGGCTGCGCTGGAAGAGAATCTGATCCCGGTCGCCCTGGATGAACTGGGGGCGATCGATATGGCGATCATGCTCAATACCCTGGCCTATGGCGCGCAACAGATCATTATCGTCACCAGCGAGGAGACCGCGCCGCTTATCGGTGAGACCCTGCGGCAGCAACAGGCCCTGGCGACGGCCTTTCTGGATGGGCTGGGAGAAGCGGCGGCGCGCATCGTGATTGTGCCGCAAAAGGAGCTGGCGCAAATGGGGTCCCCCGCCGGGGATGCAACGCTGGCGCCGGCGGCCACGCATGCCAGTTTCGACGACAAACGCAACATGATCCATCTTGCGCTGGAAAAGCTGTATCAACACGCTGCACAAAAGCCGGCAATCCTGTCACTGCCCGACCAGGCACCGTTTGGCGAGATTCAGGTCAATGCCCAGGCCTGCACCCTCTGCATGGCCTGCACCGGGGTTTGTCCGACCGGGGCATTACTGGCAGGCAACGAGCAGCCCCAGTTGAAGTTCATTGAAAACAATTGCGTGCAGTGCGGACTGTGCGAGCAAACCTGTCCCGAATTGGCGATCACACGTCGGCAACGCTATCTGTTTGACGGCGAGGTACGTCGGGCACCGCGTGTACTTTACGAGCAGGAGCCGTTTCATTGCGTTGAATGCGGCAAACCGTTCGCGACCCGGCAGATGATCGAACACATGCGCGACAAACTGACCGGGCACTGGATGTTCGACAATGATCGGGCATTGCGGCGCCTGTCGATGTGCGAGGACTGCCGGATTACCGACATGTGGCAGGAAGAACATCGTGCCTGAGCTGGTCGAAATGTCCCGTCTTTACCGCCAGGGTGAACAAATTGTCACACCTGACCCGGGGGCGAGTCGAATTGAGCGCCGGGTTGTTCGTCTGGCTCCTTCTGGGTCGTTTTTTTCATTTTGTTTCTGGCACAGGCGTTGCTCTTGTAACGGGTAATTGAGCAACGAGTAACGATAACCGGCTCCGGGGCGCCGCGCGCCCGATCCGACAGGGAGACTGAATCCGAATGCAAAAGCAGCAATCTTCTGTCGCCTTTGATGATGCCGCATTGCGGGCCAATACCTATAGCCTGCTGGCGCGATTGTTACGCAAGGTTCCCGATCCACCGCTGCTGGACGTGCTATCGCGTATCGAAAGCGCCAACAAGGAGCGTCAGAACGGGTTTGGCCTGAGTTGGCACTTGCTCAAGCTCAATGCCAGCCGGGCACGTCTATCGGAACTGGATGATGAATTTCACGATCTGTTCATCGGCCTGGGCCACGGCGAAGTGATTCCGTATGCCTCGTGGTATCGGACCGGTTACCTGATGGACAGACCACTGGCGCGGTTGCGCCATGATCTCAGGCAGCTTGGTATCGAACGCCAGCAACAGGTCAGCGAACCCGAGGATCACATTGCCGCACTTTGCGAAGCGATGGCGATGTTAATCGACAGCGGGTCGGACCTGGAAGCACAACAGACTTTTTACCGCCTTCACCTGCATGGCTGGCTGCAACGTTGTTTCAGGGATATCGAACAGGCACCCTCGGCCCGTTTCTACAAGGCCGTTGGCCAGCTGGGACAGCACTTTGTGGAACTGGAACAACATTATCTCGATGTGCCGGATGATTAACGTTGAGTGGATGAAGAGGAGCTAACAGATGAAAAAGCTCAATAAAGAAGAGTTACCGCGTCGCCGGTTTTTGCAGCAGATGGTCTTGCTGGGTGGTGCAACCGGTGCAGGCGCACTGGTGTTCAGCAACGCCCGGGCAATTTCACAGTCATCGCCTGAGGGGCCCGTGACCGGTGCAAAAACTACCGAAACCAACGGTTATCGTCTGACCGACCATATCCGGACTTATTACGAAAAGGCACAGATCTGATTATTCAACCGGCTCGCACCAACGCAGAGTAGCTGCTGCACTGGGAGGTTCAGCAATGAAACTGAAAAAGAAACCCACCTCGAATCAACAGACCCCTGATCCTGACGCTAACGTTGGGGGGTCGATTTTCGCCGAGGCGATCGATCGTCGTACGTTCCTGCAGCGTTCGGGACTGACCGCGGGCGGTCTGGCAATCGCCAACATGCTCCAGATGGGCATGCTGCGTCATGCCCGTGCCGCAGAAAAGGATACTGCGCCGAAAGAGGACATCGAGACCGAGGTGCGGCACAGTATCTGTACCCACTGCTCGGTCGGTTGCGGTGTACTTGCCGAGGTACAGAACGGCGTCTGGACCGGGCAGGAGCCCGACTTCGATTCGCCGTTCAATCTTGGTGCCCATTGCGCCAAGGGTGCCTCGGTGCGCGAGCATGGTCATGGCGCACAACGTATCAAGTATCCGATGAAGCAGGTGGATGGCAAGTGGAAGCGCATCAGCTGGGAGCAGGCCATCAACGAGATCGGCGATCAGCTTCTGGATATGCGCGACAAGTATGGACCGGACAGCCTGTGGATAGCCGGCTCCTCCAAGGCCAGTAACGAAGGCTCCTATCTGCAGCGCAAGTTTGCCGCCTTCTGGGGCAGTAACAATATCGATCACCAGGCACGCATCTGCCACTCCACCACGGTGGCCGGGGTAGCCAACACCTGGGGCTACGGCGCAATGACCAACTCCTACAACGACATGCATAACTGCAAGGCGATGCTGTTCGTCGGCAGTAACGCGGCCGAGGCCCACCCGGTAGCCATGCAACATATCCTGCGTGGCAAGGAGAACGGCGCGAAGATGATCGTGGTCGATCCTCGCTTCAGCCGGACCGCCGCGCATGCCGATCAATACATCCGCATTCGTCCCGGCACCGACGTGTCATTTACCTGGGGACTGTTGTGGCACATCTTTGAAAACGGCTGGGAAGATCAGGAGTACATTCGCCAGCGCGTCTTCGGCATGGAGGACATCCGCGAGGAGGTGAAGAACTGGGATCCGAAAACAGTCGAGGATGTGGTCGGGGTACCCGAAAAGGAAATGTATGACGCGGCCAAAACCATGGCCGAAAACCGGCCCGGGACCATCGTCTGGTGCATGGGCGGTACCCAGCATCACATCGGAAACAACAACACCCGGGCTTACTGTGTACTGCAGCTGGCACTGGGCAACATCGGGGTCTCCGGCGGCGGTGCCAATATCTTTCGTGGTCATGACAATGTGCAGGGCGCGACCGATGTCGGTCCCAACTGCCACACCCTGCCCGCTTACTACGGTCTGTCCGACGGCGCCTGGAAGCACTGGGCCCGGGTCTGGGATGTGGATTACAACTGGTTGAGAAACCGCTTCGATCGCTCCGGCCAGTACGATGCCGGCGGTGGTAAGCAGGCCTATACCATGAATATTCCCGGCATGCCGGTTTCACGCTGGATCGACGGGATCCTGGAAGACAAAGCCAACCTGTCGCAGAAGGATAACGTCCATGCCATCTTCTTCCAGGGACATGCGGTCAACAGCCAGACCCGCGGACCGGATATGAAAAAGGCCATTGAACAGGTGGACCTGGTGGTGATCTCGGATCCCTATCCCACCCACCTGGCGGTAATGAGTGAACGCAAGAACAACACCTATCTGTTGCCGACCTGCACCCAGTTCGAAACCTACGGCTCTGTGACCGCTTCCAACCGCTCCATCCAGTGGCGGGAACAGGTGATTGAGCCGCTGTTCGAATCCAAACCGGACCACACTATTCTTTATCTGTTCGCCAAAAAGCTGGGCTTCGCCGATCAGATGTTCAGGAACATCAAGGTTGAAAACGACGAACCCTCGATCGAGGACACACTGCGCGAGATCAATCGTGGGACCTGGACCATCGGTTATACCGGACAAAGCCCGGAACGGCTGAAGGAGCATGCCAGGTACCGGCATACCTTCAATACCACGACCTTGCGTGCCGAGGGCGGTCCACTGGACGGAGAATACTACGGGCTGCCGTGGCCGTGCTGGGGCACCCCGGAGATGAAACATGTCGGCACGCCGATCCTGTATGACCCGAGCAAGTCGGTCGCCGAGGGTGGATTGACCTTCCGCGCCCGTTTCGGTGTTGAACACGACGGCGTTACATTGCTGGCCGAAGATTCCTACAGCGTCGGTTCCGACATCAAGGACGGTTATCCCGAGTTTACTGCCGACATGCTCAAGCAATTGGGCTGGTGGAACGATCTGAGTGCTGAAGAGCAACAGGCCGCCGAGGGGCGTAACTGGAAGACCGATCTGTCAGGCGGTATCCAGCGCGTGGCCATCAAGCACGGTTGTGCGCCGTTCGGCAACGCCAAGGCGCGCAGTATCGTCTGGCAGTTTCCGGATCCGGTGCCGGTGCATCGCGAGCCGCTTTATACCCCGCGTTATGATCTGGTGAAGCAGTACGCCACCTATGACGACCGTAAGGCCTTCTGGCGGCTGCCGACACTCTACGCTTCGATCCAGTCCAAAGATTACTCCAGTGATTATCCGTTGGTCTTTATCAGTGGACGCCTGGTGGAATACGAAGGCGGCGGGGAAGAGACCCGTTCCAATGCCTGGCTGGCTGAACTGCAGCAGGACATGTTCGTCGAAATTAATCCGGCCGATGCCAACGATCGCAATATCCGGGATGGTCAGTGGGTCTGGCTGGAAGGCCCGGAAGGCGGACGCATCAAGATCGTCGCCATGGTGACCCCCCGGGTCGGTCGCGGCGTTATCTGGACACCATTCCATTTCGGTGGCTGGTACCAGGGCCAGGATCTGGTGGACCGTTATCCCGAAGGCACGGCACCGCTGGTACGTGGCGAAGCCTGCAATACTGCCACCACCTACGGCTACGACTCGGTGACCCAGATGCAGGAAACCAAGGCCACCCTGTGTGAAATCCGGCTGGCTTAATATTAAGGAGAGGAGGACTCATTTATGGCACGTATGAAATTTCTTTGCGATGCCGAACGTTGTATCGAATGCAACGGTTGCGTCACCGCCTGCAAGAATGAAAACGAGGTGCCCTGGGGCGTGAATCGCCGGCGCGTGGTGACCCTGAAAGACGGTGAGCCGGGCGAGAAGTCCATCTCCGTGGCCTGCATGCACTGTACCGATGCCCCCTGCGCGGCAGTCTGCCCGGTAGACTGTTTCTACACCACCGAGGACGGCGTTGTGCTGCATAACAAGGACCAGTGTATCGGTTGCGGGTATTGCTTCTATGCCTGCCCCTTCGGCGCGCCGCAGTTCCCGCAACAGGAGGCGTTTGCGGTACGCGGCAAGATGGACAAGTGCACCTTCTGTGCCGGCGGGCCGGAAGCGGACAACTCCGATGAAGAGTACGCCAAGTACGGCCGCAACCGCATCAGCGAAGGCAAGCTGCCGCTGTGCGCCGAGATGTGTTCCACCAAGGCCCTGCTGGCCGGGGATGGCGATCTGGTGGCGGACATCTATCGCAAACGGGTTCTGAAGCGCGGTGGCCGGCCCCAGACCTGGGGCTGGGAAGCGGCCTATGGCACCAAGTAATCCCGGATCGGGAGAGAGACGATGCGCAAACTGACGATACGACTGGTCCTGGTCGGCATGACCATCGCGCTCAGCGGCTGTTACGAAGACATGGGCGTGACCCTGCATGAGCCGGGCGAGTACAAGGGGAAAAAAGATCCGCTGGTTGCGACGATGAAACAGCAGAAAATGCAGGAGACGCTGGAGCAACGTTTCAAGACCGGCCAGACCGATCGTTGAGTGGACGACAGGTAACGTTATGAAAATCAACGCAGGCTGGATAGTACTTGCCACCGTCATGCTGGCGGGCTGTGATAGCCGGACCCACGATCCCTGGGTGCAGAATGACGATTATCTCAAAGAGGAACGCAGCCGCAGTGCCCAGCTGGATGAGCAACTCGACCGTCGTATTCAGGGCCAGGCCGAGCGGTAATCGCGGATAACAGGAGAGTAGCATGAGCACACAGACACAACCGACTGCGAAGCCGCATTCCCGGCGCGGAATGGGCAAGGTGTGGATCATGAGTCTCGCGGCCCTGCTGGTACTGGTGGCCCCGCTGATCGTCAGCTGGCAACTGATAGGCATCGACGCGGTGCAGGCCGAGTTCAGCAGCGGCTCCAATCCCCGCGCCGAGTACTGGCGCGAGGTACGTGAGGGCACGGCCGGTGTTACCACGGTGAAGGGCCAGGAAACCGGTGAGCTGATCGAAAACAGCGGCCAGAACTGGCGCCAGGTGCGTAACGGACCACTCGCTACATTGGGTGCCTGGCTGATCGGCATCGTGGTGGCGCTGCTGATACTGTTCCATCTGACCGTGGGCAGGGCAAAACTGAAACAGCGCACCGGCAGAAAGATCCTGCGCTGGACGGTATTCGAACGAACGTTGCACTGGTTCGTGGCGATATTGTTTATTTTGCTGGCGATTACCGGGTTGAGTTTGCTGTACGGACGCGCGGTGTTGATCCCGGTAATGGGTTACGACGGTTTTGCCGCTTATGCCCAGTTCGCCAAGTGGATACACGACTACCTGTCATTGTTCTTCGTGGTCGGCCTGGTGGTCATGCTGGCCATGTGGTTCAGTGAAAATTTCTTTACCCGGACAGACTGGGAATGGTTTAAAAAAGGTGGCGGTTATCTCGGCAAGGGACACGGTTCCGCCTACAAGGTGAATGCCGGCGAGAAGGTCTGGTTCTGGATTCTGTTAGTGGCCGGTATCGGTCTGATGATATCCGGAATCGTGCTGCTGCTTCCCAATCTGGGCTTCGAGCGCGGCACCATGCAGGGCGCCAATATCATCCACGCGATTACTGCACTGGTGCTGAGTGCTTTCGCTCTCGGACATATCTACCTCGGTACGATCGGTAACGAGGGAACCTTCGAAGGGATGATCAGCGGCGAAGTGGACGAGGCCTGGGCCAAACAGCATCATGACCTGTGGTACCAGGAGACCGGCGGCAAGGGAGCGGCCGCGGAAGGCGGTGGGCAAGGCGAACCAGGCAAGGCCGCGGGCCAGCCAACGGCAACCTGAACGCGCTGCTGCGTCTTCACCGTTTTTTCAAATAATCACAGGGTAGTGTCCTCGGTGGCATTACCCTTTTTTATGTCCATAACCGAACACTCGAACGAGAGGAGTCAGTGAGCAACCAGATTAAAGATGAAGAAGGCGTCGTCGGGGAGATCAGTAAAAAACAGCCGGATGCGTTTTTCGATGTACTGCATAAATTGATCCGTACCGCGGTCCGTATCCTGGCGGTGCTGATGGTGTTTGTGATCTACTGGGCCGTGGCCGACGTGATCTGGGTTCTGTATGATCATTTTAGCGCCCCGCCCTATTTCGTCTCGCCCACGGACGACATCGTCAGGTTCTTCGCCGGATTTCTCGCCGTGCTCATCGCCATCGAGGTATTTATCAATATCACGCTATATTTGCGCGATGACGCGATTCATGTGCAACTGGTCGTCGCCACGGCGCTGATGGCCGTTGCCCGGAAAGTGATTGTCATGGATTACAACGACATGAGCCCGGCGCAGCTGTGGGGCATCGGTATCCTGATACTGGCCGTCGGTGCCACCTACTGGGTCGTGGCCTATTTTCATAAAGGGGAGTGTTGATTGTTTATAGAACTCGCGTCGAAAATGTTCGCCCTCCGGGCGGGCTGTGATCTTGAAAGCGGGCTCTCGCGCCCGCGCGGCGAGGTACTTTCTTGTACCGACAAGAAAGTACCCAAAGAAACTCCCCCGAAAGACGCCGCCGGTATAGCAATTTATCAATTGCTATACCGGTCCCCTGCGCTTCTCGCTCCAGTCGGGCTCGCCAGACGGCACATCCCTGT
>NZ_JAVLAZ010000047.1:0-2802 GCF_031581315.1 Thiohalophilus sp.
GTGCCCTTGAGCAGGGCGACGTGGTAGGCCAGCAGTTGCAGCGGGACGCTGTAGATGATGGGGGAGATGGCGATGTCGACCGGGGCGATTTCCAGCACGGTGACGCCCTGGCCGGCGCTCAGGCCGGCATGCTGATCGGCAAACACGTAGAGTTTTCCGCCACGTGCGCGCACTTCCTGCAGGTTGGATTTGAGCTTGTCCAGCAGTTTGTCGTTCGGCGCCACGGCGACGATCGGCACGTTGGCATCGACCAGGGCCAGCGGGCCGTGCTTGAGTTCGCCGGCCGGATAGCCTTCGGCATGGATGTAGGAGATCTCTTTTAACTTGAGCGCGCCTTCCAGGGCCACGGGGTACATCATGCCGCGGCCGAGAAACAGGGCGTGATGTTTGTCGGCAAAGTTTTCGGCCAGTTTTTCGATCTCACCGTCGAGCTTGAGCACTTCCTCGATAATACCCGGTAGATGTCGCAGCTGGTCCACCACCTTGGCCTCGAGCTCTTCGGACAGCCCATGCCGCCGCGCGAGCACGACCAGTAACAATAATATGCCGACCAGCTGGGTGGTGAACGCCTTGGTGGAGGCCACACCGATCTCCGGGCCGGCGCGGGTCATCAATGACAGTTCCGATTCGCGTACCAGCGAACTCTCCGGCACGTTGCAGATCGCCAGCGAGTGTTCGTAACCCAGCTCTTTGGACAGACGCAACGCGGCCAGCGTGTCGGCCGTCTCGCCCGACTGGGAAATGGTAATGAACAGGGTATCGGGCTGTACCACATGCTTGCGATAGCGAAACTCGCTGGCCACTTCCACATTGCAGGGCAGACTGGTGACCGATTCGAACCCGTACTTGGCGATCATCCCGGCGTGATAGCTGGTGCCGCAGGCGACGATCTGGATGTTGCGGATCTTCTCGAAAATGGCCGCGGCCTTGGGGCCGAAACTGGCTTCCAGTACCTTGTCTTCACCCAGGCGGCCTTCCAGGGTCTCGGCAATGGCCTGGGGCTGCTCGTAGATCTCCTTGAGCATGTAATGGGCGAACTCGCCCCGCTCGACCGCGTCACTGCTGAGCTTGCTTTCATGCACGGGACGGGTGACCGGCTGGCGCTGATGATCGTAGATCTCGACACCGTCGTGGCTCAATACCGCCACATCGCCTTCTTCCAGGATATAAAAATGGTTGGTGACCGGTAGCAGGGCGGCCATGTCGGAGGCAATGAAGTTTTCCTGCTCGCCGATGCCGATGACCAGCGGCGAGCCGCGCCGGGCCGCCACCAGTTTGTCCGGCTCACTGTTACAGACCACGCCCAGGGCATAGGCCCCTTCCAGATCGTCCACGGTATCCTGCACGGCCAGTAGCAGATTCTTGCCCTGGTTGAGGTGTTTGTGCAGCTGATGGACGATCACTTCGGAGTCGGTATCGGAGGTGAACAGGTACTCCTCGGCCAGCTGGGTATGCTTGAGCCCTTCGAAGTTCTCGATGATGCCGTTATGCACCAGGGCGACAGTCTGTTTACAGATATGGGGATGGGCATTGTGGGTGGCCGGCTCGCCGTGGGTGGCCCAGCGGGTATGGCCGATGCCGATATGGCCGGCGGCCGGGGTCCTCTCCAGCTCTTGCTTGAGATTGGCGATCTTGCCGACGGTACGTACGCGGGTCAGACAGGCATTTTCATCCAGTACCGCCACCCCGGCCGAATCATAGCCGCGATATTCCAGCCGCTTTAATCCGTCGACCAGGATCGGGGTGATGTCCCGGTTTGTGATGCCACCAACGATTCCACACATAATTACAGGGCCGAGGGACGAGGGACGAGGGACGAGGACTTTCTATTTAATACTGTACTATTGGCGACCATAACTCCTCCATCACAAATATTACCTTGCCGCGAAATATTCGAAAACATACTTTCTTTTTTCCTCGTCACTCGTCACTCGTCCCTCGTCCCTGTTTCTTCGGTCGCTTCCAGCCTGTGACGGTTTTCTGTTTGGTCCGGCTCAGGGTCAACGCGTTTTCCGGGGCATCATTGGTCAGCGTGGTGCCGGCGCCGATGGTGGCGCCGTCGCCGACTTTTACCGGTGCGACCAGCTGGGCGTCGGAGCCGACAAAGGCGTTGTCGCCGATTTCGGTGCGGTGCTTGTTGGCGCCGTCGTAATTACAGGTGATCACCCCGGCACCGATATTACTCTGTTTGCCCACGCGGGTGTCGCCCACGTAGCTGAGGTGATTGATCTTGCTGCCTTCGCCCACCTGGCTGTTCTTCAGTTCCACGAAGTTGCCGATATGGGTCTGCCCGGCCAGTTCGGTCCCCGGACGGATGCGGGCAAACGGGCCGATGCGACTGCCGGCACCGATATGGGCACCTTCGATCACGCTCATCGGCAAGACCTGCACCCCGTCTTCCAGCGTGCAATCTTTCAACACACAGTTGGGCCCCACCGTGACGTTGTCGGCCAGGTGGACCTCGCCTTCGATTACCACGTTAATATCCAGCGTCACATCCTGACCGCACTGCAGCTGACCCCGGATATCCAGGCGCGCCGGATCAGCCAGCGAGACGCCCTCGCTCATCAGTCGGCCGGCCTGTTGCAGCTGGTATTCGCGCTCCAGCACGGCCAGTTGCTGGCGGCTGTTGACACCCAGTACCTCGTTGATCCCCGCCGGATGGCTCACCGCGATCGGCACGCCGTCGGCCACGGCCATGGCGATGATGTCGGTCAGATAGTATTCGCCCTGGGCATTATTATTGTCGAGTTGATTTAACCAGCCTTTGAGCCGGCCGCCGTTGACCGCCAGGATGCCGGT
>NZ_JAVLAZ010000047.1:2902-19667 GCF_031581315.1 Thiohalophilus sp.
GCCACCTGCGGCAGGGCCTGCATCACGGCATGGCCGGTGCCAAGTTGTTCCGCCTGCTGGATCCATTCGATGGACTCATCAGCCATTTGCTGCGGGACCTGTTCGCCGCCGTGGCCGTAGATGACGCCCAGCCGGTGCGGGCGCAGCTCACGGGCCGTGTCGATCACATGCTGCAGCATCGGCCGCCCGGCCAGCGGATGCAGCACCTTGGGCAGCTTTGAGCGCATGCGGGTCCCCTGCCCGGCGGCAAGGATGAGGATATTCAATTCAGATTTGGCCATGAGGGAGATTGTAGCGAGTTGACCGGATCAATGCAGTGTCGGCTTCGTTGTTTGTTCTTCCTCCATCGGCTGACCGCTGCCGACTTCCTGCGCGGTCGAATCGCGGATCCCGAGGATATTGATAATAAACACGACGGTCTGGTCGACAAAGGGCGGGTTGCCGTCCAGTTCGATCCGTCCGTCCTCGATTTTGGTGACCCGCATCGTGACGGCCTGGCCCGCATCGTCCCGGAACTCGGCCTCGGCGCCGAGCCGCTGATACTCTTTGGGCACGTTCTTCAGATCATCGGCAAAGGTCAGAGACGGGTCATAATGCCCGAAGCCCTCTTCCGGAGTCAGGGTCACCTTGACCACATCGCCGACCTGGTGGCCTTCCAGTGCCTGGATCACCTTGGGAAACATCCGCTCGTCCTGGTCGTGCAGATAGTCGTTGGGCACATCGGACTGTTCGAGAACCTCGCCGTTCTCGTCGGTAATCGTGTAAACAAAGGTCACGATTTTGTTCTTTTCCACCCGTTCTTCAGCCATGACACCTTCTCTTGATCCTGATTGCATGGGCGACTGCGGCAGAATGCCAGGTAGCGCTGCGCGCAACCTGACCTACGCCTCTACACACCTTTTAGCCTGTAGGCCCGATATAGTGCAGCGGTATCGGGCATTATCCCGACATTGCCGGACACCGCTACGCTCAGTCCGGCCTACTCACTTTATATTCTGGCTAATCCTGTAGGTCACGCTGGCATGAGCCTGCGTGACATTTCTGCGGTGCAACCCCCAAATAAGAAAGGGGCAGTATAACAACTGCCCCTTTGCTCTGACACATCCATTGTCGGGTGACGATCAGCGTTTCTTGCGCATCTTCTGGATTGTCTGCAGCTGGGCGACCGCCTCGGCCAGTTTGGCCTGGGCTTCGGCCAGCTCCATTTCGCCGCTGCGATCCTTCAGCTCCTGCTCGGCCGCCTGCTTGGCTTCCAGGGCCGCCGCCTCATCCAGATCATGAGCCCGCACGGCGGTATCCGACAGCACGGTCACGTGATGCGGCTGAACCTCGAGGATTCCGCCGGAGACGTAGAAGCTTTCCTCCTCGCCACCCGGCATTGTCACGCGGACTTCGCCGGGCTTGAGGGGAGACAGCAGCTGGGTATGGCGGGGATAGATTCCCACCTCACCGGTGCTGGCTGGCGCCACCACGATTTCGGCCGTCCCGGAGAAGATCTCCGCTTCGGCACTTACGATGTCAAGATGCATGGTCATGGCCATGTTTTAACTCCTCGCCCGATTACAGGGACTTGGCTTTCTCCAGGGCTTCCTCGATGGTACCCACCATGTAGAAGGCCTGTTCCGGGATGTTGTCGTACTCACCTTCAACAATGCCCTTGAAGCCACGGATGGTGTCTTTCAGGGAAACGTATTTACCGGGTGCGCCGGTGAATACTTCCGCCACGAAGAACGGCTGCGACAGGTAGCGCTGGATTTTACGCGCGCGGGAGACGGCCAGTTTGTCTTCTTCAGACAGTTCGTCCATCCCGAGGATGGCGATGATGTCCTTCAGCTCCTTGTAGCGCTGCAGGGTACCCTGAACCGAACGGGCCACGTCGTAGTGCTCTTCACCCACGACCAGCGGATCCAGCTGACGGGAGGTGGAGTCGAGCGGATCCACCGCCGGGTAGATACCCAGCTCGGCGATCTGACGGGAGAGTACCAGGGTCGCATCCAGATGCGAGAAGGTGGTCGCCGGAGACGGGTCGGTCAAATCGTCCGCGGGGACGTAAACGGCCTGGAACGAAGTGATGGAACCGGTCTTGGTGGAGGTAATACGCTCCTGCAGCACACCCATTTCCTCGGCCAGGGTCGGCTGATAGCCCACCGCGGAAGGCATACGGCCCAGCAGGGCGGAGACTTCGGTCCCGGCCAGGGTGTAACGGTAGATGTTATCGATAAACATCAGCACGTCACGGCCTTCGTCACGGAAGTACTCGGCCATGGTCAGACCGGTCAGGGCAACACGCAGGCGGTTACCCGGCGGTTCGTTCATCTGTCCGTAAACCAGGGCAACCTTGTCGAGTACGCCCGATTCGGTCATTTCGTGATAGAAGTCGTTACCCTCACGAGTACGTTCACCGACACCCGCGAACACGGAATAACCGCTGTGCTCCATGGCGATGTTACGAATCAGCTCCATCAGAGTAACGGTCTTGCCGACACCCGCGCCCCCGAACAGCCCGATCTTGCCACCCTTGGCGATGGGCATGACCAGGTCGATAACCTTGATCCCGGTTTCGAAAATCTCAATCCCGGTCGCCTGCTCGGCATAGGTCGGCGGCTTGCGATGAATCGGCATGGAATCGTCGGCGCCGATCGGACCCTGTTCGTCCACCGGGTTACCCAGCACGTCCATGATTCGACCCAGCGTCTTGGTGCCTACCGGTACGGTGATCGGCGCGCCGGTATTGGTCACCGCGGTTTCACGCTTGATCCCTTCCGAGCTGCCCATTGCGATGGTACGAACCACGCCGTCACCCAGCTGCTGCTGGACTTCGAGAGTCAGACCGGTCTCTTCGACGGTCAGTGCGTCATACACTTTCGGCATCCGGTCACGCGGGAATTCCACGTCGATGACCGCGCCGATGATTTGTACGATTTTTCCAGAACTCATTGTCAGTTCCCCTGTAACTTTGCTTGAAATCGGTTATACCGCCGCGGCGCCCGAGACGATTTCGGACAGCTCCTGGGTGATGGCGGCCTGGCGTGCCTTGTTGTAGGCCAGCTGCAGGTCATCAATCAGGTTGCCGGCATTGTCGGAAGCGGCCTTCATGGCGACCATCCGGGCTGCCATTTCGCAGGCGACGTTCTCTACCACGCCTTGATAAACCTGGGATTCGATGTAACGCACCAGCAGGCCATCCAGAACTTCCTTGGCATCCGGTTCGTAAATGTAATCCCAGTGGTATTCGAGCTCTTCGTTCTTCTCGGCGGAGGCCACCGGCAGCAACTGTTCAATCGTCGGCTGCTGGGTCATGGTGTTGACGAAACGGTTATAGACCACGAACAGGCGATCGATTTCGCCGTTATCGTAGGCATCCAGCATCACCTTGACGGTACCGATGACATCGGTCAGTGACGGCGCGTCACCCAGATGGGTGGTCTGCGCCTTGATGTTGCCGGTCAGCCGCTTGAAGAACGCCAGCGATTTTTGGCCAATGGTGCAGAAGTCCATATCGACATTCTGTTCCTGCCACTGCTTCATGTCGTTGAGCACGGCCTTGAACATGTTGTTGTTCAGACCACCGCACAGACCACGGTCGGATGAAATGATGATATAGCCGACGCGCTTGACCTCGCGCTCCTGCAGATACGGATGGTGATACTCGGGATGAGCGAAGGCCAGATGATCGATAACACCCCGCATCTTGTCCGCGTAGGGACGTGAGCTGGACATCCGATCCTGGGCCTTGCGCATCTTGCTCGCCGCCACCATTTCCATGGCGCTGGTGATCTTCTGCGTATTTTTAACGCTGTTGATCTGAGTGCGTATTTCTTTGCCGCTCGCCATTGCGATAACCCCGCTTACCAGGTACTGGTGGCTTTGAATTTCTCGACTGCATCCTTCATGGAAGCCGCAATCTCGTCGTTGTAGTCACCACTGTCGTTGATCTGCTTGAGCAGGTCCGCCTGGTTGGACTTGAGATACGCCTGCATGGCGTTTTCGAAGTCGACGATCTTCTTCACATCGACGTCGTCCAGGAAGCCTTCGTTGGCCGCGAACAGCGAAAATGCCTGTTCGGCCACGCTCATCGGCGCATACTGCTTCTGCTTCATCAGTTCGGTAACACGTTGACCACGTTCAATCTGCTTGCGTGTGGATTCGTCCAGATCCGAAGCAAACTGGGCAAAGGCCGCCAGCTCACGATACTGGGCCAGCATCAGACGCACACCGCCACCAAGTTTCTTGACGATCTTGGTCTGGGCCGCACCACCTACACGGGATACCGACAGACCGGCGTTAATAGCCGGGCGGATACCGGCGTTGAACAGGTCCGATTCCAGGAAGATCTGACCGTCGGTGATGGAGATAACGTTGGTCGGTACGAACGCGGAAACGTCACCGGCCTGGGTTTCGATAATCGGCAGGGCGGTCAATGAACCGGTCTTGCCTTTAACTTCACCGTTGGTGGCCTTTTCAACGAATTCCTCGTTAACCCGCGCGGAACGCTCCAGCAGACGGGAATGCAGATAGAAAACATCACCCGGATAAGCTTCACGACCTGGCGGACGACGCAGCAACAGAGACACCTGGCGATAACCCCAGGCCTGTTTGGTCAGATCGTCGTAAATGATCAGGGCGTCTTCGCCACGGTCACGGAAGTATTCACCCATGGAGCAACCGGCATACGGGGCCAGAAACTGCATGGCCGCGGATTCGGAGGCACCGGCGGCAACCACGATAGTGTGGTCCATGGCACCGTGTTCTTCCAGCTTGCGTACCACGCTGGCCACGGAAGATTGCTTCTGACCGACAGCGACGTAGATACATTTCACGCCGGTGCCCTTCTGGTTGATGATGGCGTCGATGGCCACGGCGGTTTTACCCGTCTGACGGTCACCGATGATCAGCTCACGCTGACCACGGCCGACCGGGACCATCGCGTCGATGGATTTCAGACCGGTCTGAACCGGCTGGTCAACCGACTTACGCCAGTAAACACCCGGAGCAACCTTTTCGACCGGGGCGGAAACGGCATCTTCGATCGGGCCCTTGCCGTCGATAGGATTCCCCAGCGCGTCAACAACACGTCCCAGCAGGGACTCGCCGGTCGGCACTTCGAGGATACGACCGGTACATTTGACCTTGTCGCCTTCCGTAAGATGTTCGTAGTCACCGAGGATTACCGCACCGACGGAATCGCGCTCGAGGTTGAGCGCCATACCAAAGGTGTTGCCGGGAAACTCGATCATTTCGCCCGCCATGACGTCGTCGAGACCGTGAATGCGGACCACGCCGTCGGCCAGAGCCACGACGGTACCTTCGTTGCGAGCTTCAGAAGCGGCTTCGAAACCTTCGATGCGCTTCTTGATCAGGTCGCTGATTTCAGATGGATTCAGTTGCATGATTGATATCCTTTTGAAAGCCTTAATGCATCAGTGTGTTAGTCAGCCGCTCTAGCTGACCTGTGACAGAAGCATCAATGACCAGGTCTCCGGCACGGATTATCGCACCACCTATGAGTGACTCGTCGGTCTTGTTCACCAGTGTCACTTCACGACCCAGACGGTTTTTCAGGGCAGCGACCATAGCCTGCTGCTGATCATCAGAGAGCGGATAGGGAGTCGTCACTTCCGCTTCAACCGTCTTTTCTGCTTCTGCGCGCTGTTCTTCGAACTGTTCGGCAATTTCCGGAAGCACGTCCAGGCGTTTGTTCTCCGCCAGAACCTTGAGCAGGTTGCTGCCGTCAGCGGTGAGCTTGTCACCACAGATATCGACAAACAGCTTGACCTTCGCGTCCTTGCTCACTTCCGGGTTGCCGACCAGATCCATCGCGGCATCATCCGCCGCCACGGCGGCCAGCCACTGCAGCATGTCGGACCATTCTTTTAATTTGCCCTGCTGCTTTGCCAGATCGAACGCGGCTTGCGCATAGGGACGTGCAATGGTGCTTTTCTCTGCCATATGTCAGACCCCTAAATTTGCGCCACCAGATCCTTGAGCAGATCTTCGTTGGCCTTGGCATCGATCTCGCGCTTGAGAATCTTGCCGGCGCCGGCAACCGCCAGTGAAGCCACCTGACCACGCAGTTCTTCGCGGGCGCGGTTAACTTCCTGTTCGATTTCGGCCTGGGCCGTTGCAATGATGCGTTCGCTTTCGCTGCGCGCGGTCTCTTTGGACTCTTCAACAACCTCGGAAGCACGCTTCTGAGCCTGGTTGATAATGTCCTGAGCCTGCTGTTTGGCTTCGTGCAAAACTTCTGCCGCCTTCTTTTCAGCCAGCTCTTTCTCATGCGCGCCGCGCTCGGCCGCGGCAAGGCCATCGGCTATCTTTTTCTTGCGCTCGTTCAGCGCGTTCATGATCGGCGGCCACACAAATTTCATGCAGAACCACACGAACACGATGAACGTAATCGTTTGGCCTATGAGAGTTAAATTGATATTCATCGCCAGAACCTTGGTTGATTAGTTCGAATGTCTGTTTCAGTTACTCGACTATTCTTAAACTTAGGCAGCAACGGCGAACAGAATATACAGGGCAATACCCACGGCGATCATCGGAACCGCGTCGGTCAGACCCATAACGATGAAGAACTGGGTACGCAGCATCGGAATCAGTTCAGGCTGACGGGCAGCACCTTCAAGGAAACGACCGCCCAGAATGCCGATACCAACCGCGGCACCCAGTGCACCCAGACCCAACATCAGAGAACCTGCGATGTATAACAGAGCTTGTTCCATTGTTTTCTCCTGTAGCTTTAAACGTTAAATAATAAAAAATTAAAACTGGTTTATGTCAGTGTTCCGACTGTGCCATATCCAGATATACGATGGTCAGGGTCATGAAGATGAACGCCTGCAGCGTAATGATCAGGATATGGAAAATGGCCCAACCCAATTGCAGGAAGCCGCCAAAAATGCCCATTGCCAGACCGCCGCTGTACATCAGCGCGATCAGGATAAAGATCATTTCACCCGCGTACATGTTGCCGAACAGTCGCAGTGCCAGTGAAATCGGCTTGGAAATCAGCGAGACGAATTCCAGCACGAAGTTGACGGGGATAAACAGCGCCTGCACCACCGGATTCTTGGACTGGAACGGCATCATGGTCAGCTCACCCACAAACCCGGTCACGCCCTTGTTAACGATGCTGTAGTGCAGAATCAGATAGAACACCGCCAAAGCCATACCGAAGGTGGCATTCGGATCGGTGGTGGAAACCACCTTGAAGTAAACATGATGCGGATCGGCACCGAAGAAGGTGGAACCGACCCAGCCGGCCAGCGAGGGCAGCCAGTCGACCGGTACCAGATCCATCAGGTTCATCAAAAAGATCCAGATAAAGATAGTCAGTGCCAGCGGCGCAACCAGCTTATCCTTGCCGTGGAAGGAACCGCGTACACTGGTATCGATAAACTCGGCAATCCATTCGACAAAGTTCTGCCAGGGGCGCGGCGTTTCGGCACTGGCGGTTTTGGCCGCCTTGCGGAACAGCCACAGAAACAGCACGCCCAGCAGGATGGACCAGAGCATGGTATCGACATGAATTGCCCAGAAACCCATCTCTTTCGCTTCGGCCGCGCTGTGGGCAAAGCCCCAGCTGCCGTCGGGATGCTGGCCATAGGTCCAGTTCTGCAAGTGATGCTGTATATACTCTTTCGAAGTCGTCGTTTCGCTTGCCATGGTTGTGTCAGACCCAAATTTTTATTACGAAAACTGTTCTCCGCCGCCGCGCCGGGCTATCGGGCGCGTAACGGGCGGGCAAAAAAGTAGCCGAGCTGGGCGGCGATGAAACCGATCAATATCCCCGCGGCTTCGAGCTCCAGAACCACCATGCCCAGCACCAGCAAGGCAACAATGGTAATCAGGCGAAACAGGGTGGCCTTGTAGAATTCGGCCATACGCAGCACGTTGTTCGCCATGCCCGCATCATCGTCCTCGGTCGCCAGGCTGATGCGCCACGCACCTACCAGGGCACCGGCGATCCCTACCGCGCCGCCATACAGCGTCGCCAGACCTAAATCCGTTCCCTTATTCAGGAAAATCACGATCGCGGCTGCGGTACTCAGCACCACCTGAATCAGGATCAACCTCAGGAGTGTGCGTCGGAAGGCAATCTTCGCCGCATTGGGCATGCCGAAGTTGGTCACTTGGTGCCTGCCCTCCGAGCGGAACCTCAGGTATCAGGGGCGCGTAGTATATGGGGTCGACCCGACAGGGTCAATGATGGGCACATCATCACAACTTATCCGCTTTTTCACAAAAACGGTTTACTTTCAATGGCTAACGGGAGGTATAGCGAAACCGGTATAGCCCCAATCACTATTTAATATGAGCCAGGATGCCGTCCAGCTCATCAATACTATTGTACTGAATGATCAGCTTGCCCTTGCCTTTATTATCGGACTGGATCTGGACCCTGGCGCCCAGTTTTTCCGACAGGTCTTCCTCGAAACGGCGAATATCCGGATCCTTGCCCTGGGCCGCTTTTTTCGGTTTGGCCGGCTGGGACAACTTGCGCACCAGGTTCTCTGTTTCGCGCACCGACAGACCGCGCTGGGCGACCTGCCGGGCCGCCTCGATCTGGGCGCCACCCTGCAGGGCCAGCAAGGCCCGGGCATGGCCCATTTCCAGATTTTCGGCTTCCAGCAACTCCTTCACCGCCGGCTCCAGACTCAACAGGCGCAACAGATTGGACACGGAGGCCCGCGAGCGCCCGACGGCATCGGCCGTTTGCTGATGAGTCAGGCCGAACTCTTCGATCAGCCGCTGCAGGGCCATCGCCTCCTCGACCGGATTGAGCTCCTCGCGCTGGATATTCTCGATCAGCCCCATGGCCATGGCGGCCTGATCCGGCACATCGCGCACCACTGCCGGAATCTCGTGCAATCCGGCCAGTTGCGAGGCCCGCCAGCGGCGCTCGCCGGCGATCAGTTCGAAGTGACCGGCCTGGCTGTGCGGGCGCACCACGATCGGTTGCACCACGCCCTGGGCACGGATCGAGTCGGCCAGCTCCTGCAGGGTCTCCTCGGGAAAATCGTGGCGCGGCTGATAGCGACTTTTATGAATGACATCCACCGGCAGCATGCGCAGGTGATCGCCCTGGGGATGTTGATCGGGTTCGGGCAGCGCTACTTCGCCTTCTTCGGCGGTCGTTTGCACCGGCGGCGAGGCGGCCGCCCCCAGCAACGCATCCAGTCCGCGACCCAGTCCGCGTTTCTTACTCGCCATGATTAACCTGCTCCTCCGGCACCCGCGCCCAGTATATTGGCTTCCTGGGTCCCCAGTCCGCCCTGATCCTTGCGCAGGATCTCCCCGGCCAGCGCCAGGTAGGCGAGCGCCCCGCGCGAGCTCTTGTCGTAATTGATCACCGGCAGGCCGTGACTCGGCGCTTCGGCCAGGCGCACATTGCGCGGGATGACCGTGCGATAGACCTGTTGCGGGAAATGGAAAATCAGCTGCCCGGAGACATCGTTGGCCAGATTGTTACGCGGATCGAACATGGTGCGTAGCAGGCCTTCCACTTTCAATTCCGGATTGACGCTGCTGCGAATACTTTCGACGGTATTGAGCAGGGCCGACAACCCTTCCAGCGCGTAATACTCGCACTGCATCGGGATCATGACCGACTGGGCCGCCACCAGCGCATTGAGCGTCAGCATGTTCAGCGAGGGCGGACAGTCGATCAGAATGTAATCGTACTGTTCTCGTACATTTTTCAGACAATCGCGTAATTTATGCTCACGATCGGGGCTATTCATCAACGCCACTTCCGCCGCGGTCAGATCGCTGTTGGCCGGCAGCACGTCATAGCCGATGCCCTCGGGGCGCTGCAGGATCTGCTCGACCCCCGCCTCGTCCAGCAGCAGATCGCAGGTCGTCAGGGGCAGGTTACTTTTGTCCAGCCCGCTGCCCATGGTGGCGTTGCCCTGCGGATCAAGATCCACCAGCAGAATCCGGCGCTTGGTCGCGGCCAGGGAGGCAGCCAGATTGATACAGGTGGTGGTCTTGCCGACCCCGCCTTTTTGATTGGCAATGGCAATGGTTCTGCCCATGATCTGATTCCCCCTCTATACCGGCTTATTGCCGGCCGGCGACATGCCGGACCACTAACAGATGACGCTCCGCTTCCAGTCCGGGGACGTGTAATGAATGGCTCGTTTCCAGTTCGAATTCTGCGCTCAGATCATCAAACTCCGCCACCGGGTAGGCCCCTTTCATAATCAGAAACCGGCCGTCGGACCGGCACAGGTGGCGCGCGCCTCGCACCAGTTCCCCGAGGGTCGCATAGGCACGTGCAATGATAGTATCGAAGCCCGATGAGGATTGGAACTGCTCCACCCGCGAATGTACCACAGTTACATTTTCCAGCCCCAGTTGTGCCACAGCCTGGCGCATAAAACGGACCTTTTTGCCGTTACTGTCGAGCAGGGTGAACTGCCGTTCGGGACAGACCAGTGCCAGCGGAATGCCGGGCAGACCGGCGCCGCTGCCCACATCGAGAATCTGCTCGCCATGCAGATAGGGCATCACCACCAGCGAATCCATCAGGTGACGGGAAATCATCTGCGTCGGCTGGCGCACCGCCGTCAGATTGTAGGCGTGGTTCCATTTTTCCAGCAGGGCAATGAAGTCCAGCAGCGTTTGTTCAGCCTGCGGCGGCAGGGAGAAGGGGAGTTCTCCCACCCGCCGCGACAGCTGATCCGACAGTGTCTTGTCCACTGGCGGCGTTCCGGGGCTAGCGAGCGATGGCCGCGTCGCTCAGCTTGTCGAGCGCGCCCTGCATCTTGGCGATGATCTCGGAACGGTTGCTAATGCCGTGGCGATCGGCGATGTACTGCGGATCGTTATAACCCAGCCAGACCTGGCCGTCGGCGTCCTTCCAGGCCAGCGCCTTCATCGGCAGATCGATCCCGGCGGTTTGCTGGCTGGTGAACATGTGACTGCCCAGCGCCGGATTGCCAAACAGCAGCAGCTCGGTATCGCGCAACGGAATATCGACTCCGGCGGCTTTTTCGGCATGGTTCCAGCGGGTAACGATGCCGATCCCTTTTTTCTTCAGAACGTTCTCGAGCCGATCGAGGGTTTCGGCCGCACTGTGCGGACTTTGCTTGACGACGAGTCCCGGCACATCTCCGGCCCAGGCGACCGGCAGCAAACACAGACCCAGAATAAAGACAGATAGACGTTTCATGGAATTTCCTCCTCCAGATTGATTGTTGTTATGGCGAAGCCGAATGTGGCGGGGGGCACCAGAGATGATCTGGCTTCGCCGCAGACCCTCTCCCGGTCTGCCGCTCCCATTGTAAAGATTCCGGACCAGGCTGCCCATGACCGGATGCGCTTTTCAGGCCGGTTTTACTACAGGGCTTTGGCCGCCTTCACACCGGGCTGGCGTTTTTTCAGATGCACCAGCAGCAGGGAGATCGCCGCCGGTGTCACCCCGGAAATCCGCGCGGCCTGACCAACCGTCGCCGGACGAATCCGGTTGAGTTTCTCGCTGACCTCGGCGGACAGCCCCTTGACCGCGTAATAATCCATATCGCCCGGCAAGGCGGTTTCTTCGTGGCGGCGCTGGCGGGCGATCTCGTCTTTCTGACGTTCGATGTAACCGGCGTACTTGGCCTGGATCTCCACCTGTTCGGTGACCACCGGATCCAGGGCGCACTCACTGCCGCCCGTCAGCAAGGCCAGATCGGCATAATGCACTTCAGGTCGGCGCAGCAGATCGTGCAGGGTTGCCTCGCGCGCGAGTTTCTTGCCCAGTAACTGTTCCTGTTTTTCTGTCGGGATCTTCTCCGGATGCACCCAGGTCGAACGCAGTCGCTGCAGCTCTTGTTCGACTGCCTCGCGTTTTTGTTCGAACGCGGCCCAGCGTGAATCGTCAATCAACCCGAGCTCGCGGCCTTTTTCAGTCAGGCGCAGATCGGCATTATCCTCGCGCAGCATCAACCGATACTCGGCGCGACTGGTAAACATGCGATAGGGCTCCTGGGTACCGGCGGTAATGAGATCGTCCACCAGCACGCCGAGATAGGCTTCATCGCGGGCCGGGCACCAGGGCGCTTTGTCCTGCACCTGCAATGCCGCGTTGATCCCGGCCAGCAGCCCCTGGGCAGCGGCCTCTTCGTAACCGGTAGTGCCGTTGATCTGCCCGGCGAAAAACAGCCCCGGCATATGTTGGGTTTCCAGACCCGGTTTGAGATCGCGCGGATCGAAGTAGTCGTATTCGATGGCGTAACCGGGGCGGGTAATGTGGGCGTTCTCAAAGCCGGCAATGGAGCGCACCAGCGCCAGCTGCACATCGAAGGGCAAACTGGTGGAGATCCCGTTGGGATAGACTTCGTGGGTGCTCAGGCCTTCGGGCTCGACAAACACCTGGTGGGCGTTTTTATCCGCGAAGCGCACCACCTTGTCCTCGATCGACGGGCAGTAACGCGGCCCGACGCCTTCGATCTCGCCGCTGTACATGGGCGAGCGATCCAGTCCGCCACGAATAATGTCGTGGGTCTGCTCGCGGGTATAGGTGATATGGCAGGGCACCTGCGCCGGATGCTCTGCGGCCTCCCCCCTATACGAGAAAACCGGCACCGGATCGTCGCCGTGCTGGGCTTCCAGTTGGGAAAAATCGATGCTCTTGCCGTCGAGGCGCGGCGGGGTGCCGGTCTTGAGCCGGTCGACCGTGAAGGGTCGCTCACGCAGACGACGTGATAACGCATTGGCCGGCGGATCGCCGGCGCGGCCACCTTCATAATTGGACTCGCCGATATGAATGCGCCCGCCCAGGAAGGTGCCGACGGTCAGCACCACCGCCCGGGCGGCGAATTTCAATCCCATCTGGGTCTCGACCCCGACCACGCGATCGCCGTCGACAATCAGATCCTCCACCGCCTGCTGGAACAACGTCAGGTTGGGGGTATTCTCCAGTTCCAGGCGTACTGCCTGTTTGTACAGGGCCCGATCGGCCTGGGCGCGGGTGGCGCGCACCGCCGGCCCCTTGCTGGCGTTGAGAATCCGGAACTGGATCCCGGCCCGATCGGTGGCGCGGGCCATCAGCCCGCCCAGTGCGTCCACTTCCTTGACCAGGTGGCCCTTGCCGATACCGCCAATGGCCGGGTTGCAGCTCATCTGGCCCAGGGTCTCGATGTTGTGGGTCAGCAGCAGCGTGCGCACGCCGGCCCGGGCCGCGGCCAGCGCCGCCTCGGTACCGGCGTGCCCGCCGCCGACCACGATGACATCGAATTTATCCTGATAAAACATGTGCCTGAAGCCTTATGAATCGGGTGCGGTATTGTACGCGGCTGTTTACTATTTCGCCATCGGGGTAACCCTCTGGCGGGGCGATGCCTGTGGTGCAGAACGGCATTCCGATTCGATGCATCGACCGGGAGCGACCCGACACTGGCGTCAATCCTATCCGGCATCCCTGTTTTGCTGGCGACACCATTTGCGATACAACTTGTCCGATTGGGTCAGATATTTCTGCCGTTGAGCGTCGATATAGTCCTGCACCCGCTGCCAATCCGCCGGCTGAATCTTCTCCCTTGTTGATTTGTTGATGCCTGATTCACCGAGCATTTTTTCCAGCACACAATAATCATGAATTCTACCCAGCCTGTTACCGAGCTTTTTGAGTTTCTTTGTCGGCAAATCCATATCAAAGCCAGCGTCGGACAGAATCCTGACCTGATAAAACAGTGTTTTTATCTTTTTTCTAAGCTTGTGTAACTGAACACAGTCCGCTTTATCCAGCGCCTTGTGCCCTTTTTTACATATCTTGCCTGTTTTGGCAGATAGATATTCAGCTAATTTCTTTCTCGACAGCCTGATCGATGGAAGCTCCTCAATCATCGCCACAACAACCTGCCCTGAGCGCCGCAACTGAGCCGGATCTGAACCCGGCGTTTGATAAGCCTGGTCCAGAAGCCTCTGAATTAAAACAAAGCTTTCTCTGTGGGCAACGTCCTCTTCTTTCGCCACTTTGGCGCGCAGGATCCCGCAGACAACATCATGGTCCCGTTGGCCCGACAAACACTGGCTCATGGATTTGAGGTGATCGTTTATAGTCGTGACCGGCATATCCGAGTCGGATAAATCCCGAATCAGCTTCAACAGCGAACGGAGTTTTTTTATACATACCCGAACCCGGTGTATCTGTTTCTCATCATCCAGCTCACCTCCCTTTAACCATTCCCTTATTGGTTCAGCATTTATGGTGAGCAGAGTTGTCATATTCACTTTCGGCATAGTAAGCGCCACTTAATCTTCTCGGACTTTAATCGGTCAAACCCGCCCGTCATAAAACTGCAATATTAGCTTCAAAATTCCCGGTTACGGTTTCAACATGGAATCATTATATCGTGACGATCACTATAGCAAGCTGAAACACCTGCAGGACCAGATCCATCGGCTTGCTCGCCATGTAGTCCAGCACGGTGCCTATCGGCTGGCGAAGCAGCCGGCCCCGGCGCCGCCGGAAACGATTAATAAAAGTATTGTTAATCTGGCGCACTATCTGGCCCTGCGTGAAATCGATTTACGACCGCTGCAGGAAGAACTGGCGGAAGCGGGGCTCTCCTCACTCGGACGTGCCGAAGCCCATGTCTTTGCCAATCTGAGCAATATCATCAATATTCTCGGACAGATTCTTGGCGATCCACTGCAACTCGATCCCGGATTGCCGTGGCCCGGCTTCAGGGAAGGTTTCGAGATACTGGATCAAAATTCAGACCAGGCACTGGGGGCATCACCGGCTAACCGAATGACTCGGATCATGGTCACCTTATCCAGTGACACGGCTCATGATTACAGGGCTGTCTATGATCTGATTCGTGAAGGGATGAATATCGCCAGAATCAATTGTGCGCATGATGATCTGTTTACCTGGCGATTGATGATTAAACATGTTCGTCAGGCCAACCGGGAGCTGCACTCACCGTGTCGGGTTTTGATGGACCTTGCCGGACATAAAATCCGTACCGGACAAATCAGGCCTGCAGCTGATTCGACCGTTTTCAGGTACAACAGAAAATCTTCTGCCAGCGGAAGAGCGGAGTTCGCCATTGTGCCTGTCAGGCTTGCAAATGAGCCAACCACCCGCGAACCTGATATTCATAACACTTTTATCGTGCCTGACGCGATTTTCAGTCAACTCGCCGAAGATGATCGACTTTGTTTTGTCGATGCCAAAGGCAAACGGCGTCATGTGACAATCGCCACCATCACGCAGCCTGACTTCATATCTGGTTTTGCGCACAAAAATATTCGTCTTCTGGCGAACACGGTTATTGAATGGCAACGCCTGAGCGGCGACGCCTATAAAACCCTGCAGTCATTTCACTATCCTGAAGTCAATAATCTGTCAGGTAGCATTCGCCTGCATGCTGGTGACGTTTTGCAGCTTCACAAACGATCAGATCACGGCCACCCGGCTGAATATGGTGAAAACGGCGAATTGCTGGCCCCGGCCAGCATCGGCTGCACCGCACCGGAAGTCATCGATATTCTCGAACCGGGCGCACCTGTCTGGTTTGATGACGGTAAAATCGGTGCCCGGGTTATCCAGAAATTCGATGATTACCTTATCCTGCGTATCACCCGGGCCGGTCCCGCGGGCGCCAAACTAAAACCGGACAAGGGCCTCAACTTTCCCGGCACGAGACTCAACCTGCCCTCTTTGACCGCCAAAGACAGAATGGATCTGGATTTCATCTGCCTGCATTCAGATATGGTGGGTTTTTCTTTTATCGAAACAGCTGATGATATGCATGAACTTATCGCCGAGTTGGCCAGTCGCAATTCGAGCGACATACCTGTCGTTGCCAAGATTGAAACGACGGATGCCGTGAAAAATCTGCCTGATATCCTTTTCACCAGCATGCTCAGCACTCACCCGTTCGCGGTGATGATCGCCCGTGGCGATCTGGCCGTTGAACTGGGCAGCGTGCGTATGGCTGAAATACAGGAAGAAATACTCTGGCTATGCGAGGCCGCTCATGTACCGGTTATCTGGGCAACTCAGGTCATGGAATCGATCGCCAAAACCGGGGTTCGCTCCCGCCCGGAGTTTACCGATGCCGCCATGAGTGTACGTGCGGAATGCGTCATGCTGAACAAGGGGTCCTATATTCTCGATGCGCTGCGCTCACTGAGTGCCGTGCTGAAAGTCATGCAAAACCATCAGCGCAAGAAAATTTCCCGGCTTCGCGCCCTGCACTGGTAACCACACCAGGGATTGAACCGGACAAGGGCTCCCGGCTGCCTTGCAGAGGGACAAACCAGACAAATAATAGTATTGACAATCATTCTCATTTAGATATAGTGAAGACAGGATTAACTACCCGGCAGGAATCACGCAATGTATGTTTGTCTCTGCAAAGGCGTCACCGACAACCAGATCCGCGACGCCGTCATCGACGGCGCCGACTCCCTCGCCGACGTGCGCCGGGACCTCGGCGTGGCCAGCAACTGCGGCCGTTGTGCCCAGTGCGCCCGTCAGGTGATCCGCCAGACCCGCGAAGAGATGGCGGCACTCGACGACGCCTGCCAGGTCGCCTGAAAAACCCCTGACGGTGCCGGGTTGAAGTACGTCACCCGACTCACTACTTTTATTTAGCTGTTCCCGGCCGCGCCGGTACCGAACAATAACCGAACAAGAGGCCCGCTTCATGCAAGGCGACAAACAAGTCATTGGGTATCTGAATAAAGCCCTGAAAAACGAGCTGACCGCCATCAACCAGTATTTTCTGCATGCGCGCATGTACAAAAACTGGGGCCTGGA
>NZ_JAVLAZ010000145.1:0-3698 GCF_031581315.1 Thiohalophilus sp.
CGACACCACCGGCCTGCACGCGGAGGATCTGAGCGTCCGCTTCCGAGGCGAGACGCTCCACCTCGGCGTCTCGCAGGAGATGCTCGGACGCGTGTTCGACGGCCTGGGCCAGCCCCGCGACGGGCTTCCCGCGCCGGTGGCCGAAGCGAGGCTGGACGTGCACGGCGCACCGCTGAACCCCGCCGCCCGCGACTACCCGCAGGACGTGATCGTGACGGGGATCTCGGCGGTGGACGGGCTGAACACCCTGGTGCGCGGACAGAAGCTGCCGATTTTTTCCGGCTCCGGCCTGCCGCATAACCAGCTGGCTGCCCAGATCGTGCGCCAGGCGCAGTTACCCGGCGAGGAATCGCGTTTTGCGATCGTGTTTGCCGCCATGGGGGTCTCCTATGCCGATGCCCGTTATTTTCATACCCAGTTCGAACAGAGCGGGGTTCTCGGGCGGGTGGTGATGTTCATCAACCGGGCGGATGATCCCCCCATCGAACGGCTGATTCTGCCGCGCACGGCCCTGACCGCGGCCGAATATCTGGCCTATGAAATGGACATGCACGTACTGGTGGTGATGACCGACATGATTCACTATGCCGAGGCCTTGCGCGAGGTCGCCACCGCCAAGGGCGATGTGCCGGCGCGCAAGGGGTATCCCGGCTATCTCTATTCGGATCTGGCCGAGCTGTATGAGCGCGCGGGACGCATTCGCAACCGCGCCGGTTCGATCACACTGATCCCCGTGGTCAGCATGCCCTCCGATGATATTACCCATCCGATCCCGGATCTGACCGGCTATATCACCGAAGGCCAGATCGTATTGAGCCGTGAGTTGCACAGTCAGGGCGTTTATCCGCCGATCAATATTTCCCCCTCCCTGTCGCGCCTGATGAAAGACGGCATTGGCAAGAACGATACCCGCGACGATCATCCGCGGGTCGCCAGTCAGTTATATGCCGCCTATGCACGGGCGCAGGAGGTCCGCAACCTGGCTTCGATTATCGGTCCGGAAGAACTCAGCGAGCTGGATCAGGAATATCTGCATTTTGCCGAACAATTCGAACAACGTTTTATTGGCCAGGGCGAGGAACAGAGCCGCTCCATCATCGAGACCCTGGATCTGGCCTGGGAGTTATTGTCGCTGTTGCCACCCGACAGCCTGAACCGGGTCAGTGACGCGGATCTCGACAAATATCACCACTGGAGCCGTGCGTCGCAAAACCCGGCTCGAACCGCCTCGGGGGGCGAATAATGCCGGCACGTTTCAAGGTCGCGCCGACTAAAAACAACCTGTTGCAACTGCAGCAGCAGGTCAGGTTTCTGGACAAGGGTTACAGCCTGCTGGAACGCAAACGGGAATTGTTAACCCGCCTGGTTTATGAACGGCTCGCCAATTACCGCACGTTGCGCAAACAGAGCAAGGCATTACTGAAACAGGCCTATCACTCCCTGGCCATTACCCATATGCGCATGGGGCGGGCGCAATTCAAGCAGACCACAATGGGGATCCAGCCGGCTATTGAATTGCGGATTCTGCCAATGAGCAGCCTGGGTGTGCAGTATCTTTCTGTCAGCGCCAAAAAACGGCCTTTTCAGCCCCTGGGACTGTTCGGTACCGATGCCAGTTTCGATCAGACCCGTCAGTTGATGACCGAACTGGCACTGGTATTGATCCAGCTGGGCGAGGCCGAAACCGCACTGCGCCGTTTGCTGGTCGAACAACGCAAGACCCAGAAACGGGTGAACGCGCTCAAATATAATGTCATTCCCCGCTATCAGAATACGATCCGTTATATTGAATCGACCCTGGAAGAAGAGGAGCGCACTACGCTGTTCCAGATTCAATTGTTGCAGGACCAACAGTCCCGGAACTGACGGCAATCGCGTCCACCAAAACCCGGGCCTTGCACCCGCTGAAAATTTATCCAGGGAGAGCCTGCGTTTGTGAAAGGCCTCTGTGTGGTAAGATAACGCTATCCGGTTTTACTTTCGAAACTGTTTCAAAAATCCCGACACGAGCCGATGGTATAAATGGATCTGCTGAATAACCTGTTATTGATTGCAGCCTTGCTGTTATTTGGCAGCATCGTAGTCAGTTCCATCTCGGCACGGGTTGGCGCGCCGCTGCTGTTAATTTTCCTGATCGTAGGCATGCTCGGCGGTAAAGAAGGGCCGGGAAACCTGGTGTTTGATGATGTCGGCACCGCCTATCTGATCGGTTCGGTGGCACTGGGTATTATTCTTTTAAACGGTGGACTGCACACCAAGTTTGAAAGCTTTCGGGTTGGTTTGCGTCCGGCATTGAGCCTGGCAACCATCGGCGTGTTGATTACCAGTGGTCTGGTGGGGCTGGCGGCAGCCTGGATTTTTGAATTGCACTGGATGCAGGGGATGTTGCTGGGAGCCATTATCGGTTCCACTGATGCGGCAGCGGTCTTTTCCCTGTTACACGCCCGGGGTATGAATATCGAGCGCAGGGTAGGGGCTACGCTGGAGATCGAATCGGGCAGTAATGACCCGATGGCCATCTTTCTTACCATTGTGTTGATTGAACTGATCCAGACCCAGCAGCCGTTGATGAGCTGGGATGTCGGGCTGTCGTTTGTCATCCAGATGGGAATCGGTGCTCTGGCGGGCGTGCTTGGTGCTCGCCTGCTGGGGTTTATGATCAATCATTTGACGCTGGCCAACGGATTGTACCCCCTGCTGGTGACCAGTGGTGGCTTGCTGATCTTCGCTCTGAGTAACAGCCTGGGCGGCAGTGGTTTTCTGGCTATCTATCTGGTCGGCGTGGTTCTGGGCAATCGCAAGCTGCATGCCGGGCAGAATATTCTGCGTGTTCACGACGGGCTGGCGTGGTTAAGCCAGATCGGTATGTTCCTGATCCTGGGGTTGCTGGTGACGCCTTCCGAGCTCTATCCGGTCGCCTGGCACGCCCTTTTGATCGCACTGGTGTTGATCTTTCTCGCACGTCCACTGGCAGTGCTGGTGTGCCTGTTGCCGTTTCGTTTTGCCTGGCGTGAGCTGGTTTATATTGCCTGGGTCGGGTTACGAGGGGCGGTACCGATTATTCTGGCCCTGTTTCCATTACTGGCGGGAATGGAGCAGGCCGAACTCTATTTCAATGTGGCATTTTTCGTCGTACTGGTCTCATTACTATTACAGGGCTGGACCGTGGCTCCCGTGGCACGCTGGTTAAGACTGGATATTCCGCCGGGCCCGGAACCCGTGATGCAGGTCGATACCCTGATACCGGGGCATCCTGAATGTGAAATTCTGGTCTACCACCTGGGGCGCAATAGCCCGTTACGTAATCGCTCCCCGGATTACTTTATTTTGCCGGGGACGGCACGCCTGACGTCGGTTATCCGCGGCAGGACTTCCTACGATGCGAAAGATATCGATCGATTTGCAGAAGGGGATTATGTCCATATCCTTGCTGCCAGCGAAGAGGTGGATCAGATAAATCGGCTGTTTACCACGCTGGAGTACGCGTCGGATCATCAATTCTTTGGGGATTTTATTCTCGATCCCGGGGCCAAACTCTGCGATCTGTCGATGGCCTACGGCGTCTCCGTGCCAGAGCGATGTGACACGATGACTGTCGGTGAATACCTGGCCCAGCAGTTTCGCAACAAACCTGTCGTCGGTGATCGGGCCCGACTGGACAAGGTTGAGTTGATCGTACTGGAGATCGAACAGGGCGA
>NZ_JAVLAZ010000146.1:0-3648 GCF_031581315.1 Thiohalophilus sp.
TTGTGGTTCGAATGCAATAACGAAATTCTACACGGACATTTAAGTTTTACGGAGTCCTCGGAGCCTTTCTGAGTATGGCCTGTCCGCCTGCGCCAGAGGGAGAGTGCCCCCCCAACCAGACAGACCTCTAGCGGGGAATGGCCAGGTCATCACCACCGGGGGGTGAACATTTGAGCCCGGGGTTTTCCCGGCCGATCAATTCCAATGCCACCGCGGCATTGCGCACCCGGTCTCGCATCATGTCATCGTGGTAGCTGTCCGGGTTCCACGGCGCGTACATGGCTTCCTCCGACGGACCAGGCTCGATTTTGAAATAGCAGGGTGCCGCGATACGCGCAATCTCCGCCGCCTCGTAGAAACGCACGAAGCCGCCCATGGAATTCACCAGGCAGAGGTAGACATCCAGCGGAATCTGGATAGTGCTGCGGATGGCCGAGAGCATCGGCAGGGTGAGGTCGGCGAGCGGATTGAAGGTATTGGCTCCCAGTTGCTGGGCGACATGGGCGCCTGCCGGGTTTGCCTGACCGGCAAACACCGACAGTTTGAAAATAACGTCTTCGGGGATGACGCCTTTTTGACGGAGCTGGTTAACGAGCCACAACACGCCTTCATCGGCTACCAGGAAACCACGAAAGCCGGCATCCATGCAACGTTCGATATCTTTTAGCCAGTGCCGGACAGCATCCATGCCGCGCAGGCGCATGCCGGAGACCAACCCCTCCGATGTGGCTATCTGACGTCCACCATCCCAGCCGCGACGCGGGCCAGGGGTCATCACCACCTCGATTTTCTGTTCCCGCGCCAGTTGCGCAAAATCTCGTAATTCGGCCTGGGTGAGATAGGTGGCGCCACCGACAGTAGCAATAATACGGTGTACCGGTACCTGCTGTTGTTCCGCTTCTTTAATGAGCGTTTGCAGTGATGATACCCGCTCGACACCGGATATTTCGATGCGATAATGACCGCCATCGGGGAACCGGAGCTCAGACGATGGCAGCTGATTATTGTCATGAGCCGGAAGTCCGAGTTCTTCAAGTGCCTGTTCAAGGTTATCCATTAGTTCCTCCTCGCTTAATCTGCTAAGATATCTTGTACACCTATCATACTACCCACAACGCCATATAAAAAGGAAGCCTCCATGCCTCTAAACAGTGCTGAACTCATTAAAGACCCCATCGGTTTTTACCCGCAGGCAACCGTGGCCTGTTTTGACCCTACCCGTGGCGAACTGCCACGACGGCAACTGGATGAAAGGCGCACCCTGACTTTTCTTGAGCGCCTTGCCACTGCCGGAGTGCCCGCTGCACTCATTGCTTCGTCTACCGGACAGGGACATTTACGCACGGTGGATGAACTCGCCGCCTGGTTTCGTTGTGCGGCAAAGGCTCATAGCCACGAGATGCTGTTAATGGGGCTGCTCAGACCGGAAGACGGTATCGATGCCAACAATCGCCTCCTGGATCTGCTGACTGATTGTCATTATCCGGTGGTGTTTTTTCGGCCGGGAACCGATTTACCCGAGCATGCCAGCGATGAACAGGTGAGTGAGAGTCTGGCGCCACTCATCGCTGCAGCGGCGCAACGGGGGCTGGCCATCGGGCTCTATTCTATTTCCGATGTCAGTGGCCTGCCGTTAACTGCCGAGTCGGTGGTGCTCCTGCTGGATTGTGAGGGTGGCGAGCATATTGTCGCCGTAAAAGTGACCGAGACAGACTACGAGACAAGCACGGCGCGCTTCCTGGCCCACCCGGCTCTCAGTCGTTTGAAAATAGTGCAAGGCTGGGATCCACACCTGAGTCGCGCCTTGCGTGATGGTCCGCGTTTTGATGTTGATGGCCGACAGCGATCCGGGATTACATCCGGTTTGATGTCACTGGCGGTGCACCAGTACATCCATATTTTAAGCGCTGTTGCTCATGAAGAGTGGGATGAGGTAGCCAAGGCACAACAATCTGCCGACGCAATTTTTCGGGCAATGCAGGATGACCCGCAACATTTTGCAGACCTGCAACGCGCTAAATATATTATGGGCTTGGGGCATCCATTAACGGCGCGTGTCAGCGACCAACAGGTCGAGCGTGTTTTTAGGGCACTGGATAATTTACCCCGCCACGCAGACCGCCAACGCCTTGCCCGCAGCCTTGATTTAATGGGGGACGGGCCGTTTCATGATCGCCTCCGTCTTCTTACCTGACACGACACGCAAAAGGATAGCCCATGCGCAGATTTCACCTCATTGAACTGGAAGACCAGAAATGGTGCCCCGGCCTTAAGCTCAAAGGGGGTATCTTTTAATCATGCCCTGGTTTTTTCTGTGTGAAGGTTAAAGAACAGCTCTCGGGAAAGGAGCTGTTAGCATGTGGATCTGGACGATCGTCTGCCTTTTGGGCGCCTTAGCCGCCGCGATCCGGGGTTTTAACGGCGACCTTGGTATTGTGGTTACTAATGGCCAAGGCGCTTTCCCTGCTCCTGCTGGTGTTGCTGGCCATTACGGTGGCGGCCTGCCTGGTCAGGGAGCGCCGCCACCGGGCCCTGGAAAACCACCAAGGCGGCACACCTTCCAATGAGACGGGCGCACGGCTCCGCCGCCATCAGGATTTGGGCGTGGATAGCGGCCCGATGCGGAAGAGGGATTCGGCGGCGTGGCCGTCCAGCATCTCGCTGGTGTAGTGGTTCTCGTACTCGGTCATCTCCGCCCCCTCTTTCTTCGCAAAGCTGGCGAACAGCCGCCGTGAGGGTTCGTTGGACTTGGTGATGGTGGTATTGAGTTCGGTTACGCCCCGGCAGCTCTCCCTCGCCAGGAGAGCCTGAATCATCGTGGTCGCCAGGCCGTGGCCCCGCCCTTCCTTGCCGACGCCTACCTGCCACAGAAAGAACACGTTGGGCTCTTTAGGCTTGCGGTAGCCGGTCACGTAGCCCACCAGCTCGCCGTCTTTCTCGGCCAGGATGCAGGTCTCCGAGAAATGGTCACACTGAAGGACGTTGCAGTAGCAGGAATTCATGTCCAGAGGGGGGGTGATGCGCACGAAAGTGTAGAGTCGCGCGCCGTCTTCGGCGGTGGGTTCCCGCAGGGTAATGCCGTCGAATTCGTCATCGATTTTCATAGGTAACCTCTTTAGCCTGATGCATCATGCGAGTGGCCGTATCCTTCCGGATGCGGGGCCATCGTCCCTGACATGGGGGATATAAGGGACCACTAAGCGGCGAATATCTCAACGTTGCTGACTGGTATTGTACCTGCAACACCGTTGCCAAGCCCTGCCGCGCCAGCGGCGTTTAGCCGGGGGTGATACGTAAGCGCTTTTGCGCAGGAGGGAGCAGGATGGAGTTGGGGACCCCAAGAGTGCTTAGTGCGCCAATTATCGGTCAAGATTTCCGCCAATTTCAGATCCGCTGTGCCCATTTTTAGGACGATTCGATTCACGCTGTTCATGTACAAGTACAACTGATACCAGCTCAACCGCAAGCTGTCTATTTTTTTGCCAGGAAATCACTGCCATCGGAACAAAACAACTTGTTTTTGCTACAGAAATCAGCAGGCGATATCAACACATTACTCCCCGTCCGAGAGACCTTCCATGGGATCAATAGGGGACCAACCACGTTCACCTTCTTTTGACACCGGCAGCTGCGGACAGTGCCGGAATG
>NZ_JAVLAZ010000048.1:0-16157 GCF_031581315.1 Thiohalophilus sp.
GATTTGGTCGCATATAGCAAGCAAATATCAATCGTTTTGAGGTCTGTTTCCGGTTTTATCGACGGCTTTTTGTCGGGCCAGCATCGCCTGCTCCTGGGCTTCGAGCGCGAAATCCCGGGCAATGGGGTAATCCCCCTGCTCCAGTTTGCGCGCGGCCCGATCGAGCAATTTTTCCGCGATCGACAACAGTTCGGGGGCATGCTCCTGCGCGCCCGCATCCCTGGCCGCCTGGATGGTCTGGCGGGCGTTGCTCATTTCCTGAACAGGGGCCGATACGGCACAGCCGGTCAGTGCCAGTATTGCTACATACCAGCCAAAAAACAGGGACAAAGAGATCAGGCGCATTAAATCGATTCGGGTAGATATAAGGTCAAACGAATGTATCCCCGCCCCTATAGGCTGTCAAGACAACAACCGCTAGAATACAAAGCCAGACAGACAATCATCAAAAAGAGACGCACAAAATCAATATGCAACCGACGATTTATCACAACCCCCGCTGTTCCAAATCGCGGCAGACGCTCGAGTTATTAAAAGCACAGGGCCATGAACCCCGGGTAGTCGAATACCTCAAGACACCGCCGGATCGCGCCACGCTGGAGCAGATTCTCGATCGGCTGGGGCTGGAACCGCGCGATCTGATGCGCAAAAACGAGCCCGAATACAGGGAAAATAACCTTGATGATCAATCGCTTGATCGCGACACACAGATCGATGCCATGCTCTCTCACCCCAAACTGATCGAGCGGCCGATCGTGGTCACCGGGGATAAGGCCGCCATCGGGCGCCCACCCGAACAGGTGCTGGAGATTCTTCCATGAGCGAGATTCTGGTGCTCTATTACAGCCGTCACGGCGCCACCGCCGAACTGGCCCGCCAGGTGGCGCGCGGGATTGAACAGGCCGGACTCCAGGCCCGGCTGCGTACGGCCGCCCCGGTCTCCCCCACGCCGGAAGCCGTCGACCCGCCGGTACCCGACAGCGGCGCCCCCTATGTCCGGCTGGAGGATTTGCAGGAATGTCACGGCCTGGCACTGGGCAGTCCGACTCGCTTCGGCAACATGGCCGCGCCGCTCAAATATTTCCTCGATACCACCAGCCCGCTCTGGCTGCAGGGCGCGCTGGTCAACAAGCCGGCGGCGGTATTCACCTCGACCGCCTCAATGCACGGCGGCCAGGAGACCACGCTCACCTCGATGATGCTGCCGTTGCTACACCACGGTATGCTGCTGCTGGGACTGCCCTACAGCGAAACGGCGCTGCATACCACCCGCAGTGGCGGCACCCCCTACGGGGCCAGCCACCTGGCCGGGCCCGACAGCGATCTGCCCCTCACTGAGGAGGAAGAGCAGCTGGCGCGGGCGCTGGGCACGCGCCTGGCCCAGGTCACCCGGGCGCAGCTGGATGCCGGCCTGATCAAGGCGTAAGCAATTGAATATTATTACTTTTTCCCGCTGGCTGACGCTGGGCGCCTATTTCGCCCTGCTAATCCTGCTGATGCTGTGGCAGACCGTGCTGGCGCCGCCGCAATTGCTGCCGGTATCGCTGGTGCTGCTGTTGCTGGTCGGTCCGCTGTTGTTCCCGCTGCGTGGCCTGCTCCACGGCCGGCCCTATACCCATGCCTGGACCAGCTTTCTGGTCCTGATCTATTTCATTCATGGTGTGGTGGAAGCTTACAGTAACCCCGATGAACGGCTTTACGCGAGTCTGGAGATTCTGTTCAGTGTCCTGCTCTACAGCGGCGCGCTGCTCTATGCGCGCTACCGGGGACGCCAGCTCAGGAGACAGACTGACGGGTCAGATACTCCCGGACAAACGGAATCGTGAGCCGGCGCTGGGCAGCCAGTGACGCCTCGTCCAGCCCGTCCAGCAGGGCAAACAACGAGCTCATGTCCCGGGGGCAGCGGGTCATCAGATAGGCGGCCACCTCGTCATCCAGGCTCAGCCCCCGGGCCGCGGCGCGCTGTTGCAATGCCTGACGCTTGGCCGTATCGCCCAGCGGCTGCAACTGAAATACCGGCCCCCAACCCAGGCGCGAGCGCAGATCGGGCAGCTGGATGCCCAGCGCCGTCGGTGAACCGGTGGCGGTCACCAGCAATTGATGGCCGGCGGCGGTCAGGCGGTTATAGACATGAAACAGCGCCGTCTCCCAGGCGGGATCGCCGGCCACCGCATCCAGATCGTCCAGGCAGAGCCGATCGAACTGCTCCATGCCTTCCAGCATGGCCGGTTCCAGGCCGGGGTCGGCCAGCGGCAGGTAGGCGGCCCGCTGATTCTGCGCCGCCGCCTGATGGCAGACCGCCTGCAGCAGGTGCGATTTGCCGGTGCCGGCAGCCCCCCACAGATAGATCGACGGCGCATCGGCCGTGTGCAGGGCAGCAAGTACCCGTTCGTTGTCCGCCGGTAAAAAATTCTCGAAGGTGGCCGCGTCCTGTAGCCGCACACCTAACGGCAGCTGCCGGATCATGCCGACTCCGAACGGTCGTCCGTGTAGAGATCGCTGTGCCGGTACTGCTCATGGGCGTAGCGCAACAGCACCATCGCCACCGCCGCCACCGGCAGCGCCAGCAGCACCCCGATAAAGCCGAACAACTGACCACCGGCCAGCACCGCGAAAATTACCGCCACCGGGTGCATGCCGATGCGATCGCCCACCAGCAACGGCGTCAGCACGGTTCCCTCCAGCACCTGGCCGATGCCGAACACGATACCGACATACACCAGGTACATCGGATCCTGGAACTGGATCAGGGCCGCGATCAGGGCCAGCAGGATCCCGACAATGGTTCCCAGATAGGGCACGAAACTGATCAGCCCGGCAATCGCGCCGATCAACAGGGCAAAATCGACCCCGATCAGCGACAGCCCGACCGAATAGATCAGTCCCAGCGCCAGCATCACCAGCAACTGGCCACGCAAAAAGGCGCCGAGCACCTCATCGGACTGCCGTGCCAGGCGCACCACGGTCTGCTCGCTGCGCCGCGGCAGCAGGGCCCGGATCCGATCCAGCAGCGGCTCCCAGTCACGCAATAAATAAAAGGTCACTACCACCATGATCAGCAGGTTGGCGATCCAGCCGACCAGCGCCAGCCCCGAACGGGAGACCGAGCCCAGTGTCTCGCGGGCAATGCCGCCGGCCTGTTGCCAGTTTTTCTGAATCGCGGTTTTGAGCGTATCGAGTTCCAGCGTGGTTTCGGCCAGTCCCAGCCGGGCGGTCAGCCACGGCAGGCCCTCGGCCTGCAACCAGTCGATATAACGGGGCAGTTTTTGCACCAGCACCCGGATCTGCTCCTCGATGAGCGGAATCAGTACCAGCAACAGCAACAGCGCTACAAGGGTAAGCACCACAAACACCAGCACCACGGCCAGAGTGCGCGGCAGTTTCCAGCCCTGCAGGCGATCCACCAGCGGATCGGCCACATAGGCGAGCATCGCCGCGCCGATAAACGGCACCAGCACCGGCCCCAGCAGATAGAGCACCGCTCCGGTCAGAGCAATCGCAGCCAGCAGCCACCATCGTTGTTGTACACTCATGCCCGTTTTCTCCTTGTCGGCCACTGCTGCCAGGCCCGATAGCCCCATAATGTCACGTAACTGACCCCGCTCATGACCGTGGTGACAAACACCAGATAGATGAGCCCATTGATTAGCATTGGCAGATCGAGCCAACCGGCCAGTGACAGGATCACCAGTAACACCAGCCCAATCTGCAAGCCGGTATTGAGCTTGCTGATCAACAGCGGCTGCGCCGCCACGTTGGCGATCAGCCAGCGATACGCCAGGGTGCCGAGCACGATAATCACATCCCGGGCGATCACCGTGCCCACCAGCCAGAGCGGCAGAGCGCCGATCCAGCCCAGCGTCAGATAACCGCAGACCATCAGCAGCTTGTCGCCCAGCGGGTCGAGAAACCCGCCCAGGCGGGTAATCCACTGATAACGCCGGGCCAGGTAGCCGTCCAGCCCGTCCGACAGCCCCGCAATCAGAAACAGTATCAGGGCCGTGGTATAGGCGCCCTGCAAGAGGCTCCAGACCACCGGCGCCACCAGCAGGATGCGCAGGAGACTGATCAGATTGGGCAGCTGGCGAAAATTCACGGCAGCAGGCGATACTGCAGATCGACCGGACGGGTTTGCGACGGCATCGCGGTATCCTGCGTGATCACCTGGCCTGTCACGGGCAGGCTGGATTGCGCCGGCATCATCGACACGGTTTCAGCCTTCAGGGTATGGCCCAGTGAGACGGCCTGGTTGATCGCGATGCGTCCGTGTCGCGAACTCACAATCAGCGTCAGAGTGTCGGCCTCGAGCTGTTCGATGTGCACCTCTTCGACCAGCGCCAGATCCTTGAGGTAATTCATGACCCGGTTAAAATCCGCCAATCCCTTAACATCGGCCACCCGAACACGCAGTTTTTCATGCTGATCGTTTTGTCCGATCCGGGCAAATTGTTCGGCCAGCAGATCGGCCAGGCGATTAACGGCGGGGACAACGGCTTCCTCCAGTGCCTGCCCGGCCACATTCCAGTTCTGGCTGCGCCCCTCCTGATACAGGTTCCAGCGGCCGCTCCAGCCGCCCGACGAGGTCCGGGCCACGCGCCCCACCAGCACCGCCTCGGCATCGTAACGGGCCGAGGCCTGCAGGATATTGTCCTCGAAATTCCCCCACACATCGCTGACGCTGATGACACGGCGATCGGTCAGGTCCATCAGCGGGAAACGCAGCGGCAAGCCGCGCAGGCGGGCCTGCTGTTCAATGGCCCGACGGGCCCGGGTATCCATGTCGCTGCTCAGCAATTCGCGGTCCCGGCGGTCGTCGACCACCAGCCAGATCAGGGTTGCGGGTCGGGTGCGGCCCCAGACCGGCAGACCGTTCTCACGCAGCAGGCGATCCACCGCCCGTTTGTCGAAACGGACCCAGAGCAGTTCGGTTGGCTCGTCATTGCCGTTCGCTTCCCGGGTCTGATAGCGAAACTGCTGAACATAGCGGGGCGCCTGCTCCAGCAGCGGTTCGATATCGGCCATGGTCAGGACCATGCGCCGGCCAGTGACCCGCACCAGCACCTGTTTCAGTGCCACGCCAAGGGCGACTTCACGCACCTCCCGATCCTGGGACTCGACCGGCACCTCGGCCTCGTACAGTCCCGGCACCTCTTCCGCCGGCAGCGGTGTTGCCACGAGCCATATCAACCCCGCTAAAAGAATCCCCAGTTGCTTGTCATACTTCATGCGCTTGCCATTCCTCTGACCTGATGCGGTCCCATTGTACCGGTCGGACAGCCGTGGATTCCAAGCCGACGACCGAATTGATAGACTAGGCGTATTATGCCTTGAAGCGGCCCCCAAAAGGTGCGCCCTATTCTCTAATTTCAGGAGACTTTCGTGTCCAATGACAGTGTCCCACCGTCCGGTGGCCTGAGCTACCGTGATGCCGGCGTGGATATCGATGCCGGTAACCAGCTGATCGATCGTATCAAACCCTATGCCGCCAGCACCCGGCGCCCGGAAGTCATGGGCGGACTGGGCGGTTTCGGCGCCCTGTTCGAACTGCCGCCGGGGCGCTATCGCGAGCCGGTCCTGGTCGCCGGCACCGACGGGGTTGGCACCAAGCTCAGGCTGGCCATGCAGATGCAGCGCCACGATACCATTGGCATCGATCTGGTTGCCATGTGTGTCAACGATCTGATCGTGCAGGGTGCCGAGCCCCTGTTCTTTCTCGATTATTACGCCACCGGGCGCCTCAATGTCGAGGCCGCCGCCGATGTTATCAAAGGCATCGCCGAAGGTTGTCGTCAGGCCGGTGCGGCATTGAGCGGCGGTGAGACCGCGGAAATGCCCGGCATGTATCAGGGCGACGATTATGACCTGGCCGGGTTTTGTGTCGGGGTGGTGGAAAAAAGTCGCATCATCGACGGCACACGCGTGGGGGCCGGCGATGTGCTGATTGGTCTGCCCGCCAGCGGTCCGCATTCCAACGGTTATTCACTGATTCGCAAAATTATCGAGATCAGCGGCGCCGATCTGAACGCCCCGTTGGGCGACACTACCCTGGGCGAGGCGTTGCTCGCTCCCACCCGGATTTACATCAAACCGTTGCTGGCCCTGTTCGAGCAAATCAACGTCCACGCCCTGGCGCACATCACCGGCGGCGGCCTGCTCGAAAATCTGCCGCGGGTCATGCCGACCGACACGGCCGCCGTCATCAACCGGCAAAGCTGGCAACGTCCGCCGGTCTTCGACTGGCTGCAGAAACAGGGCAACATCGCTGATGAAGAGATGTTCCGCACATTCAACAACGGACTGGGGATGGTGTTGATAGTGGGTGCCGACGATGCCGACACCTGCCTGAGCATATTGCAGGAACAGGGCGAAGCCCCGCTGATCATCGGCCGGATCGATGCCGCCGATGGCGAGCCACAGGTACGCATACGCGACGCCTCATGAGCGACCCTGCAACATCGAACCCGCTGCGCATCGTGGTCCTGATCTCCGGCAGCGGGACCAATCTGCAGGCGCTGATCGATCAGATTCACCAGGGAGATACCCCGGCCCGGATTGTGGCGGTAATCAGCAACCGGGCCGACGCCTACGGCCTCCAGCGCGCCGAACAGGCGGGCATTGCCGCCCGCATCCTCAGTCATCGCGACTATAACTCACGCGAGGCGTACGACATCGCCCTGCAGGCGCTGATCGACGAGTACCGCCCCGGCCTGATCATCCTGGCCGGGTTCATGCGGATATTAAGCGATGACTTTGTACGCCATTACCAGGGACGCATGATCAATATTCACCCTTCCCTGCTGCCGCGCTACAAGGGCCTCAATACCCATCAGCGGGCCCTGGAAGCCGGCGACACCGAACATGGCTGTAGCGTCCACTATGTCACCCCGGAGCTGGACGGCGGACCGATCATTCTGCAGGCCAGCGTGCCGATCGAAGCCAGCGATACGCCCGAGAGTCTGGCCCAAAAAGTCCACGAACAGGAGCACCGCATCTACCCGCAGGTAGTGGACTGGATCGCCCGCGACCGCGTGCGCCTCGAAGACGATAGCGTATTATTCGACGGCAGTCCGATCAGCGAACAGCAACGCCGGTATCGGGCAGAAAATTAATGCTCGCCCGCGGCGCCGGCCCGCCAGGAACGCTTTCTCCTGGTATTAACCGTCCCTGGCAAAACAATTAAAAATGAACCTGCCGCAACAGCGTTGTCTGATTATAATTAAGAGACGCTCTCGCAAAATTGCCGGCATGTGAAGAATACCGTTTCACTTTGCGTCTTTACGTCCTGGCGAAAGATTAAAACCAACCTTCTTTAATGGTGGCACCTTGAATTCCCTATTTCGCACCCTTCTCCTCAGCCTGCTGGTCGGTTTACCCCTCGCGGCAAACGCCGAGCTGCCGGCACTGGATATCGAGTACAGCGTCAGCAAAGACGGTTTCAATCTGGGCAGCAATCAGCGCACGCTGCGCAAAACCGGCGATAATGAGTATACTGCGCGGGCCGTCACCAAGGCGGAAGGATTCGCAGCCCTGTTTGTCTCCGACACCGTGAAAGAGACCAGCCGTTTCCGGTTTGTCGACGGCCACATTCAACCACTGCATTATCGCTATCATAAAAACGGCAAAAAGCCGGAAACCTTCGAAGTCGACTACGATCGCCAGGCACAGCTGCTGCGCCACAGCCTGCTGGATGAAACGCCGCCCCTGCAGAAGAACGACCAGGACCTGATGACTTTCCAGTTCGCCATGATGCTTGATTTGCAACAAAGCATCCGCAAACTGGAATATCGCATCGCCGATAAAAAACGGATTGAAGACTACACCTTGATCCCACGCGGCGAAAAAACCTTCGATACCGCCATGGGCAAACTGCACACCGTGGTCATGGAGTATTATGACCAGAAGCGCAACCGCACCTACACCTTCTGGTGCGCCAGAGAACTGGATTACCTGCCCTATCAAACCCGCCGTCTTGATTCCGATGGCGACACCATCGAATTAAAACTACGCCGTTACAACGGCAAGTCCCTCTAGCCCTTCGGGTAGGGACGAGGGACGAGTAGCCGCTTTTAACAGCCTGTTGCAATTCAACGCGGAGGACGCGGAGGCGCAAAGGCGCGGAGAAAATAACTTTACAACTCAGCGTCTCCGTACCCAAACAACGGGCATCAACGTCTTCGCGTTACTTCACAGGAACCGAAACCTGTTCATTCAACGCGGAGCCGCGTAGGTCACATTGGCGATAGCCTGCGTGACTTTGCGGGTAGCCTCTCTTTACCAGACCGTTGCAGCACAAAGGCGCGGAGTCACAGAGCATGATAGAAAAATTATCTTTCTCTGCGACTCCGCGCCTCCGCGTCCTCCGCGTTATTTCCCGGTGAGTTTGATAAATGGCAGACAGGTAAACGCCACACATTACCTGCAATGACAGTGGGCCTCGACGTTCTCAACTGGCCGCAGCCGGATCGTTCAGGCAACCGCGCACAAACTCGCGCCAGCAACCGAGCCGGTCTACCAGGGCCATGATGCGACGATCGGAGACGCCGTGGGATTCGACCACGGTGGGGGAAACTTCGCCGCGATCCAGCAAGGGGCGCAAGCGGCGGGAATCCAGTTCGACCAGGACCTGGCCGCTGGCGGCGGCACGGATTTGCAGACTCGGGGTGACATCCCCGAGGCGGGATTCCAGTTGCAGATGCATATGATCCTCCAAAATGATAATGATTCTCATTTGCGATAATACCAGGCCCTCCTAGTATTGCAATAGGAATCATTCTCATTTGGAGAAGGCCGGGCCGGGCGGCCCGGGATTCAGGCCCTGGGCAAGGTCACCCCGCGCTGGCCCTGGTATTTGCCGCCGCGATCCTTGTAGGAGGTTTCGCAGACCTCATCGGATTCCAGAAACAGCATTTGCGCCACGCCCTCATTGGCATAGATCTTCGCCGGCAACGGCGTGGTGTTGGAAAATTCCAGCGTGACATGCCCTTCCCAGTCCGGCTCCAGCGGGGTGACGTTGACGATGATGCCGCAGCGGGCATAGGTCGACTTGCCCAGACAGATGGTCAGCACACTGCGCGGGATGCGAAAGTACTCCACAGTGCTGGCCAGGGCAAAGGAGTTGGGCGGGATAATGCAGACATCGCCCTTGAAGTCGACAAAGCTCTGGTGGTCAAAATCCTTGGGATCGACGATGGCGGAGTTGATGTTGGTGAAAATCTTGAACTCGTCGGAACAGCGCACATCATACCCGTAACTGGAGGTTCCATAGGAGACGATCTTCTGGCCATCGACCTCCCGCACCTGTCCCGACTCGAACGGCTCGATCATGCCCTCCTGCTCGGCCATGCGCTTGATCCACTTGTCCGCCTTGATACTCATGCTGCCCCACTCCTCGAAAAACGAGGGGCTATTCTAATCCAAAAAGGGACGAGTAACGAGAGACCCTGGCCAACCCTTTTTCGCAGCCCTGACAACAAAACGCGGAGTTCGCAGAGGCGCGGAGACGCAGAGAACAAACATGCAATGCAGAAAGATTCCTTTCCTCCGCGCCTCTGCGACTCTGCGCCCTCCGCGTTTTATTCCAGAGAAGTTCAAAAGTGGATCGCCGGAAATGAAACGGGGCACGGAAGTGCCCCGTTTACTCTGGCCTCGTTGTTCCGAACTAGTTGTTCTGAATAACGATTTTCGGAAAGCTCGCGCTATAGTCCTTGGCCTTGAGCGACAGTTTGGCCGCGACCCGGCGGGAGATGTCGCGATAGATTTCCGCGACCCGGCTATCCGGATCGGCTGCCACGGAAGGCTTGCCTTCGTCGGTGGAGCTGCGGATGGACATTTCCAGCGGCAGGGAACCCAGCAGGTCAACATGATTCTGTTCGGCCATGCGCTGACCGCCGCCTTCGCCGAAGATATGCTCTTCGTGGCCACAGTTGGAGCAGATGTGAATGCTCATGTTTTCAATGATCCCCAGCACCGGCACCTCGACCTTCTCGAACATCTTCAGTCCCTTGCGGGCGTCGAGCAGGGCAATATCCTGTGGAGTGGTGACGATGACCGCGCCGGTGACAGGCACCTTCTGCGCCAGGGTCAGCTGGGTGTCGCCGGTACCCGGCGGCAGGTCGATGACCAGGTAATCGACCTCATCCCACTGGGTGTCGTTGAGCAGCTGCTCCAGCGCCTGGGTAACCATCGGGCCACGCCAGATCATGGGGGTTTCCTCGTCGATCAGATAGCCGATGGACATGGACTGGATGTCATAGCTTTTCATCGGCTTCAGGCTCTTGCCGTCCTCGGATTCGGGCTGACCGGTGACACCCAGCATACGCGGCATGCTGGGACCGTAGATGTCCGCATCCAGGATACCGACCCTGGCGCCTTCGGCCGACAGGGCCAGGGCCAGGTTGACCGCCGTGGTGGATTTGCCCACGCCGCCCTTGCCGGAGGCCACGGCAATGATGTTCTTGACGCCCTTGATGGGCTCAACGCCTTTTTGAACGCTATGGGAAACGATCTTCCAGGTGATGTTGAACTCGGCGCTACTGACACCGTCGACCGCTTCGACCTTTTCCTTGAGCTGGGCGGCCAGTTTGTCCTTGTAGCCAGCCGCGGGATAACCGAGCACGATGTCGACGCTCACCTTGTCGCCGTCAATCTTGATGTCCTTGACCGCTTTGGCGCTGACCGGGTCCTTTTCCATGTTTGGATCGGTGACCTGTTTCAGTGCTTCTTCAATCTGTGTCTGGGAGACGTCTGCCATCTCGTTTCTCCTGATAGTTTATGTGGTTAAATAACCGAGTAAAATACTCGGGAGGCGTATGTTACACAAATTCCGGAGCGAGTGCGAATTTCGCCTCAAATCCCTCTAAACTGCAAGGGAAATGATTTGCAACTGGTCGCAAACGCCCATTCCTGCTAGGGTATGCGGCTTTTGCAAGCCTACGATTTTGGCGATCAGAGACCATGCCCACACCGCGTCACATCCTTGTTACCAGCGCCCTGCCCTATGCCAACGGCTCGATCCATCTCGGCCATCTGGTGGAATATATCCAGACCGATATCTGGGTTCGCTTTCAGAAAATGCAAGGTCATCAGTGTACCTATGTCTGCGCCGACGACGCCCATGGCACCCCGATCATGCTGCGTGCCCAGAGCGAGGGCATCGATCCCGAGGCGCTGATCGCCCGCACGCATGATGAACATACCGCGGATTTCGCCGCCTTCGACATCGGCTTCGACAACTATCACTCGACCCATTCGGACGAAAATCGCGAACTGGCGTCCCTGATATATCGTCGCTTGTGCGATGCCGGTCATATCCACACCCGGGTGATCAAACAGGCCTTCGATCCCGAAAAGCAGATGTTCCTGCCGGACCGTTTCATCAAGGGCGAGTGTCCCCGCTGCGGCGCGGCGGATCAGTACGGCGACAGCTGCGAGGCGTGCGGTGCCACCTACACGCCGACCGAACTGAAAAACCCCGTCTCCGCGCTCTCCGGCGCCACGCCCATAGAAAAGGAATCGGAACACTACTTTTTCGCGCTGGGCGATTTCGAGGCAATGCTGCGCGACTGGACCCTGGGTGATCATGTACAGCCGGTGATCGCCAACAAGCTGCACGAATGGTTCGACGCCGGGCTGCAGGACTGGGACATCTCCCGCGATGCGCCCTACTTCGGTTTCGAAATCCCCGACGCCCCGGGCAAATACTTCTATGTCTGGCTGGATGCACCTATCGGCTACATGGCCAGTTTCAAGCAGCTGTGCGACCGAAGCGACGACCTCGACTTCGATCGCTACTGGGACAGGGAGAGCGACTACGAGGTCTACCATTTCATCGGCAAGGACATCGCCTACTTCCACACCCTGTTCTGGCCCGCCATGTTGCACGGCGCCGGCTTTCGTACCCCCAGCGCGGTCTTCTGCCACGGCTTTTTGACCGTCAACAATCAGAAGATGTCCAAATCGCGCGGCACCTTTATTCAGGCGCGAACCTATTTAAAGCATCTCAATCCCGAATACCTGCGCTATTACTTCGCCGCCAAGCTGGGCAGCGGTATCGAGGATATCGATTTGAGCCTGGAAGATTTCCAGCAGCGGGTGAACTCGGATCTGGTCGGCAAGGTGGTCAACATCGCCAGCCGTTGCGCCGGCTTCATTCACAAGCGCTTCGAAGGCCGGCTCGCCGACACCTGCAGCGAACCCGAGCTCTATCAACAGTTTGCCGAAGCGCGTGAATCCATCGCGGATTTGTATGAGAACCGCGAATTCGGCCATGCCATGCGCGAGATCATGGCCCTGGCGGATCAGGCCAACCAGTATATCGACGCGGAAAAACCCTGGGTGATTGCCAAGCAGGAAGGCTCCGATCAGGCTCTGCAGAATATCTGCAGCGTCGGCCTCAATTTGTTTCGGGTGCTGGTCACCTACCTCAAGCCGGTATTGCCCAAACTGGCCGCCGGCGCCGAGGCATTTTTGAATATCGACGCCCTGCACTGGCAAGACATAACCAACCCGCTCACCAACCATACGATCAACAAATTCAAACCGCTGATGACCCGGATTGAAAAGGAGCACATCGACGCCATGATCGACGAATCGAAACAGGATCTGCAGCAAACCGCGCCCGGCGCGTCAGAACCGGCTGCCGACATCGAGCCGATCGCCGGGCAGATAGAATTCGATGACTTTGCCAAAATCGATCTGCGCATCGCCCGTATCGTCAAAGCCGAGCACGTAGAAGGCGCCGACAAGCTGTTGCAACTGACCCTGGACATCGGCGCGGAAACCCGCAACGTTTTCGCCGGTATCAAGTCCGCCTATACCCCTGAGGATCTGGAGGGCAAACTGACCGTCATGGTCGCCAACCTCAAACCGCGCAAAATGCGCTTCGGCGTCTCCGAAGGCATGGTGCTGGCCGCCGGGCCCGGTGGCGAAGATCTGTGGATCCTGGAACCGCACGACGGGGCTCAGCCGGGGATGCGCGTGAAATAACAGGGCCGAGGGACGAGTTACGAGGGACGAGGAATCCATCTGTTCCTCATCAAAGCATTGACATAACTTATAGGGACTTTGATCGACCTCAAACCGGGTGGAAGCACGCTATGCTTAAATTTATCGGCCTGACGGAGTACGCTGTAACCTCGTCCCTCGTCCCTCGGCCCTCGTCACTGTGATTTGATATGGAATACGCCCTCATACTTGTCAGCACGGTCCTGGTGAACAACTTCGTTCTGGTGAAGTTTCTCGGGCTGTGTCCCTTCATGGGAGTCTCGCGCAAGCTGGAGACGGCCACGGGGATGGCGCTGGCGACCACCTTTGTGCTGACGCTGTCGTCCATCTCCAGTTATCTGGTCAACGAATATCTGCTGACGCCTTTCGGGCTGGAATACCTGAGAACGATCTCCTTCATTCTGGTCATCGCGGTGGTGGTGCAGTTCACCGAGATGCTGGTGCACAAGACCAGTCCGCTGCTCTATCAGGTACTGGGGATCTTTTTGCCGCTGATCACCACCAACTGTGCCGTGCTGGGCGTGGCACTGCTTAACGTGCAGACCGAGCACGGGTTCATCGAATCGGCCCTGTACGGCTTCGGCGCCGCGGTGGGCTTCTCGCTGGTGTTGATCCTGTTCGCCGCCATGCGCGAACGTCTGGCGGTCGCCGATGTACCAACCATCTTTCGCGGCCCCTCCATTGCGCTGATCACCGCCGGGCTGATGTCGATGGCCTTTATGGGTTTTGCCGGGCTGGTCAGAGGATAAACCACCGTCATGTTTGAAGCCATTATCGTTCTTGCTGTGCTTGCCGTGGTCTTCGGCCTGTTGCTGGGCTTTGCCTCGGTACGCTTCAAAGTGGAAGGCGATCCGGTGGTGGATCAAATCGATGCCATTTTACCGCAGACCCAGTGCGGCCAGTGCACCTATGCCGGTTGCCGACCCTACGCCGAGGCGATCGCCAAAGGCGAAGCCGATATCAACCAGTGTCCGCCCGGTGGCGAGGTAGTCATTCAACAACTGGCCGATCTGCTGGGTGTCGATCCCAAGCCGCTCAACGAGGAACATGGCGAACACAGCGAGAAAACGGTCGTTTACATCGACGAGAACGAATGTATCGGCTGTACCCTGTGTATCCAGGCCTGCCCGGTGGATGCCATCGTCGGTGCCGCCAAGCAGATGCACACGGTAATCGAATCCGAATGCACCGGTTGCGATCTCTGTATCGAACCCTGCCCGGTGGATTGCATTCACATCAAGCCGGTGGAAGAGACCCCGCAAACCTGGAAATGGCCGGCACCGCCACTGCCGCTGGAAAAACCGCCGCGCGAGGCCAGCTCCTCATGAAGCGCCGGCTGTGGCACTTTCACGGCGGCTTGCGCCTGCCCGGTCACAAGGCCGAATCCATGCAGGAGCCGGTCCATACCGCCACCATCCCGCCGCAATTGATCGTTCCCTTGCAGCAACATATCGGCGAGCCGGCCGAACCGGAAGTCGAAGTCGGACAGCGCGTCCTGAAAGGGCAACGTCTGGCCCATGCCACCGAATACGTGAGTGTCCCGGTGCACGCACCCACCTCCGGCACGGTCCGTACGATCGATGATTACCCCATTCCCCACCCCTCGGGTTTGCAGGCACCCTGTATCGTGATCGACAGCGACGGCGAAGATGAGTGGACCGAACTGACGCCCCGACCCGACTATGCCGATCTGGAACCCAGCGCCCTGCGCAATGTCATCCGCGAGGCCGGTATTGTCGGTATGGGTGGCGCCGGCTTTCCTGCCTTTATCAAACTCAACGCCGGTCCTGGCAATGTCATCGACACCCTGATTCTCAATGGCGCCGAATGTGAACCGTATATTACTTGCGATGCGATCCTGATACAGGAACAACCGCGGCGCATTATCGATGGCATGTTGATCATGCGCCATGCAGTTCAGGCCAGACATTGCATCATCGCCCTGGAAGACAACCAGCCCCGCGCCTATGAAAGCCTGCGCGAAGCACTGAGTGACGAGGAAAAAACATTCATTGAACTGGTGCAGGTCCCGACCATTTACCCCAGCGGCGGCGAGAAACAGCTGATCAAGATCCTCACCGGCAAGGAAGTACCCAGTCACGGCCTGCCGCTGGACATCAATACAGTCTGTCACAATGTCGGCACCGCCGCGGCCGTGGCGGATGCCATCCATCATGGCAAACCGTTGATCTCCCGTTATGTCACCGTCACCGGCGAGGCAATCGGTCAACCCTCCAATCTGGATGTTTTGATCGGCACGCCCTTCTCTGCTCTGCTCGAACAGTGTGGCTGGCGCGACGATAAAGATCATGAGCTGATCATGGGCGGTCCGTTAATGGGCTTCAACGTGGCCACGCCCGGTGTCCCGGTCATCAAAACGACCAATTGTATTCTTTCCTGGCCGCGCGCCGCTGAACAACATACCCCTATGCCCTGTATCCGTTGTGGTGAATGCGCTCGGGTCTGCCCGGCACAACTGCTGCCGCAACAGCTTTACTGGTATGCAAGGGCAAAAAATTTCGATCGGGTCCAGGACTTCAATCTGTTTGACTGTATCGAGTGCGGCTGCTGCGCCTATGTTTGTCCCAGCCATATTCCGCTGGTGCAGTACTATCGCTTTGCCAAGACTGAAATCTGGGCCCAGGAACGGGAGAAGCGCAAAGCCGATCTGGCCCGCGAACGGCATGAGTTCCGCCAGGAACGTCTGGAACGCAAAAAACGCGAAGACGAGGAACGCAAACAGCGCAAAAAAGAAATGCTAAAGAAAAGTCAGGGCGACAAAACCGAAAGCGACGATAACAAAAAAGCGACCATTGAAGCGGCCAAGGCCCGGGCCAGGGCACGCCGGGCGGAATCCGCATCAACGGACAACACCGCGGATGATGCGACCGTAAAGAACGATGACAAGGAAGAATCATGAACCTGTCGTTACACAGCTCACCGCATATACAAAGCGGAAACCGGGTCAACCGAATGATGCTGGCGGTGATCTATGCACTGATCCCCGGCGTGCTGGCGTATACGCACTTTTTCGGCCCGGGCGTCATAATCAATATCACGCTGGCGGTCGTCACGGCGCTGGCTGCCGAGGGGCTGATGCTGCACCTGCGCAAACGGCCCATCAAACCTTTTTTGATGGATGGCAGCGCGGTGGT
>NZ_JAVLAZ010000048.1:16257-18986 GCF_031581315.1 Thiohalophilus sp.
CTCACCCTGACCGAAATTCAGCACAGCAGTACCGAACTGTTCGGCATGCTCTCCGGCCACGGCTGGGAGTGGATCAATCTGCTGTTCATGCTGGGCGGACTGGTACTGATCTATATGCGTGTCATCAGCTGGCATATTCCGCTGGCCATGCTGGCGACCCTGTTTCTTGTTTCCGGATTATTCCACCTGAACGATCCCGACGCCTTTACCTCGCCGCTGTTCCATCTGTTCGGTGGTGCGACCATGCTCGGCGCATTTTTCATCGCCACCGATCCGGTCACCGCAGCGACCACCAACCGGGGTCGGATCATCTATGGCATCGGAATCGGTCTGCTGCTGTATATCATCCGCACCTGGGGCGGGTATCCCGACGCCGTCGCTTTTGCCGTGCTGCTGATGAACATGGCGGTTCCCACGATTGATTACTATACCCGGCCGCCCGTCTTTGGCGAGGAGCACTCGTAATGCGGGCACTGATCAAACACATGACGATCAGCGCGGTCTTGCTGGGCGGCTTTGCCGTGATCGGTGCCGGGCTGGTCGCCTGGATCCATCAGCAGACCGCGCCGACCATTGCCGCCAACAAACAGGCCGCCCTGTTGCGTAACCTGCATACCCTGGTCCCGCCCAGGACGCATGACAACACACTGACCCGGGATACCATCCAGGTACGCGATGAAACGTTGCTGGGTACCCCCAAACCGGTCACCGTCTACCGGGCCCGCAAGGAAGGTGAGCCGGTTACCGCCATTCTCAATGTCATGGCGCCGGACGGGTATGGCGGCCCCATCAACCTGCTGGTAGCCATTCGGTATAATGGGGAACTGGCCGGCGTACGCGTCATAAACCATCGCGAGACACCGGGGCTGGGTGATGCCATCGAGGCGGACCGCTCCGACTGGATTCACAGCTTCAGCGGCAAATCCCTGGACAACCCCGGCCCCGCCGGCTGGAAAGTTAAAAAAGACGGTGGCCAGTTCGATCAGTTCACCGGCGCGACAGTCACCCCGCGCGCCGTTGTCAAAGCGGTGCATAACGCGCTTAAATATTACGCAGAACATCGCGAACAACTGTTTCGCCCCAACGACAACCCGACGACGGACGAGTCAGCATGACAAACAATCCTTACGGCACCCTGATCCGCGACGGCCTGTGGACCAACAATGTGGCATTTGTCCAGTTACTGGGCCTGTGTCCGTTGCTGGCGGTCACCAACACCACGATCAATGGCCTGGGCCTGGGACTGGCCACCATTTTGACACTGGTCGTGTCGAATACCACCGTCTCGCTGATTCGCCGCTGGGTACGCCCCGAGATTCGGGTGCCGGTGTTCGTTCTGATCATCGCCTCGGTGGTCACCGTGATTGAACTGAGCATGAATGCCTGGTTTCACGAACTGTACAAAATCCTGGGGATATTCATCCCGTTGATCGTCACCAACTGCTCGATCCTGGCGCGTGCCGAAAGCTTCGCCTCCAGGAACCCGGTCCCACAGGCCTTCACCGACGGGCTGTTCATGGGAATCGGCTTCACCGCCGTACTGGTCACCCTCGGCGCCATGCGTGAAATCCTGGGCTTCGGCACCCTGCTGCGCCAGGCCGAGCTGATGTTCGGCCAGGGCGCCGACTGGATGACCCTGGTCCTGTTCGAGGACTACCGCGGTTACCTGCTGGCCATCCTGCCCCCCGGCGCCTTCATCGGGCTCGGATTACTCATCGCCGTCAAAAACCTGATCGACCAGCGCCGCGCCGAACGCAGCAAGGCCCCCATCGGCACCGAACAACCCGCCGGCGCAACGACTTAAGAAGAACAAGGTCCGCAAATTAACGCGAATAAACGCAAAGAGATTGTATAATTATTAAACTCCCGCTCTTGCATTTATTTGCGTATATTCGCGTGCATTTGCGGATTATTTTATCAATTCGATTTCTTACAATTAGCTTGAAGAACAACAAGAATGAATCCTGAAAAAAGGCGTGAGATTTTCAAGCGGCTGAAAAAAGAGAATCCGCATCCCACCACCGAACTGAACTACCGCTCGCCGTTTGAGTTGCTGGTCGCGGTGATTCTTTCGGCGCAGGCCACGGATAAGGGCGTCAACAAGGCGACTAAAGAGCTGTTCAAGGTGGCTCGCAGCCCGAAAAAGATCCTGGAGCTACAAGAATCCGGCCTGAAGGAATACATCAAGACCATCGGGCTGTTCAACAGCAAGGCCAAAAACATCATCAAGACCTGCCAGATACTGGTCGAGCAGCACGGCGGCAAAGTCCCCGAGGACCGGGCAGCGCTGGAAGCGCTACCCGGCGTCGGGCGCAAGACCGCCAACGTGATTCTCAATACCGCCTTTGGTCACCCCACCATCGCCGTGGACACCCACATTTTCCGGGTCAGCAACCGCACCGGCCTCGCCCCCGGCAAGACCGTGCTGGAGGTGGAGAAAAAACTGCTCAAGCTGGTGCCTGAAGAATACAAAAAAGACGCCCATCACTGGCTCATTCTGCTTGGCCGCTACACCTGCGTGGCGCGCAAACCACGTTGCGGCGCCTGTGTCATCGAGGACCTGTGCGAGTACAAACACAAGACCTCCGACTGATTCTCTTTTTATGACTGGTGGAATAAACGTTTATGCCCGTTGTTTGGGTGCAAAGGACGCAAAGACGCCAAGCGCGCAAACAATAGGTATTTACAGAGTAACTCGAGGGAGAGTCAATTCAGGTAGCACCCAACGT
>NZ_JAVLAZ010000147.1:0-3552 GCF_031581315.1 Thiohalophilus sp.
CCAGCCCAAGTACCTCAACTCCCCGGAAACCCCGCTGTTTCACAAGGGCCGGGAGCTCTATGGCCTGTACGAGGCGCGCCAGGCCCTGCGCAACATTCCCCGCCTGCTGGTGGTCGAAGGCTATATGGACGTGGTCTCACTCGCCCAGTTCGATATCCGCTACGCGGTCGCCACCCTGGGCACCGCCACCACGGCCGATCACCTCCAACAGCTGTTCAAGGTTACCTCCGAGGTAGTGTTCTGCTTCGACGGGGATCGGGCCGGACGCGAGGCCGCCTGGCGGGCGATGGAAAACGCGCTGCCGGTGATGCGCGAGGGACGCCAGATCCGCTTTTTGTTCCTGCCCGAGGGCGAGGATCCCGACACCCTGGTGCGCCAGGTGGGCAAGGCCGAATTCGAGCAGCAGGTCTCCCGCGCGGCGCCCTTCTCCGATTATCTGTTCAACCGCCTCAGCGCGCAGAACGACACCGCCTCCATCGACGGGCGGGCCAATCTGGTGGAGCAGGCCCGACCGCTGCTGGCCCGGTTGTCGCCGGGGGTCTACCGGCAGATGATGATCAGCCAGCTGGCGCAGCTGGCCCGCATCGACGAGCACCGGATCGAGACTGCGCTCAGCCAGACCAAACCCCCGCGGCAGCGGGGTGAGGCCGGCGATACGCCGCCTGACATGCCCGCGGGGCGCTCCCGGCCACCCCAACGGCCGCGCGGCGGGCAGGAGCGGCAACTCTTTTCACCGGTGCGCCGGGCCCTGGCGCGGCTGCTGCATAACCCGGCCCTGGCCCCCGAGGCGGGAGACCCGCAGCGCCTGACCCAGCTGGAGATTCCGGGAATCGATTTATTGGTCGCCGTGCTTGAAACTTTGCGTCACCACCCCAATCTAACCACCAGTGCCCTGATCGAGCGCTGGCGCGACACAGAGCACGCCCGGCACCTGGAAAAACTGGCCGCCTGGCAACCGGAAATCGATGATGAAGCAAGTCTGAAACACGAATTTACGGCCGCCATCGAGGCCCTGGACCGGCACCGGCTGGAAGCCCGCTACGACACGCTGATGGCCAAATCCAACCACGGCAACCTCACGCCGGAGGAGAAGGTCGAAATCCGGCAACTGTCCAGCCAGCTGTTCCACTGACAAAATTTTCAGGAAAAATTAAATAAATCGGGGGTTCGTGCCGTCATATAGAGGGCACCTGCCCCCGCGAGACGTCCCGGTTTACCTAGAAAATCGGGCAAATTAGTGTAAAATTGGATGGTTTTACGCCGCTATTTTGGAATCTGACTAGATGAAGCCTGCAAAAGCCGAAGTGATGGATTTAAGCCAACAGCAATCTCAACTCAAGTCGTTGATTGCCAAGGGTAAAGAACAGGGATTTTTGACCTATGCCGAGGTCAACGATCACCTGCCCGATGATATTGTCGACCCCGAGCAGATCGAAGATATCGTTGCGATGATCAACGACATGGGTATCGTCGTCTATGAATCGGCCCCCGACGGCGACACTATCCTGGAAACCACCACCGAGGTGGATGAAGACGCCGCCGAAGAAGCCGCCGCCGCGCTGGCCTCCGTCGACAGCGAATTCGGTCGCACCACCGATCCCGTGCGCATGTATATGCGTGAAATGGGTGCCGTGGAACTGCTGACCCGCGCCGGCGAGATCGAGATCGCCAAGCGTATCGAAGACGGCCTCAACCAGATGCTCTCCGCGCTGACTATGTATCCCGAAACTGTCAGCCAGATTCTGCTGCTGTGGGATCAGGTCGAAGCCGGGGAAATGAAACTGACCGATCTGATCACCGACTTTATCGATCCCAATGCGCCGGACGAGATTCCGACCCATACGCCGGTCGATGCCAGCGCCGCCGCCGACAATAATGACGACGACGATGACGATGCCGAAGAAGTTGATACCGGTCCCGATCCCGAAGAAGCCCGGCAGCGTTTCGAAAACATTCGCAAGCTCCACAAGAAGCTGGTCACCTCGACCCGCAAGCACGGTCATCGCGACAAGAAAACCGCCAAACTGCGCGATGAGCTGGTGGAACAGGTCATGCAGCTCAAGCTGACCCAGAAGGTCGTGGACAACCTGGTCATGGCCATGCGTGAGTTGATCGACCGCATTCGTAGCCATGAAAAAACCATCATGGACATCTGCGTGGATCGCGCACACATGCCGCGCAAGGAGTTCATTACCTCGTTCCCCGAGAATGAAGCCAAGCCCGAGTGGCTGGAAGAACAGATCAAGGCCGACACCAAGTACTCCCCGATCCTGATGGAGCACAAGGACGATATCCTGCGTGCCCAGCAAAAGCTGGCCTCTATCGAGGAAATCTGCGGACTGACCATTTCCGAAGTCAAGGACATCAACCGCAAGATGTCCATCGGCGAAGCCAAGGCTCGCCGCGCCAAGAAGGAAATGGTCGAGGCCAATCTGCGACTGGTGATCTCGATTGCCAAGAAATACACCAACCGCGGACTGCAGTTCCTGGATCTGATTCAGGAAGGCAACATCGGTCTGATGAAGGCCGTCGACAAGTTCGAATATCGCCGTGGTTACAAGTTCTCGACCTATGCCACCTGGTGGATTCGTCAGGCCATCACCCGCTCCATCGCGGATCAGGCCCGCACCATCCGTATTCCGGTGCACATGATTGAAACCATCAACAAGCTCAACCGGATCTCCCGGCAGATGCTGCAGGAGATGGGTCGCGAACCAACCCCGGAAGAGCTGGCCGAACGTATGGAAATGCCGGAAGACAAGGTGCGCAAGGTGCTGAAGATTGCCAAGGAACCGATCTCCATGGAAACCCCGATCGGCGACGACGAGGATTCCCACCTGGGTGACTTCATCGAGGATCTGAACGTGCTGTCGCCGATGGACCACGCCACTTCCAGTGGCCTGATGGAAACCGTGCAGGGTGTACTGGAAGGGCTGACCGCCCGCGAAGCCAAGGTACTGCGCATGCGCTTCGGCATCGACATGAACACCGACCACACCCTGGAAGAGGTCGGCAAGCAGTTCGATGTCACCCGTGAGCGGATTCGCCAGATCGAAGCCAAGGCACTGCGCAAACTGCGTCATCCGACCCGCTCGGATCACCTGCGCAGCTTTATGGACTACGAATAAAACCGGCGAAAGCCGTGATCGAAAAGGCCGTCCCGATACCCCGGGCGGTCTTTTTTCGTTATACTTCCCGCCTTAACGGGCCTGTAGCTCAGTTGGTTAGAGCAGGGGACTCATCAAAATGGTGCGTTCATACCGAAAGGTATGAAATGAACGGGATGAATTCAGGGAAACCTTAGCAGCCACACCAGTGGGACTGATGGCGACCCTGAGCCAAGCCGGCGGTACACCGCCGGAAGGTGCAGAGACTACCTGGGAGCGGGTTTTTTCGAACCGAGTGCTCTTAATAACAGGCTGGAGCGTCCCGCACCCTAACAGATCTGGTATTTACAGTGCTGAGGGTGGTGAGATAGTCCGCACACGATAGAAATATCGTGAGATTGTGAATCCCTTGGTCGTAGGTTCAAGTCCTACCGGGCCCACCAAA
>NZ_JAVLAZ010000148.1:0-3537 GCF_031581315.1 Thiohalophilus sp.
GGACGGCAGGATTTGAACCTGCGACCCTCTGCACCCCATGCAGATGCGCTACCAGGCTGCGCTACGCCCCGACGGATTTGGAACGGCGGGAATCATACACCACATCAATCTCAGGGCCAAGGGACGAGTTACGAGGGACGAGGAAAAACATCTTCCCGAAAGTAAGTAGGGTGCGTTCTACGCATCATTTCCCTGCGAAAATAGCTTCGGCACAATGGGTTCGTACCATATGGGTAGAAAGGTCGGTCGTGCGGCGTCCTCCGGACGCAGTGACGAAGTACGAGGGGCGAGTAACGAGGAAAAACACCCTGTCCCTAAACTGCTGGGAGCGCCTTCGGCGCGATGGATCGTGTGGGCGGAAAGGTTTGTCGCGGTCGTAGCCCGCTCCCACATCCAGGTATGTAGGCCCGATAAAGCGAAGCGGTATCGGGCGGACCTCGTCACTCGTCCCTCGTAACTCGGCCCTCTTATCTTGAAAGAATCGAGGCGATTTCCTCGAGTTCCATGCGCATCTGGCGCAGGGTTTCCTTGTCGGTCTTGCTGCCTTTTTTGGGCTGGTTGTTGCTTTCGGTCAGTTGTAGCCGCGCGCCGCCGATGGTGTAGCCCTGCTCGTAAAGCAGGCTGCGGATCTCGCGGATCATGATAACGTCCTGGCGCTGGTAGTAGCGGCGGTTGCCGCGGCGCTTGACGGGTTTGAGCTGGGGAAATTCCTGCTCCCAGTAGCGCAGCACGTGCGGCTTAACGGCGCACAGCTCGCTCACCTCACCGATGGTGAAGTAGCGCTTGCCGGGAATCGGGGGTAATTCGTTGTTATTGGTGGGTTCCAGCATACGCTTCGACTCTGGCCTTCAGTTTTTGTCCGGGACGAAATGTCACGACTCGCCGTGCGGTTATGGGGATTTCTTCGCCGGTCTTGGGATTGCGGCCGGGGCGCTGCTTTTTATCGCGCAAGTCGAAATTGCCGAAACCGGAGAGCTTGACCTGCTGGCCATTTTCCAGCGCATTGCGAATCTCCTCGAAAAACATTTCCACAATTTCCTTGGCTTCGCGCTTGTTCAGCCCCAGCTCCTCGAACAATCGCTCGGCCATCACCGCTTTTGTCAGCGCCATAATTGTTATTCTCTAAGTGTAGCCCCAAGTTCGCGATCCAGCGCCGTCAAAATGGTGCTGATTTCGCTCTCGACATCTTCATCCTTAAGAGTGCGTGAAAGATCCTGCAAGGTCAAGCCCAGGGCCAGACTTTTTCTTCCAGAATCAATACCTTCGCCCACATAGACATCAAACAACTCGATGTTTTTAAGCCACCCGGAGCCGGCTTTTTCAATGCAATCCTTGACTTTCTGTGCGCCTATGTTCTCATCCAGGACGATCGCAATATCCCGGCGAATCGACGGGTATTTCGACAGCGGCGCAAACGCCGGCAGCCGCCGCTCGACCAGGATCGCCTGCTCGATCTCAAACAGATAAACCCGCTGGGAAAGTCCCAGTTGCTGCTGCAGCCCCGGATGCAGTGCCCCGAGGCGCCCCACGAGCCGGTCGTTATGGCGAATCACGGCCGCCTGACCGGGATGCAGCGCCGGATGGTTGTCATCGGGCTCAAACCGGAACTGCTCGCTCTGGCCGGTCCGGGCCAGCAACTGTTCCACATGTCCCTTGCAGTCGAAAAAGTCGGCCTGACGGGCCGGGCTGCCCCACTGGGGCGGCAGCAAACTGCCTGACAGCAAACCCGCAAGTACCGGTTCCTGTTTTAATTCAGAGCCTTGCAAAACAAACTTCAGACCCTGCTCGAATAATAATACCCGATCCTGCTGACGATTCAAGTTATATAACGCGGTCTGCAGCAATCCCGGCCACAGCGAAGTGCGCATGGCGGCCATTTCCGCCGAGATGGGATTGGCCAGCATCAGCGCCGTCCCCTGCGGATCCAGCTGCTGCTGGAGCTTCGGGTCAACAAAACTGTAGGTCACCGCCTCCTGGTAACCCAGATCCACCAGCAGGCGCTTGTAATCGGCCGGCTTGAGGCGGGTTTCCGGCCGGGCGCCCATCGCCAGGCTAATCCGCGGCCGACTGGCCGGCAGATTGTCATAGCCGTAAATCCGCCCCAGCTCCTCGATCAGATCCACCTCGAGGTTGATATCAAACCGAAACGACGGCGGCGTCACCTCCCAGACAAGCTCTTCCTCGCCCCTCGCCCCTCGTCCCTCGTCACTATCGGCCGGCTGGACCCCCATCCCGAGACGCGCCAGAATATCGACCACCGCGTCCCCGGCAATGTCCGCCCCGAGAATCCGGCCGATCCGGGCATTTCGCAGCCTCACCGGCGCTCTGACCGGCAATCGATCGGCCTGCTGGACATGCACCACCGGCCCCGCCTCGCCGCCACAAATGGCCTGCAGCAGCGCCGTGGCACGCTCCAGCGCCGGCACCTGCAGCTGCGGGTCCACGCCCCGCTCGAAGCGGTGCGAGGAGTCGGTATGCAGCCCGTAGCCCCGCGCCTTGCCGGCGATAGCCTGGGGGGCGAAATAGGCGCTTTCCAGGAAAATATCGACCGTCCCCTCGCCGACGGCGGAGGCGGCACCGCCCATGATGCCGGCCAGCGCCACCGGCGCCGTCTCATCGGCGATCACCAGCGTTTCGCTGTCCAGTTCGATCGTCTGCTCATCCAGCAGTGTCAGGGATTCGCCGGTATTGGCATAGCGAACGCGAATGCCCCCGTTCAGCTTGCCCAGATCGAAGGCGTGCATCGGCTGACCCAGCTCCAGCAGCACGTAGTTGGTCACATCCACCACCGGACCCAGGCTGCGCAGGCCGCTGCGACGCAGCCGTTCGGCCAGCCACAGGGGCGTTTCGGCGTTGGAATTGATGCCCCGCAGCACCCGCCCGGCGTACTGCGGACAGGCCCCGGCAGCTTCCAGTTTGACGCTCAGGCTAGCGTCGATTCCCGCCGTACACGCGCCGAGATCCGGACCGGCCACCGACAATTTGTTCAGCACGCCCACTTCCCGGGCAATCCCCGCCACGCTCAGACAGTCGCCCCGGTTAGGGGTCAGCCCCAGCTCGATGGTCACATCGTCCAGTTGCAGATAATCACGAATCGATTCGCCCACCGGGGCCTCATCCGGCAGTTCCATCAATCCCTCGGCACTGTCCGCCAGCCCCAGTTCTTTCTCGGAGCAGAGCATGCCCTGGGACGGCACGCCGCGCAGTTTGGATTTTTTGATTTTCAGATCGCCCGGCAACTTCGCCCCGACCAGCGCCGTCGGCGCCCTCAAGCCTTCGCGCACATTGGCCGCACCGCAGACGATCTGCAGCGATTCATCAGCGCCGACATTCACCGTCGCCACCCGCAGCTTGTCCGCATCGGGATGGGGCTCCAGCCCAATCACCTCGCCGACCACGACCTTATCAAAGGCCCCGGCCACCGGCTCGATCGCATCCACCTCCAGCCCGGCCATCGTCAACTGATGCGCCAGTGCCTCGGTGTCGATATCGGGATTAACCCACTCTCTTAACCATTTTTCACTGAACTTCATTTTT
>NZ_JAVLAZ010000049.1:0-16473 GCF_031581315.1 Thiohalophilus sp.
CTCGGCAAGGAATTCATCGACAGCGACCACGAAATCGAGGCCCGCACCGGTGTCAACATTCCCCTGATTTTTGAGCTCGAAGGTGAACGGGGTTTTCGCGAGCGCGAGGCGGCGGTTATCGACGAGCTGACTGCGCGGGAGAATGTGGTGCTGGCCACCGGCGGCGGCGCCGTGCTTTACGAGGAGAATCGGCAGCACCTGAAAGAGCGCGGCACGGTGATCTATCTGCAGGCCAGCATCGAACAGTTACTGGAGCGAACCCGCAAGGACAAGAACCGGCCGCTGTTACAGACCGCCGATCCCGAAGCCCGATTACAGGCGCTGTTAACAGAGCGCGAGCCGCTCTATCTAGAACTGGCGGATCTGGTGATGCGCACGGGTCAGGGAAGCGTGCGCAGCGTCGTCGAGTCGATTCTGCAAAAACTGCCCTGAATCGTTGCCACTCGCCCGGGGTGCCGACTATCCTGTATAATCCGATAGTTACCGGCACAACGACAGGCAAAATGATTACTCTCAACGTCGATCTGGGCGAACGCAGTTACCCGATTTTCATCGGCCGTCAGATGCTGGGCGATGCCGGGCTGATTCGGCCCTGTATAAACGGTACCCAGGTGATGATCGTTACCAACGAAACCATTGCCCCCCTGTATCTCGATAAAGCCGCACAGGCCTTTGCCGAGTTCGAGCCCCGCCATGTCATTCTGCCAGACGGTGAGCAGTACAAGAATCTGGAAGTTTTGAACCAGATTTTTGATGAGTTGCTGGTGCAGCATTTCGACCGCCATTGCACACTGGTGGCGCTGGGCGGCGGGGTGATTGGCGACATGACCGGGTTTGCCGCCGCCTGTTATCAGCGTGGCGTGGATTTTATCCAGATCCCCACCACCCTGCTGGCCCAGGTGGACTCCTCCGTGGGCGGCAAGACCGGCGTCAACCATCCCCAGGGCAAGAACATGATCGGCGCCTTTCACCAGCCGCGTTGTGTGGTGATTGATACTGATACCCTGACAACTCTGGACGATCGCCAGCTCAGTGCCGGCCTGGCGGAGGTGATCAAGTACGGCCTGATCCGGGATATCGGGTTTGTCGGCTGGCTGGAGACGAACATGGATAAACTGCTGGCCCGTGATCCCGAGGCAACGGCCTATGCCATTGAAACGGCCTGTCGCTGCAAGGCCGAAGTGGTGACCGCCGATGAAAAAGAAAGCGGCGTCCGGGCCCTGCTGAACCTTGGTCACACCTTCGGCCATGCCATCGAAACCGGGGCCGGCTATGGTCACTGGTTGCACGGTGAAGCTGTTGGCATGGGGATGTTGATGGCCGCCGATCTTTCCATGCGCCAGGGCTGGTTGTCCGAAGAAGATGTGCGGCGAGTGGAGAATCTGATCGACAAGGCCGAGCTGCCAACCCGGGCGCCACACAATATGACCTATGAACGATTCATGGAACTGATGGCCGTCGACAAAAAAGTCCGCGCCGGCCAGATCAATCTGGTATTACTTGAAGCTGTCGGTAACGCTGTGGTGACCACGGGTTTTGATCCCGAGCTGTTACGCGAAACCATCGAGACACATCGCGCAACAGAATAATCTGACGGAAATTATATGCTAACTCTCGCTCCCTATGCCGCTACCGAAGAGAACAGCCTGGGGAGACGTATTCCCGAAGAGTCACCCAGTTACCGCAGCGAATTCCAGCGCGACCGGGATCGCATCGTGCATTCGGCGGCTTTTCGGCGCCTGGAGTACAAGACCCAGGTCTTCGTCAATCATGAAGGCGATATGTTTCGTACCCGCCTGACCCATTCGATTGAAGTCGCGCAGCTCAGCCGCTCCATTGCCCGGATTTTGAATATTAACGAGGATCTGAGTGAAACTATCGCCCTGGCCCATGACCTTGGTCATACCCCCTTTGGTCATGCCGGCCAGGATGCGTTAAACGCCTGTATGAAAGAGTATGGCGGCTTCGAACATAACCTGCAGTCGCTGCGCACCGTGGACAAGCTGGAACAGCGTTATGCTGATTTCGAAGGCCTGAACCTGACCTTCGAGGCCCGAGAGGGAATACTCAAACACTGCTCGCTCAAACATGCACGGGAACTGGGCGAGGTGGGCCGGCGGTTTATTGACAAGACCCAGCCCTCACTGGAAGCCCAGGCGGTCAATCTGGCCGACGAAATAGCCTATAACAATCACGATGTGGATGACGGTTTGCGTTCGGGATTGATTACCCTCGAACAGCTGGAGGAGATCGAGCTGTTCAACGATCAATACCGGGAAGTCAGGGGGCGTTACAACGATCTGACCGATCGGCGGCTGATTCACGAGATCATCCGGCGCATGATCAATCGTCAGATTATCGACCTGGTGGAAACCAGCCAGGCCGCGATCGAGACGCTGGCGCCGCAAGATATCCATGTGGTTCGTCAGCACCACCAGGGTTTGATCGGCTTCAGCGAACAAATGCGACAGGCCAATCTGGCGCTTAAACAATTTCTACGCAGCCAGCTCTATTCCCATTATCGCGTGCATCGCATGACGGCCAAGGCCCAGCGCATTATCCAGTCGCTGTTCAGTGCGTTTTATGAGGATCCCAAACTGTTGCAGCCCAAACATCAACAGAAGGTCTATATGATGGAACAAAAAGAGGGCGCCAATGGCCGGGCGCGGGCCGTGGCTGATTATATTGCCGGCATGACCGATCGCTACGCCATTGCCGAGTATGCCCGTATTTTCGATCCGGCAGAGCTGACCTGAGCCAAATCCGGATCCAGAACCGAACGATCTGACAGGCTTATGCGTATCTATATGCAAATTCCGGCCATGGAAGACAAACCGCCACGCTTTTATCAGCTGATGCTGCAAAAGGATCTGGTGGATGGCTGGAACCTGATCCGCAACTGGGGCGAGACCGGCAGCCGCGGGCGGGTCAAGCAGGATCATTACACTGATCTGGAGCAGGCCCAGACGGCGCTGCTCAGGGTCCGTGACATGCAGATCGAACGCGGGTATAAAGTGATGTTTATGCAAGGACAGGAACTACCGCATGAGTAGTTACGACGCCGTCCCGCTGGCCCGCCTGGAGCCCGATTATCTGGCGCGCTACGGTCTGCAGACCGCGCCGTTTTCCTCGACCCACGACGATCGGTTTCTCTACCTGGATGGCGAACGCCAGCAGCTGCTGAACATGCTGCAGCACCTGACGCGCTATAGCGAGCTGATCCTGCTGGTCGTGGGGGAACGGGGCAGCGGCAAGACCAGCATCAAACAACGCTTTATCAGGCAGGCCGATGACAGCTATCTGATCAGTGAGGTCGACGCTCATCCGATGATGGATGCCGATGAGCTGTTGTCGAGCATTGCTCAGGGTTTTGGCCTGATCGATATGCCGGCCAGTCCCGCGCAACTGCAGAATGATCTCTATCGTTACCTGGCCGGACTGCAGCAGCAGGATCGGGTGCCGGTATTGCTGGTAGACGATGCCCACGAACTCCCCCAGGATGCCCTGGAAGCCCTGTTTTATCTTGCCGATGCCGAGGCGGGCGAGGGTAATCTGTTGCGCAGCGTCCTGTTTTGCGAGCCGGCCATCGAGGTGATGCTGGAGTCGGCGGCGATCCAGCCGCTCAAGGAGCGGGTCACCCATCGCATGCGAATTGCGCCCTTCGACGAGGAACAGACGGCGGAATACCTTCGCCATCGCCTTGCCGTTGCCGGCCTGGAAGACACCAGTCCCTTTTCACCCAGAGAAGTGCGGCGGATCTACAAGTCGTCGGGCGGTCTCCCCGAACGGATCAACGACGCGGCCCATCAGGTGCTGGCCGGCGGCAAAATCACGTCGGCCGTTGACGAGGAGGAAGAGGCGCCAGAAGAGTCTCTCGAGGATGAGGCACGCCAGGGGCTGAATCCCCGTTATATCGCCCTGGGAGGGGCGCTGGTGATCCTGGTCGGGGCAGTGCTCTGGTGGCAGGAGGAGATCAACCGCCTGTTTGACGAACCGGCGATAACGTCTTCCGGGACCGAACAGGTTGCCCCGACGCCCGCTGAACCGCCGGCCGCGGAGAAAATTGTCGAATTTGGGGGCGATGGCAGCCGCCTTCCGGCACCTGAGGCCGCGCCCGGGCCGTCGCGTGAGGCGGAACCGTCTGTGTCGCAGGAGGAGGCCCCGGTCGCGGCACAAGCCCCGGAAACCGGTCAGGCGGAAGCCTCCGCCGGCCAAACGGCGGAACCCGAAGCCCCGAGCGACGAGTCCGCCGAGCCGGCGGCGAGTGATAGTACGGCGCCGCCCGGTATGGTGAAAAGCGAGTCGCTTTCCCCGGCATTACGCCTCGAGTCGCTGGAGCCGAATCCGGTACCGGCCAGCGAACGCCAGCAGACCCTGACCCTGCGGGGAGAGGGCTTCGATGACACGACCCGCATTACGGTCGAGTGGGGCAATCAACGCAAGACCCTGCAAACCTCGCGTGTGACCCGGGTCGATGCCGGCCGGCTCGATTTTCGGATCACGGTCGGCAAGAAACCGGAAACCTGGCTGGTCGTGGCCCGTAATCCCGACAGCGGCGCTAAAGACAGCCTGCAGTTCGAGGTTCAGGCGCCGCAGCAGGAAGAGGATACCCAACAGGATAAAGGCCCAGTGGAGAAAACGGCTGAACAGCGCACAGCATCATCGCCGCCGGAACCGGCATCCGACTGGCTGCAACGCCAGCCCGCCGATCACTACACCCTGCAATTACTGGCGGCCCAGCAGCGCGACAATCTGCAGGCTTTCATCGAGCGACACAACCTGAGCGAAAACAGCGCGATCTTCGAAAGTCGGCGCAATGGCCGGCCCTGGTATGCCGTGGCCTATGGCAGCTTTGCGGATCGTGACGCGGCCCAGCAGGCGATCGGCGATTTGCCCGACGGTATCGAGCCCTGGATTCGACGCATCGGTGACATTCAACCACAGGGAGATAACGCGGCACAGGAGGAGACTTCGACAACCTCCATTACGGACAAACCGGTACCGCGTTCGAACGCCCTGCGTGATCATGCCGCCTGGTTATGGGATCAGGACCCGGGACATTACACCCTGCAGCTGATTGCCGGGCGCAATGCCGATGCGGTGCGCGCCTTTATTGATCGACATGATCTGCGTGGCCAGGCGGTGTTTTATCAGACCCGTCGCGAGGGGAACCCCTGGTATGTGGTCGTACTGGGTAACCATGCGGATCGTCAGGCGGCCCTGGCCGCCCGGGAACAGTTACCGACCTCCCTGCGCGAGCAATCGCCCTGGCCGCGCCCGTTCAGCGATATCCACGCCGATCTCTATCGCAACTGAAGCTTGCTCGGATTTGCGATACCCCCGTGGTTTCTCATGTCATTGACGAGGTCAAACCGCTGTTAAAACAGTCCCTTACGGAGCATTGCAGGGGCCTGTAGCCTGGCTGTATACTTCTGGGCCATTTTGCCCGCGATCTGCGGGTAAAACCTCGAATAACGGTAAGTATTCAGCGGTGGCGGTTCCAGTGACAGCAAGCAAACAGACACAACGCCCGACCGGGCTCTATCAACCGAACTTTGAACGGGACAATTGCGGTTTCGGGCTGATCGCCCATATGGATGGCAAGGCCAGCCATTGGATTCTCGAAACAGCCATTGGCGCCCTGGCGCGTCTGACCCATCGCGGGGCGATTGCCGCCGATGGCAAATCCGGTGACGGTTGCGGGTTGTTGTTAAAACAGCCGACCAGCTTTTTCCAGGCGATTGCCGCCGAACAGGGTTATCAACTGAACGACCGCTTTGCTGTGGGCATGGTGTTTCTCAACACCGATGACAAGCTGGCCACCGCGGCCCGCGATACCCTGACCGGCGAGCTGGAAAAAGAAGGGCTCGAGGTGCTGGGCTGGCGCGCGGTGCCGGTTAATCCCGATGCTTGCGGCGAGGAAGCGCTGCGTACCCTGCCAACCATCGAGCAAATCTTTATCAATGCCCCCGCCTCGATGGAAGAGATCGAGTTCGAGCGACACTTATATATAGCCCGCCGGCGTACCGAAAAGGCCATCAAGTCGCCGGACAGCACCTTTTATATTCCCAGCCTCTCATCGCGCGTGGTCTCCTATAAAGGGCTGGTGATGCCCGCCTACCTGCCGGTGTTCTACGAAGATCTGAACGACTCGCGCATGGAATCGGCGCTGGCGGTGTTCCATCAGCGCTTTTCCACCAACACCTGGCCCGAGTGGCGCCTGGCCCAGCCGTTTCGTTATCTGGCCCACAACGGCGAGATCAACACCGTGCAGGGTAACCGCAACTGGTCGGTGGCCCGCGGCCACAAGTTCAACAGCCCGCACATCCCGATGGAAGACGTGCGCCCGCTGGTTTCCCTGTCCGGTTCCGACTCCAACAGCCTGGACAACATGCTCGAAGCGCTGCTGGCCGGCGGCATGGATATCTTCCGTGCCATGCGCCTGCTGATTCCACCGGCCTGGCAGAACGTCGAGACCATGGATGCGGATCTGCGCGCCTTCTATGAATACAACTCCATGCACATGGAACCATGGGACGGCCCGGCCGGTATCGTGCTGACCGACGGCCGACATGCCGCCTGTAGTATGGATCGCAACGGCCTGCGCCCGGCACGCTGGGTGATCACCCGCGATCGGCATATTACCCTGGCCTCGGAGATCGGCGTCTACGATTACGCGCCGGAAGACGTGGTCAGCAAAGGCCGGCTCAAGCCCGGACAGATGCTGGCGGTGGATACCGACAGCGGCAAACTGTTGTTACCCGAAGATGTTGATCAGCATCTCAAGAGCCGCCATCCCTACAAGCAGTGGATGCGTGAGCACGCCCGGCGCCTCAAGTCCCAGTTGCAGGAAGAGAACAATGCCTGCCCCGTGGACGAGTCCATGGTGGATGTGTACCAGAAGATGTTCCAGGTCACCTTCGAGGAGCGGGATCAGATCATTCGCGTGCTGGGCGAAGCCGGCCAGGAAGCGGTCGGTTCCATGGGCGATGACACACCGTTCCCGGTGCTCTCGCGCATGGTGCGCTCACCCTATGACAACTTCCGCCAGCAGTTTGCCCAGGTAACCAACCCGGCCATCGATCCGATCCGCGAGCAGATCGTCATGTCACTGGAGACCTGCTTCGGTCCCGAGCGCAACATGTTCGAGGAGACCCCGCAACATGCCGAGCGACTGCTGGTCGACTCGCCGGTGCTCTCGCACAGCAAGTTCACCCAATTGCTGGAGATGGGACAAAGCGAAAAGAATTACGCCAATCAGCTCATCTCGCTGAATTATCCCGGGGACGTGGATCTCGAGGCGGCAATCCGCGATATCTGTGAGCAGGCCGTTAATGCCGTCAGGCAGGGCAAGGTCGTGCTGGTCCTGAGCGATCGCGAGATCAATCGCGAGACCCGGCCGGTGCACGCGCTGCTCGCCACAGGCGCCGTACATCATCGTCTGGTCCATGAAGGCCTGCGCTGCGATGCCAATATTGTTGTGGAAACCGGCACGGCCCGGGACCCGCATCATTTCGCCGTATTGATTGGTTATGGCGCCACGGCTGTCTATCCCTATCTGGCCTATGCGGCGCTGCGCGACATGCAGCGCAGCGGCGAGATCACCGAAACCAGTGCCGCGACACTGGATGCCAATTACCGCAAAGGTATTAACAAGGGGCTGTACAAGATCACCTCCAAGATGGGGATCTCGACCATTGCCAGTTATCGTGGCGCCCAGTTGTTCGAGTCGGTGGGCCTGCATCAGGACGTGGTGGATCTTTGCTTTAACGGTACCACCAACCGGATTCAGGGCATCGGTTTCAGTGATCTGCATGAGGACCAGCGCCTGCTGTGCAAACTGGCCTGGAACAAGCGCAAGCCGATCCAGCAGGGCGGCCTGCTCAAATTTATCCACGGGGGTGAGGATCACGCCTACAATCCGGATGTGATCGGCACACTGCAGGAAGCGGTCAAAAGCGGCGACTTTAATAAATGGAAGGAGTACACCGCGCTGGTCAATCAGCGTGAGGCGCTGACTCTGCGCGATCTGCTGCAGCTGCGCGAGAGTGAGCAGCATGTTCCACTGGATGAAGTGGAGCCGATGGAAGAGATCGCCACCCGTTTCGATTCGGCTGCCATGTCGCTGGGGGCGTTGTCGCCCGAGGCGCATGAAACCCTGGCCGAGGCGATGAATCGTCTCGGTGCCCGCTCCAACTCCGGTGAAGGCGGCGAGGATCCCAAACGCTACGGCACCAACAAGCGTTCCAAGATCAAACAGGTCGCTTCCGGCCGTTTCGGTGTCACCCCGGCCTATCTGCGTTCGGCCGAAGTCATGCAGATCAAGGTGGCCCAGGGCGCCAAGCCCGGTGAAGGCGGGCAGTTGCCCGGCCACAAGGTCAACGAGCTGATTGCCAGGCTGCGTTACTGCAAGCCGGGGGTGTCGCTGATCTCGCCGCCGCCGCATCACGATATCTATTCCATCGAGGATCTGGCCCAGCTGATTTTCGATCTCAAGCAGGTCAATCCTGACGGACTGGTGTCGGTCAAACTGGTCTCGGAAGCCGGTGTCGGTACCGTGGCCGCCGGCGTGGCCAAGGCCTATGCCGATCTGATTACCATCTCCGGCTATGACGGCGGTACCGGTGCCTCGCCGCTGACCTCGGTCAAGTATGCCGGCAGCCCATGGGAACTGGGCCTGAGTGAAACCCACCAGATCCTGCGCGCCAACGATCTGCGCGACAAGGTGCGCCTGCAGACCGACGGCGGGCTCAAGACCGGCCTGGATGTCATCAAGGCGGCGATCCTCGGTGCGGAAAGCTTTGGCTTCGGCACCGGGCCGATGGTCGCCATGGGTTGCAAGTACCTGCGTATTTGTCACCTGAACAACTGCGCCACCGGCGTGGCCACCCAGGACAAGGTCCTGCGCATGGATCACTATCGGGGTGAAGTGGAATGGGTCATGAACTATTTCCGTTTCATTGCCGAGGAAGTGCGCGAATTGCTCGCCTCACTGGGTCTGCGCAAGCTGACCGATGCGATTGGTCGCACCGATCTGCTCGAAGCTCTCGAAGGGGAGACCAGCAAACAGCGCGGCCTGGATCTCAGTGCGCTGCTCAGCGATGCCGGTGTGGCCAACGATAAACCGCAATGCTGTGTGAAACCAAGTAACGAACCGTTTGATAAGGCCGAATTGGCCGAACAGATGGTCAGCGATTGTCTGCCGGCGATCGAAAACAAGGCCGGTGGTGAGTTCAGCTACAGGGTCCAGAATACCCACCGTTCCATCGGTGCCCGCCTGTCGGGCGAGATTGCGGTGTGCCACGGCGATCTGGGGATGGAAGACAATCCCATTGTGCTGCGTCTGAGTGGCACGGCCGGGCAGAGCTTCGGTGTCTGGAATGCCGGTGGTCTGCATATGTATCTGGAAGGCGATGCCAACGATTACGTCGGCAAGGGCATGGCCGGCGGCAAGCTGGTGCTCTATCCGCCGAAAGGCAGTACCTTTGCCTCGCACGAGACCACCATCATCGGTAACACCTGCCTGTACGGCGCCACAGGGGGCAAACTGTATGCCGCCGGTACGGCGGGCGAACGCTTTGGCGTGCGTAACTCCGGTTGCCATGCCGTCGTCGAAGGCATCGGCGATCACGGTTGTGAGTACATGACCGGCGGTCACGTCACCGTGCTGGGCAAGGCCGGACTCAACTTCGGTGCAGCCATGACCGGCGGATTTGCCTATGTCTACGACGAAGACAATACGTTTGTCGATTGTGTCAGTCACGATGTCGACATTCATCGTATCGTGCCGGAACACATGGAAGCCAATCGCAACCATCTGCGCGAGCTGATCGAGGACTTCGTGCGTGAAACCGGTAGCAAACGCGGCCAGATGTTACTGGACAACTTTGCTGACGAAGTAGGCCATTTCTGGCTGGTCAAACCGAAGGCTGCCACGCTGGAATCGTTGATGGACGATCTGCAACGCCGCGCCGCGTAAGTTTTATTAGAGAGCAAGGACAGTAATCCGCAGCCGGTCCCGGCCGGCTGCCTCACCGGGTAGTTAGGGTATCATGGCTAATACGTTTCAGTTCTTACAGGTCAAGCGCATCGATCCGGAAAAGAAACGGGTCGATATCCGGATCAAGGAATATCGCGAGATCTACGGCGAGTATGATGCCGAGACCGCGGCGCAACAGGCTGATCGTTGTCTGGAGTGCGGCAATCCCTATTGTGAATGGAAATGTCCGGTTCACAACTATATTCCCAACTGGCTGAAGCTGATCGCCGAAGGCAATATCACCGAAGCGGCCGAGCTATCCCATCGTACCAATTCGTTGCCGGAGATCTGTGGCCGCGTCTGCCCGCAGGATCGCTTATGCGAAGGCGCCTGTACCCTGAATGACGGCTTCGGTGCGGTTACTATCGGCTCTATCGAGAAGTACATCAGCGATACCGCTTTCGAGCAGGGCTGGCGCCCGGACATGAGCGGTGTCGAGCAGACCGGCAAGAAAGTTGCCGTGATCGGTGCCGGACCGGCGGGTCTGGGTTGCGCCGATGTGCTGGCACGCAATGGCGTCGCCGTGACGGTCTATGATCGTTATCCCGAGATCGGCGGCCTGCTGACTTTCGGGATTCCCGAATTCAAGCTGGAAAAAGAAGTGGTGCACAAGCGCCGCGAGGTCCTCGAGGGCATGGGAATCGAATTCAAACTCGGTGTCGAGGTCGGCAAGGATATCGATTTCAAGGACATCGTCGATCAATACGATGCCGTATTCCTCGGTATGGGAACGTACAAATACATGACCGCCGGCATTCCCGGCGAGGATCTGCCCGGCGTGTATGCCGCGCTGGATTTTCTGATCGCCAATGTCAATCACTGCTACGGCTACGAAAAAGATCCCAGGGATTACATCAACATGCAGGGCCGCCACGTGGTTGTGCTGGGCGGGGGTGATACCGCCATGGACTGTAACCGGACCTCAATCCGCCAGGGCGCTGCCTCGGTGACCTGTGCCTATCGGCGCGATGAAGCCAACATGCCCGGTTCCAAACGGGAAGTCGGCAATGCCAAGGAAGAGGGCGTGCATTTCATGTGGAATCGTCAGCCGGTGGAGATCGTCGGTAATGGCCAGGTGGAAGGCGTGAAAGTCGTTACCACGCAACTGGGCGCGCCCGATGAGCGCGGTCGCCGTCGGCCCGAGCCGGTACCCGGTTCCGAGGAGATCATCATGGCCGATGCCGTAATCATCGCCTTCGGTTTTCAACCGAGTCCCGGTGACTGGTTCGAGCAACACCAGATCGGAGTGGATGAGCGCGGTCGTGTTAAGGCACCGCAAAAGCAGGAATACAAACACCAGAGTTCCAATCCCAAGATCTTCGCCGGCGGCGACATGGTGCGCGGTTCGGACCTGGTGGTCACCGCCGTCTACGAAGGCCGCGAAGCCGCCGAAGGCATCCTCGACTATCTCGAGGTATAAGAACTCGATACAGACGGACGTACCCGGTCTCGATTCAGGGTACATAAGTATGAGTCCGCAAATTAACGCGAATAGACGCAAATAGTATAAATAATTTCAGGTAACATTTGCGTTGATTAGCGTGCATTTGCGGATTCTTTTTTACTATTTTTTATTCTTGTCCGTTTGTATCTGCAACTTTAAATGTTGAAATAAGAATGACAGAATTAAAAAACGATCGTTTACTGAAAGCCCTGGCCCGTGAACCGGTGGATGTGACGCCGGTGTGGATGATGCGTCAGGCCGGGCGGTATCTGCCCGAGTATCGTGCCACGCGCGAGAAGGCGGGCAGTTTTCTGGATCTGTGCAAGAATCCCGAGTTGGCCACTGAAGTCACGATGCAGCCGCTGGAGCGGTTTGATCTGGACGCGGCGATTCTGTTCTCTGATATTCTGACCATTCCCGATGCCATGGGCCTGGGGCTCTATTTTGCCGAGGGGGAAGGTCCCCGCTTTGAGCGGCCGTTGCGTTCGGCTGCCGCGATTGAACAACTGCCGGTGCCCGATGTCAGCGAGTCGCTCGGGTATGTCATGGATGCGGTGAGCACGATCCGGCGCGAGCTCGATGGCCGGGTTCCTCTGATCGGCTTTTCCGGCAGCCCCTGGACACTGGCGACCTACATGGTCGAAGGTGGGACCACCAAGGAATTTGCCAAAGTCAAAGGGCTGCTTTACGAGGATCCCGCGGCAATGCACCAGTTGCTGGATAAACTGGCGCAGATGGTGATCGATTATCTCAATGGTCAGATTGCCGCCGGTGCCCAGGCGGTGATGATTTTCGATACCTGGGGCGGGGTATTGACGACCCGGGACTACAAGGCATTTTCACTGGATTATATGCGCCGGATCATTGCCGGGCTGAATCTTGAACAGGAAGGCCGCAGGGTACCGGTGGTCATCTTCAGCAAGGGCGGTTGCCAGTGGCTGGAAGAACAGGCCGATATCGGTGCCGACGCCCTGGGACTGGACTGGACCATCGACATCGGCCTGGCCCGCCAGCGGGTCGGTAAGCAGGTTGCCCTGCAGGGTAACATGGACCCCTGTGTGCTCTACGCCTCACCTCAGCGCATTCGTGAGGAAGTGGCCACGATACTGGAAAGCTATGGTCCGGGTGCCGGACATATCTTCAACCTTGGTCACGGCATCCACCAGCATGTGGATCCGGATCACGCCCGCGCCTTTATCGATGCCGTCCATGAATTGAGCGCCCCGTACCACCGTACTTAATCCGTATCTAAAACGTGTGAACTGATTAAAATAGATTCAATCCGCCACGCATTTTGCCGGTAGAATTGATGGTATTTCCGGTTGGGTAAACCCCGCCCCGTTGATTATAGCTACAGAGGTGTCAAATGCGTGTTGTCCCTGTTTTATTGGGCCTGTTACTGCTGGCGGTTTCTCCGGCACAGGCCAATGATGAATTCCCCGGTCGCAGTCTTTATCTGGATGTACAGCACATCGAGCTGGCCGATCTCGCCGAACGTTATGACGAGATGGTTATCGTCGATGTCCGCTCCCTGTATGAGTATGACACCCTGCATATTGGCAAGGCGGTACACGTCTCGCTGGGCGCTTCCGATTTTGTCGAACGCATGCAGAAATTGCGTGATGATAATCCCGGCAAACCGATCGTCACCTACTGTAATGGCAAGACCTGCATGAAGTCATACAAGGCGGCACGTAAGATGCAACAGCGGGATATGGATAACGTGCTTTGCTTCGATGCCGGGATTATGGACTGGGCGCAAAATCAGCCGCAACGTTCCGTGCTGCTGGGCGAGTCACCCATGGATCCGAACAAACTGATCGCCAAATCCGAATTTGAAAAACGGCTGCTGGATTCGGAAGACTTTATCAGTCAGGCCAATGGTGAAAAAATCCTGATCGTCGATGCCCGTGATCCCCTGCAGCGTGCCGGCTATGCACTGTTTACCGGCAAGGAGCGTCGTGCCTCGCTGGCCGATGAAAAGAAAATGGGCGATCTTATTGCCCGGGCAGCCCAAAACGGGGAGACGCTGTTTATTTATGATGAGGCCGGCAAGCAGGTCCGCTGGCTGATGTATCGCCTCGAGCAGCAGGGCGTGAAGGATTATTACTTCATGAAGGGCGGCACCAACGCCTACTACAAACAAATGCGTGAGGATTTCACCCGCGGTAACTGAGCCATCGCTTCACCTGGCGTTTTGTCTCGCGTTTTCTGTAGCAATTGCTGTGCGACTGTGGGCTCCGGGTGTAAACTGTGCGACAATTCTTTCATGCAGATTTCCGGCAATATCCGCAAAATGGTTACCCGCCTGGGCGACGCTGTTGACTATCAGCTGCCTGTCGGCGATGAGTTAATCCCCGTCAATTCCCTGATCGGGCAAAATCTGAGGCTGGAATTTCTCGGCGAGATCCATTGCATCGAGTGCGGACGCAAGACCAGCAAGAGTTTTAACCAGGGCTATTGTTATCCCTGCTTCCGTTCCCTGGCGCAATGTGACAGTTGCATCGTCAAGCCCGAGCAATGTCATTATTTCGAAGGCACCTGCCGCGAGCCTGCCTGGGGGGAACAGCATTGCCTGCAGGATCATGTTGTCTACCTGGCCAACTCCTCCGGCATCAAGGTGGGTATCACTCGCGGCAGCCAGATCCCGATCCGCTGGATGGATCAGGGGGCCAGCCAGGCCTTGCCGATCCTGCGGGTTAAAAATCGCCTGGTCTCCGGCCTGGCGGAGATGATCTTCAAACAGCATGTGGCCGATAAGACCGCCTGGCAGCGGATGCTCAAGGGCGAGCCCGAGCCGGTGGATCTGCCGGCCCGCCGGGATGCCCTGTTTGGCGAATGCGAGCAGGCATTGCAGAAACTGGCCAAACAACAGGGCGATAACAGCCTGGCCCTGTTGCACGACGAGCCGCCAGTTGAAATTCGTTATCCGGTGCAGGCCTATCCCGCCAAAGTGGCGTCGCTCAACTTCGACAAGACCCCGCTGATCGAAGGTGTGTTACAGGGGATCAAGGGCCAGTATCTGATTCTGAGTAGCGGGGTCTTGAACATGCGCAAGTTTTCAGGGTATAACCTCAAACTGACCTCTTCCTGAATCGGCTTCGTTAACACAATGCACCTCTGGCGACAGCTTCAATGGCAGACCCTGGCACGGGCCCTCATCCTGTTCGTGGTACTGGGTCAGTCCGCCCTGTTGCTGCACGAAAGCGGCCATATTGCCGCTACCGGTGAAACCGAGTGCCAGCTCTGCCTGCATGCGCAGCCCACGTTCTCCGTCCCGCCGACGATCGCGGTTGTCGCTGCCCTGTTCGATGCGGTGGCCATCAAGGCACCGACCTTTGCCCGACCGGTCTATTTCACCCCGACCTATGCCAACGCGTCCCGCGCGCCACCCCACCACTGATCCTTCACCCGACCGAATAATACAAACGCAGTGTCTCGATGGGGACTGCATGGTGAATTGATCTACCTGTAGCAATCATGGACTTCCTCATGCGAGGACCATGCTGATAGGCGACAGGCAATGAGGTGGGAGACTGATAATGTCCAGAATCACAATTTTGGTTTCAGGCGCTGCGGCCATGATCGTAATGCCGGCTATCGCCAATGCCCAGGGTATGGGAAAAATTACCGGTAATGAATTCAATCCGGCGATAAGCCTGATCCTCGACGGGCGTTATACCGATATCGATAACGAAACGCTGGAACTGCCGGGGTTCCAGCTCGGTGGTGAGGCCGGCCTGCCCGAGAAAGGCTTTGCCACGGGGCACAATGAACTGGTCATCTCGGCCAATGTGGACGATAAATTCTATGCTCAGTTGAGCACGGCCATCGTGCAGGAGGACGGCGCGACCGAAATGGAGATGGAAGAGGCGTTTGTTGAAACCCTTGGACTGGGACACGGCCTGAGTGTTCGCGGCGGCAGATTCTATTCCGGGATCGGTTATCTCAATGCTATTCATCTGCATGCCCATGACTTTGCCGATCGACCGCTGGTCTATGAGGCCATGCTGGGTGGTCGTCTGAGCGACACGGGACTGCAGCTGCGCTGGATCGCCCCTACCACGCACTATCTGAAACTGGGCGCGGAAGTCACCACGGGCAGCGAATTCCCCGGCGGCGAGAATGAGGATAACAATAACGGTTTAGCGCTGTTCGCCAAAACCGGCGGCGATATCAGCGTCAGTGCCAGCTGGCAACTGGGTGCCAGTTATTACAGCACGGAGTTTGCCAAGCGCGAGGCGGGCGGCCACCAGCATGGCGGCGGGAACGCCACAGTCGATAATGAGCTGCTCAACGGGGAAGTGGATATCGCCGGGATCGACTTTGTGTACAAATGGGCGCCGAAAGGCAATTACAGGGAGAAAAATTTCAAATTGCAGGCCGAATATTTCGTGCGCGATGAAAAAGGCCGTTCGCAATTCAGCGAGGACGGTAGTTCCGCCGAGGCGGACTATACCGGTGAACAGCAGGGTTTCTACCTGCAGGGCGTGTACCAGTTCATGCCGGCCTGGCGAGTGGGGCTGCGTTATGACTGGCTCGAGGCGGATAACACGATTACAAACTTCGTGAACGGCGGGATCACTCTGGACGAATACCTGGAAGAGTCCGGCCTGGGTTCGGAAGCGAAGGATCCCGAGCGTTACAGCATGATGATCGACTACTCACCGAGCCATTACAGTCGCCTGCGCCTGCAGTACAGCGAGCTGGATAACGGGCACGAGCAGAACGACATGCTGATGCTGCAGTACATCATGAGCCTCGGTGCACACGGCGCGCATAAATACTAAAAGGGCATGATGATGAAAAGACGAAATATTCAGTTTGTCATCCCGTTGTTTGTACTCCTGTTTGCCACGGCCGGTCAGGCCGTGGCAAAGATTAACGTTCTGGCCTGTGAACCGGAATGGGCCGCGTTGGTACGGGCGATAGGGAAGGAGCATGTCGAAGTGACTTCGGCAACGACGGCGTTCCAGGATCCGCATCACAT
>NZ_JAVLAZ010000049.1:16573-18323 GCF_031581315.1 Thiohalophilus sp.
CCGCATGTGCATCTCGATCCGTACCGGCTTCTGACGATTGCCCGGCAGCTGGGTGAGCGTTTGCAACAGATTGATCCGGTCAATGCCCTTCACTATCAGGCCAACCTGGACGGCTTTGTCGGCCAGTGGCAAACGGCGATCGAACGCTGGGAGGAGAGAGCGCGTCCATTGAAGGAAAAGAAAGCCGTGGTGCAACACCGCAGCTGGAGTTATCTATTCAGGTGGCTGGAGATCGAGGCGGTGGCTGATCTCGAACCGAAACCCGGTTTGCCACCGACCAGCGGCCATCTGGCGGGCCTGCTGAATGTTATCCAGGCAGAGAAACCGCAGTTGATTGTGCTCACAACCTACCAGAGTGAGCGCGGTGCCCGCTGGCTGTCGCGTCGTACGCAACTGCCGGTCCTCACACTGCCCTACACGGTAGGTGGCCATGAGCAGGCCACCGATCTGTTCGGCCTGTATGAGACCACGCTCGACCTGCTGCTGGAGACAGTGCAATGATCCCGGAGGGACTGGGTGCACAGCTGGCGATCATTCTGCCGGCGCTGCTGGCCGGGATCGTGGTATTGAGTACCCATGTGCCGCTGGGACGCGAGGTGCTGCAACGAGGCATCATTTTTCTCGATCTGGCCATTGCCCAGATGGCGGCGCTGGGGTTGATCGTCGCCCACTTCACAGGGCTGGAGGCGCACGGTGCCTGGCTTAACCAGCTGGTGGCGATCGGTGCGGCGGTGATTGGTGCGAGTTTGCTCTACCAGGTTCGACATGCGCCCACGGGCATCCAGGAGGCACTGATCGGCATATTGTTCATGCTGGCGGCGACCGGCAGTATTTTGTTGTTGTCCAAGGATCCACACGGCGGCGAGCGTCTGCGGGAAATGCTGGTGGGGCAGATACTGTGGGTGGAGTACCGTGATCTGGTGATGATCGCGGTAGTGTATCTGGCAGTACTGGGGTTGTGGTTTGGCTGGCGGAAACGCCTGGGCAGTTACGGCTTTTATCCGCTGTTTGCGATTACCATTACTCTCTCCACACAACTGGTCGGCGTCTACCTGGTCTTTGCCAGTCTGATTATCCCGGCGCTGGCAAGCCTGCACAGCAACAGTCCCTGGCTGATCGCGTACGGGATTGGTGTGGCCGGCTATGTGGTCGGTTTACTGGTTTCCGCGTTGTTTGACCTGCCCTCGGGCGCGACAATTGCCTGGTCCCTGGCCATCGTAGCCATACTGGTAATGGGGCTGAGCCGTATGATGGGCAGGCCTCATGCCGACGGTCCGGCATAGCAGAGGCGATTGCGGCCCTGCCCTTTGGCTTCATAGAGCTGGGCGTCAGCCAGTTCGATGATCTGATCGAGAGTTTGTCCGGCAATATGTTTCGCCAGACCGGCGGAGGCGGTCACCTGGATGGTTTCGCCACTGTCATCAATGGGAATGGGCGTATTTGCCAGTGCCTTGAGCATGGCACCGAACAGATCAGCGGCATCCTCAAGCCAGGTGCTGGGTAAAAAGGCAATAAATTCCTCACCACCAAAACGACAGAAAACGTCACTGCTGCGCAACCGTTTTTGAATCAGGTTCGCTGCTTCCTTGAGTACCCGATCGCCGTTGAGGTGCCCGTACTGGTCATTGATCTGTTTGAAGTGATCGAGATCGATCATCACGATGACATAGCTTTCCCGGGTGCGTTCCGCCAGCGCATGTTCTTTTTCAGCGATCAGATAAAACGCATTGCGGTTAATCGCGCCGGTCAG
>NZ_JAVLAZ010000050.1:0-18055 GCF_031581315.1 Thiohalophilus sp.
CCAAAGGCCAGAATCGCCGAGATATTGACCCCGAGCGTCTGTAACAGCACGAGGGTGGCGGTGATAAACACCGAGATTTTCAGCAACTGTGTGATGGCATCGGCCGTGGTTCTATCCAGTGGCTTGCCTTCCAGATCCTTGTGATCGAGAATGTTCTTCTCCATCTGATCCACAAAGCGCAGCAGCGCCCAGGCAATAGCGATGATGGCGCCAACTTCACGTACCTCACTGGCGGCGTCAATTTTAAACACCGCCATCAAAAATGAAATACCGAGAATCCAGACAAACAGAGTCACGGGATGGCGAATAGAACTAACCAGGGAGTTATCCCAGATTCTGTCAGTCTGCTTAAACCGTTTTTCCAGACGCTTCAAAACCCGTTTCTGGATAAAGTCCAGCAACAGCGTGACGAAAACGATGACAAAGCTGTGCAATATCCACCAGTTGCCACGCAACAGTTGATCGATATAGTCGGTAATCTGCTCAAGCATGTCTTTTCCTTATACGCCTGTCGCTAAAAATCGAATGCCAGCGTTGGATTGGCGCTGTATTTATCCAGCTGTTCGGTGATCTGACGCCATTGACCCGAGGCGTGCAATTGCTGTCGATCCATCTCGCCTTTACCGTGCATGCGCGCCAGTCGCAGGTGTGCCACCGGATCTTCATAATCCCCCAGCGATTCCAGCACCTCGATGGCCGCATCGCGATTATTGCAGACCAGGACCATATCACATCCGGCCTGCAGAGCCGATCGTGCCCGTTCACTATAGCGCTCACCGGCAACACTGGCCCCTTCCATATCCAGATCGTCACTGAAAATTACGCCCTGAAACTGCAACCGCTCGCGCAGGATCTGTTTCAACCAGACAGGAGAAAACCCGGCGGGCAGGCGATCCACTTTGTCGTAAATAATATGCGCCGGCATGATCGCGGTCAGACCATAACCAATCATGCGGCGAAACGGCAGAATATCATGGTGATAGATATCCTGATAATCGCGCGAGTCGATCGGCACGGCCTTGTGGGAGTCTACCTCCACCGCGCCATGGCCAGGAAAGTGTTTACCGGTGGCCGCCATGCCGGCGTCGGCCATGCCCTGCATCCAGGCATGGGCCAGCTCGGCCACGACCTCGGGCTTGTGATGAAAGGCGCGGTTGCCGATGACGTCGCTGACCCCGTAATCGAGATCCAGCACTGGGGCAAAACTGAAATCGATATCCATGGCCCGCAGCTCGATCGCCATCAACCAGCCGGCCTGACGGGTTAACACTCTGGCCCGGTGATGATCCTGTTCGTAGATCTCGCCGAACAGCCGTGCCGGGGGAATATGACTGAAGCCATCGCGAAAGCGTTGTACCCGCCCGCCTTCGTGATCCACCGAAACCAGCAGACGCGGCTCACGCAGGGCATGAATCTCGCGGACCAGTTGATGCAACTGTTCGATCGACTCAAAATTGCGACTGAACAGAATTACGCCGCCGACGTGGCGATGTAATAACAGTTCACGATCATCCTCCGACAACGCAGTGCCGGCGATATCGAGCATGACAGGTCCCAGTGACATGGCGTGTTCCGGTTACTCTTCGATACAGACACGCGTGCCCGCGGGCAGCATGTCAAACAGGGTGAGAATATCGGCATTGCGCATTTTGATACAGCCGTGTGAGCTGGGAATCCCCATAGTATCCTCATCCGGGCAGCCGTGGATATAGACATAGCGGCGCATGGTATCGACCGCGCCGAGCCGGTTCACGCCCGGCTCCAGGCCGCTGAGCCACAGGATGCGGGTCAATATCCAGTCGCGTTGCGGGTGCTGTTCGCGCAGTTGGGGCGTGTAGATCTCGCCGGTAGGCCGTCGTGCGACAAACACCGTATTGACCGGTTGGCCGGCGCCGATTTTGGCGCGAATCTTGTGCCAGCCCCGCGGGGTCTGTTCGCTGCCATTGCGCTCGCCCACGCCGTTTTTGGCGCTCGCGATATGAAACCGGGCAATCTCCTCACCGTCCTGCACAATGCGCAGGCTCTGGTCCTGGACCCGGATATGGACTTCAGGTTGCGAACTCATCACCACCACGCTTTATAGGGATGTTTGACCAGACTGACATTATAATAGCGCGGATCGGCGGAGACCTCCTCGCCCAGCCAGTCCGGTTGTTCAAAGGTTTCCGATTCGGAGGCCAGTTCGATCTCGGCCACCACCAGCCCGGCATTCTCCCCCTCGAACACATCGACTTCCCAGGTATGACCGGCATGCTCGACGTGATAACGGGTTTTCTCGATGACCGGTTTCTCGCACAGGGTATCAAGCATTTCCCGGGCATCGGCCAGTGGAATCGGGTATTCATACTCCTGTCGGTGTATTCCCAGGGTCGCGCTTTTGATATTCAGATTGGCCCGTTCACCCTCGATGCGCACCCGGACCGACGCCTCGCGTGCGCCGATCAGATAGCCCTGCGCCAGGTGTTGACCTGCATCGGCCTGCTCACGCCAGCGATCGCTGGTCACCAGAAACTTGCGTTCGATCTCGATCGCCATCATTCACCTTTGACAAACAGGGCAATGGATTCCACGTGGGCGGTATGCGGAAACATGTCCATGATCCCGGCGCTGACAAGTCGATAGCCGTGCTGATTGACCAGTTCGCCCGCATCACGGGCCAGGGTCGCCGGATTGCAGGAAACATACACAATGCGTTGTGCGCCCGTCGCGGCCAGTTGCGGGATCATCTGCGCGGCACCGCTGCGAGGCGGATCCAGTAATACTTTGTTATAGGTTTGTTTTTTCAGCCAGGGTTCGGCTGCGGTCTCTTCGAACAGATTGGCGACATGGAACTGCGCATTATCAATGCCGTTGCGTTCGGCGTTGGCCCGGGCACGGCGGATCAGATCGGACTCGCCTTCCACGGCAACCACTTCAGCGGCCCGGCGCGCCAGCGGCAGGGAAAAGTTACCCAGCCCGCAGAACAATTCCAGTACCCGATCCTCGGGCGTCACCTCGAGCAACTGCAGGGCATGGCTTACCATGCGACGGTTTATATCGCTGTTGACCTGGGTGAAATCGGACGGCAGAAATTCCAGCGTCACATCAAACTCGGGCAGCGTATACTGCAATGTGGTTTGCTCGGGATAGAGCAGTGTCACACTGTCCGGCCCTTTGGGCTGCTGATAGATAACGAAATTATTGCGCCGGCCGTAATCGATCAGCCATTGCACATCGGCCTCGGTCAGCGGATCGAGATGACGAAACACCAGCGCGGTCTGCTCGTCACCGGCGGCCACCTCAATCTGGGGTAAGCGGCGATAACAGCTGAGCCGACGCACCAGCTCGCCCAGTTCGGGCAGTCGACCGCCCAGCTCCGGGGTCAGAATGAGGCACTGTTCCAGTTCGGCCAGAAAGTGACTGCCACGTTCGCGAAAACCGACCAGGACTTTTTCTTTCTTGTCCACATACCGCACACCAAGCCGCGCCTTGTTGCGATAGCCCCAGATCGGCCCGGTCAGGGGCGCCAGAACCGATTCCGGCGTCACCCGGCCAATGTGGGTCAGATCATCCAGCAGGGTCTGTTGCTTGAGGCGAATCTGTTCCTCGCTGCTGACATGTTGCAGGCGACAGCCACCGCAGAGGCCGAAATGGGCGCAGGCCGGCTCGACGCGCGACACCGAGGCAGACAATACCTTTTGCACCCGGCCTTCATCATAATTACGCCGGCTGCGGGTATAGACAAACTCCACTGTCTCGCCGGCCAGCGCCCCGTCGATGAAGACGGTCTTGCCGGCGATCCGGGCAATCCCCTGACCCTCGGGGGTCATGCTCTCGATGTCGGCAATAACCGGCTCGGTCGTCAGTAAACGGCGTTGGCGTCCCATGCAATGATCCGATCGGTTCAGGCGGGGAAAACATTGGTGGAAAGATAGCGATCACCACGATCACAAATGATCGAGACGATCACGGCATTTTCCACCTGCCGGGAGAGTTGCAATGCCGCCGCTACCGCGCCGCCGGAGGAAATGCCGCAAAACAAGCCTTCACGAGCGGCCAGGGCCCGCGTGGTTTCCTCGGCCTCCTGCTGGGTTACATCCAGTGTCTGATCGACCCGGGCGGCATCGAAAATGGCGGGCAGGTATGCCTCGGGCCAGCGACGGATACCGGGTATTTTCGCCCCTTCGGCCGGCTGCACGCCGACGATCTGCACCGCCGGACTTTGCTCCTTGAGATAGCGGGAAACCCCCATGATCGTACCCGTGGTTCCCATGGCGCTGACAAAGTGAGTCACCCTGCCGTCGGTATCCCGCCAGATCTCGGGCCCGGTGCCTTCGTAATGCGCCAGCGGGTTATCCGGGTTGGAAAACTGATCCAGCAGTCTGCCCTGCCCGTCGGCGGCCATCTGCTCGGCCCGATCCCGGGCGCCTTCCATGCCCGCCTGTTCGCTGACCAGGATGAGTTCGGCACCGTAGGCTTTCATGGCGGCGCGGCGCTCGACGCTCATCGTCTCGGGCATGATCAGTATCATCCGATAGCCTTTGATGGCCGCCGCCATGGCCAGCGCGATGCCGGTATTGCCGCTGGTCGCCTCGATCAGGGTATCCCCGGATTGGATTTCACCCCGTTTTTCGGCATGCTGGATCATGCTCAGGGCCGGCCGATCCTTGACCGAACCGGCCGGGTTATTGCCCTCGAGTTTGACCAGCAGGGTGTTGCTGGTCTCGCCCGGCAAACGCTGCAGGCGAACCAGGGGTGTATTGCCGACAAAGGCTTCAATCGTTGGAAAGTTCATCGCCACAGTTTACCGCGTTATGGGCTGCATTTTCATCAGCCGGTAAGATTTTCACGCAACGGGCATAAACCACGGGCATCAGCCCGTTTGTACTGGCCGGTTAAAGAGGCTCACACATGACACAAACCGACACACCGCACGCTGCACCGGCCCTGCTGGACAAAAAACAGGCACTGGAACAGGCTGGTGGCAATCGCGAACTGGCCTGCGATCTGTTCAGTATGCTGCTTGAGGAACTGCCTGTTTTGCAAAGCCAGCTGGCGCAGGCGCTCGAGTACGGCGAACAGGATGCCATGTGGGATCCGGCCCACAAGCTCTATGGCTCGACCGCCTATTGCGGCGTGCCGGCATTGCGCGAGGCGGCCCGGGTGATGGAAGAATGCATCAAGCAGCAGCAGGCAGATCAGCTGCAAAGCTGTTTTGCCCGCCTGAGCCGGGAAATCGCCCGCCTGCAGGAACAGGGGCCGGCACTGGCCGAACAGCTGCGGGCCGAAAATTAACCGCTCATGCAGAAAAGTGCATGCCGTCACAGAAGGATTGCGAATAAAAAGCACCGCGATAAGACGTAACAGCGCGTTCTGTAACTGCGCGGTGACGACAGTCAGCGCCCTGACCTAACCCGGGCGGGCGATTCGCGCCGCTACCATCAGCCGCTTCATTTCCCGCACGGCCTCTTCCAGACCGCTGAAGACGCTGCGGGCAACAATCGCATGACCGATATTCAACTCCCGGATCCCCGCCAGGGCGGCAATACGACCGACATTGTGGTAATGCAGGCCATGGCCTGCATTGACCTGCAGCCCCAGACCGAGCCCCTGCTCCATCGCCCGGGCAATTTTATCGAACTCACTCTCCCGGTTGGCGGCTGTGGTCGCATCGGCGTAGTGGCCGGTGTGGATTTCAATGACCGGCGCGCCACAATCGGCGGCGGCGCTGATTTGTTCCGGGTCCGCATCAACGAACAGTGAGACGCGAACCCCGGCATCCGCCAGTTGCTGGCAGGCATCGCCAATGCGCTGACGCTGGCCTTTAACATCCAACCCCCCTTCGGTAGTCAACTCTTCGCGCCGTTCGGGCACCAGACAGCAATCAGCCGGTTTGATCTGTCGGGCGATGGCCAGCATCTCATCGGTCACCGCCATTTCCAGATTCATCCGGGTTTGCACGAGATCGCGCAACATCAGTACATCGCGATCCTGGATATGACGCCGGTCCTCGCGCAAATGCAGCGTGATGGAATCGGCCCCGGCCTGTTCGGCCAAAAGTGCGGCCTGGATCGGCTCGGGATACAAGGTTCCCCGGCTCTGGCGCAGGGTGGCAATATGGTCGATGTTGACACCCAGTAAAATTTCATTGCTTGCGTCGGACACGGAGTGCTTACCTCGGTAAAAATTAGTTTCTAGTTACTAGTCGCTAGACACTAGCAACTTATAAGTCACGACTTTGCCAGTAGAGCTCGCGGGATTTGAGCGGCCGGTTGTCCAGATGCTGACTGAGCAAAAACCGCATCAGGATCTTGGCCTCGCGCAATACCCCCGGCTCCCGATAGTCGTTAGCGCGAATCGCCAGCAGCGTTTGACCGGAGATAACTGGATACTCTCGCTGCTGACTCCCGACCTGTGCTATCGGCCCCTGTTCGGGATGATAACAATATTGTGTATCGGCTTGCAGCGGTTCGCCGCTATGCACATCTTCCGCCAGTTGCAGGCCATAACCCAGCTCGTCGAGCAATTCCCGCTCATAGCGGCGCAATACTGCCTCCTGGGGAACAGTCTCATCCAAAAGCCCCCGCAAGGCGCTTTCATAACAGGCAAACAGTTCCGGGTGCGGATCGTCGCGGTGCAGCAGGCGCAGGATCAGCTCGTTCATGTAAAAGCCGCTGATAATCCGGCTACCGGGCAGTGAACAGGCCGCCCCACCGGATTCCACGGCGGTCATGGTCCGCAGCTCACCGCGCCCTACCCAGGAAAATAACAACGGCACGAACGCTTCCAGTCGGGCATTGTTACGCGAGCGACTGCCGCGCACCCCGCGGGCCACCAGCGAGACCCGGCCGCCATCGCGGGTAAAAATATCAAGCAGACTGCTCGTATCGCGATACGGCCGGCTGTGCAGAATAAAACCGTATTGCAACTGTTGACGATGTTCCGTCGCCATAGGCTTTGTCGACTCAGGATTTAATCGTCGTCACGGTAGCCCAGACTGGACAGGGCACGCTCGTCATCGGACCAGCCAGCCTTGACCTTGACCCACAATTCGAGATGAACCTTTTTATCAAACAGCTTCTGCATATCCAGCCGGGCCTGCTGGCCGACTTTTTTCAAGCGTTCGCCCTTCTCGCCGATGACAATCGACTTCTGGTTGTCCCGTTCGACCCAGATGAGAGCATGAATCCGGTTCAGTCGCTCCAGCTCCTCGAATTTTTCGATTTCCACCGTTGTGGCATAGGGCAGCTCCTGGCCCAGATTGCGCATGAGTTTTTCACGCACGATCTCGGCGGCCAGAAAACGGGCGCTGCGATCGGTCAGCTGATCGTCCGGATACCAGGGCTCGGACGGTTCCAGATGCCCGGTGATCGCCTCTTCCAGCTGGGGCAGATTACTGCCGGATTTGGCCGAAAGCGGGAGCACCTCAGCGAAATCGTGCTTTTTCCCCAGTTCCTGCAAATACGGCAATAACTGATCCTTTTGCTTGATCCGGTCAACCTTGTTGACGGCGAGAATAACCGGCGCGCGGGTATTTTTCACCGCGGCCAATACCATGTCATCCTCGTCAGTCCACTTCAGGGCTTCGACGACAAAGACGACAACCTGCACATCCTCCAGAACCGCACTGGCGGTACGGTTCATGAAGCGGTTCATCGCTTTTTTGGCCTGTTGATGGATGCCCGGTGTATCAACATAGATGATCTGGGCCTGATCCGTGGTCTTGATCCCCAGAATCCGGTGGCGAGTGGTCTGGGGCTTGCGCGAGGTGATACTGAGTTTTTGCCCGATCAAATGGTTCATCAGGGTGGACTTGCCCACATTGGGGCGCCCCACCAGGGCGACATAACCGCAACGAAATGTTTCAGCCATTATCCTGCCCTGTCAGTGTCTGTAACATTTTATCCGCAGCGGCCTGCTCGGCCTTGCGCCGACTGGTGCCTTCGCCGAGCATCGGCTCGCCGATTCCCGCAATACGGCAGGCGACGCGAAAACGCTGTGCATGCGCCTGGCCCTCTGTGGCAATCACCTCGTACTCCGGCAACTCGGTACCGCGCGCCTGCAGGAGCTCCTGAAGCCGGGTCTTGGGATCTTTTTGCAGGGTTTGGGGATCAAGCTCGATGATTTTGTCATGAAAAAAGGTCTGCACCAGAGAACTGGTGCTGTCGATACCGCTATCCAGATAGACCGCGCCGATGATCGCTTCAAAGGCATCGGCCAGAATCGAGCGGCGTCGATGCCCGCCGCTTTTCAATTCACCGGAACCCAACCGAAGGTATTCACCGAGTTCCAGTTCGCTAGCAATACCCGCCAGGGTCTCTCCCTTGACCAGGCTGGCGCGCAGCCGGCTCAGCTGACCTTCGCTGGCTTTCGGGAATTGGTTATACAGTTCGGTGCTGACAAGATAGCCGAGAATCGCATCACCGAGAAACTCCATGCGCTCGTTGTTGCGGGCGCCAAAGCTGCGATGGGTTAACGCCCGCTCAAGTAATTCGGGTTGCTGAAAAACATAACCCAGTTTGCGACAGAGTTTATCCAGATGCTGCATTACTGTTTGGGAATCTCCGCAGTCTTGCTAAAACTCAAAACCAGATCGATGTTGCCGATAAAATCGCGACGCACTTCATACTCGATATCGATATAATACAGGTCCTTGTCGGATTCCAGATAAATTTCATCGCGACTGATATCCTTGATCATATTGATGCTCAGGCGCTTGCCCAGTGTTTCCATAATCTCCGCCGGCGATTTACTGCCCAGACCCGGCTCGTCTTCCATATCCGACAGAATAGAGCCGACAGTCATGGAATTCATATAGACCGGAATGACCTTCAACCCTATCAGGGTAAAAAAGGCAATCAGCGCCAGAACGAGTATCCAGCCCAGGCCGGTCATTCCTTTTTGATATTGCATGTTATTCATTATTTCCCTCCTCGCCGCCTGCTGTTATCTGTTTATTTATTCGATCACACTGCCAATACGACTCCACTCCGGCATCTGACACGCAAAGCGGGTCATGGCACCGAAGGTGCAGTTCCAGTTCATCCAGATCAGAAAGGCCTCGCCCACCAGGTTTTCCTCGGGAACGAACCCCCAGACCCGGCTGTCACGACTGTTATCCCGATTATCCCCCATTACAAAATAGTTGTCTTCGGGCACATTGACAACAAAATCCCGTGCCGAGGCAACGGTGTTAACCAGAATATCATGTTCGACATCACCCAGCGTCTCTTTATAACGCAGTGCCTGGGGGTAACTCTTGTAGTATCCGTCCAGCTTTTCCAGAGGAAGCGGCTCCCCGTTAATATGGAGCGCTTTATTGTAATAGGCGACTTCATCGCCCGGCACGCCGATAACGCGCTTGATATAATCGATATCCGGATTTTCGGGATAGCGGAATACAATCACGTCACCGCGTTCGGGATCGCCCAGATTGACAAAGCGTTGATGCCCGACTGGTAAACGCAGACCGTAGGCAAACTTGTTCACGAGAATAAAATCGCCCACCTCAAGGGTCGGCAACATGGAACCGGAGGGAATCTTGAACGGCTCAGCCACAAAACTGCGCAGCACCAGTACGATGAGCACCACAGGAAACAGGAAACGGGCGAATTCGACCAGATAAGGCTCATTGGTTTTCGATTCCCCCTCTTCCCCTTCGGATGGTACCGGTGGACGACGTTTGGCAAAATACCGGGCATCTATCAGCCAGATTACACCGCTGATTATGGTAGCCAGCACCAGTAACAGTTCAAAATCAAAACTCATTTATCTTTCCCTACATTGAGTACCGCCAGAAAGGCTTCCTGCGGAATGTCCACTTTGCCAACCTGCTTCATGCGCCGCTTGCCGGCTTTTTGTTTTTCTAACAATTTACGTTTACGCGTTACGTCTCCGCCATAACATTTGGCTGTTACATTCTTGCGCAATGCCTTGACGGTGGAACGAGCAATCACCTTGGAACCGATCGCTGCCTGTATGGCGACCTCGAACATCTGGCGCGGGATAATCTCCTTCATCCGTTCGGCCAGATCGCGGCCGCGGTATTCAGCCTGGTCGCGATGGACGATGATCGACAGTGCATCGACCTTTTCACCGTTAATCAGAATATCCAGTTTGACCAGATGGGAAGGCTCAAAACGCAGTAATTCGTAATCCAGGGAGGCATAACCCCGGCTAACCGACTTGAGGCGGTCGAAGAAATCGAGCACGATTTCATTCATTGGTAATTCGTATTCCAGCAGTATCTGGCTGCCCAGATATTGCATTTTTTTCTGTACTCCGCGCTTTTCGACACACAGGGTGATTACATTGCCGACATGCTGCTGCGGCACCAGGATCGAGGCGCGCACGATCGGCTCGCGAATTTCCTCGATATCGCTCGGCTCGGGCAACTCGGCGGGGTTTTCGATATTCAGCAGTTCGCCTGAGTGGGTCAGCACTTCATAGACGACCGAGGGCGCGGTGGTAATCAGATCCAGATTGTATTCGCGCTCCAGCCGTTCCTGGACGATCTCCATATGCAGCATGCCGAGAAAGCCGCAGCGAAAGCCGAAACCCAGCGCCTGCGAGGTCTCCGGTTCGTAATAAAGGGCGGCATCGTTGAGTTTCAGTTTGGACAGTGCTTCACGCAGCCCCTCGTAATCATCCCCTTCCACCGGAAACAACCCGGCAAAGACCTGTGGCTGAATCGGTTTGAAACCAGGTAGCGGCGCCCCGGCCGGGTTGGCGGCGTCGGTGATGGTATCGCCGACCGGCGCGCCGTCGACTTCTTTGATCCCGGCGATCATGAAACCGACTTCGCCGGCATGCAGCTGCTCGGTGTCGCGCTTTTTGGGGGTAAAAATCCCGACCCGATCCACCTGGTGGTTGCGATCCGCCGCCATGATGCGGATCTTCTGCTTGCGTCGCAGGGTGCCCTGCTTGACCCGGATCAGCGAGACTACCCCCAGGTAGTTGTCGAACCAGGAGTCGATGATCAGTGCCTGCAGGGGCGCGTCTACATCGCCCTCGGGCGGCGGGATCAGATGCACGATCTCTTCCAGCAACTCACTCATCCCCTCACCGGTTTTGGCCGAGACCCGGGCGGCGGTTTTGGCCTCGATGCCGATGATCTCCTCGATCTCCTGGATCACCCGATCCGGCTCGGCTGCCGGCAGATCAATCTTGTTCAGGATCGGGAGCACTTCCAGTCCCTGTTCGATCGCGGTATAGCAGTTGGCCACACTCTGTGCCTCAACGCCCTGGGAGGCATCCACCACCAGCAGCGCCCCTTCGCAGGCGGCCAGTGAGCGCGACACTTCGTAGGAGAAATCCACATGGCCCGGTGTGTCGATAAAGTTCAGCAGGTAGGTCTTGCCGTCATGGGCGTGATAATTCAGGGTGACGCTCTGGGCCTTGATGGTGATGCCGCGTTCGCGCTCCAGGTCCATCGAGTCGAGAACCTGCTCGCTCATCTCGCGCTCGGTCAGGCCTTCGCACATCTGGATAATCCGATCCGCGACGGTAGATTTACCGTGATCGATATGGGCGATAATAGAGAAATTGCGTATCTGGGAAAGGTCGGTCACATTCCACCTTGAGTCATACTAAAAAGGCGCACAATTGCGCCTTTTTGGATCGGAGCGTTTCCGCAAAAACAGTTAAGGAGGCGCTGAATTCAGCGCTTCCGTCCGGCCAGGGAAGGCCGGGCATTTTTCAAACACTTATGTTTGAAAAATGGAGCAAGCTGCGGACAGGCGCCGCAGCGCCGCGATCTGACAAATTCCAGGGAAGGAATTTGTCAGAAGCTCTATTCACAGCAACGCGGAATTGTAACCAATTTCAGGGCTGGCTGAAATACTGTCGGAGCTTACTAACCTCCAGAAAATAATGGCAAATTTCCGTCTCCCCGTGCATCAACACGGGGATCCACTCGCCATAGGCGGCTTCCAGAGCCGGATCGTCGTCAATATCCACCGTTTGCAGGCCAAAACCGTAGTCAGCCTGCAGAGCCTGCAACTGGCCCAGCATCGCCTCACACAGGTGGCACCCTGTCCGCCTATAGAGGGTTAATTGCAGCGGCGTACTCATTCCTCCAGACGAATGGTCATAAACAGCGGCGCCTTGCCACGCTGGACCAGCATCGGGAGCAGCTTGCCGCGGGGCAGATCGGCCACCAGTTTGGCAAACTGCCTGGCACTGGTGACGTTCTTGTGATTGATCATCAGGATCACATCCCCCGGCCGAATTTCCGCCTCGGCCGCCGGTCCCTCATGGACTTCCTTGACCAGCACGCCGCGCTTGTCGCGAATCTCCAGCTGCTTGCGCTGTTCGCTGCTCAGCTCCTCCAGGACCATACCCAGCGTCTCGGTGGCCTTGTCCGACCCGGATGAATCCGGGGGTGAGACCTCGGCAAGCTCCTCTTCGGGGGGTAGCTCACCGATTTTGACCGTCAGCTGACGGCTCTTGCCTTCACGAATAATCTTGACGCGGGCTTCCTCATCCACTGGAAAGGATGCCACGGCCAGAGGCAGATCCGACTGACTATGAATCGTTTTGCCGGCAAATTCGACCACCACATCGCCTTCTTTGAAGCCGGCTTTCGCGGCCGGACTGTCGGGCAGGACCCGCAACACCACGGCACCCATCGGTTTTTTCATCCCGAAGGATTCGGCCAATTCCTTGTTCACGTCCTGGATCAGAACCCCCAGCCAGCCACGGCTGACGCGCCCATCGGTCTTGAGTTGCTCAACCACATCCATGGCCACATCAATCGGAATCGCGAACGAGAGCCCCATGAAACCACCGGAACGGGTGAAAATCTGCGAGTTGATGCCAATCACCTCGCCGTCCAGGTTAAACAGCGGCCCGCCCGAATTACCGGGATTGATAGCCACGTCGGTCTGAATAAACGGCACATAGTTATCGCTGGGCAGATTACGATTGATAGCGCTGATTACCCCGACCGAGACCGAATGATCAAAACCGAACGGCGATCCGATCGCCATCGCCCACTCGCCCACCTTGAGGGTTTCCGAATTACCGATAGTCACTACCGGCAAATCGTTTGCCTCCACCTTGAGCAGAGCCATGTCACTGCGCTTGTCACTACCGATCACTTCGGCTTTTAATTCACGCCGATCGCTCAGCCGTACGGTAATTTCCTCGGCATCCTTGACCACATGGTAGTTGGTTACGATGTAACCGTCCTTACTGATGATAAAACCCGAGCCCAGGGACTGGTTTTCGAACTCTTCCTGCGGGCCAGCGCCAGGTCCTCGTTCACCAAAGAAATGCTTGAACAGATCACCAAAAGGCGACCCCTCGGGAAACTCGGGAATATTCAAGCCCGGTGGCATGCCTTGCTCGCGGCTGATCTTCTGGGTTGTGCTGATATTCACGACAGCCGGGCTGTTTTTTTCCACCAGCTCGGTGAAATCCGGCAATTTGCTGTTGCCACCCAGCAGGGCCTGTGAGGGCGCGGCAAAAAATGTCAGAACCAGAAACAGGCTTAACCAGTTAACAATACGTACTTTCATCAAAACCTCTTGCTTCAATCACGGTTCCTTCAATCATGGAACCTCCAATGACGGAGCCTTCAATCTATGGATCCGGAGTTAATACATGGATGGAACTTGCCGAAGTTAATCCTGACGACGGCATACGTTGCAGAATGACCGGTTGATAACGGCTGTCGTTGGCGATACGCCGGTTAAAACCGCGTAGCCAGACAATCGCCAGCAGCATACCAATGACCGCAAACAGGATCGAGACCCCTTCAACGGCACTGATCATCAGTTGTTCGGCCACTACCTTGCCGGTAATGGCAAACAGAAACAGGCTCAGCAGAGGGACCAGATAAACAGCCAGTGACCCGCTCACCATAGCTGATTCGTGCAGACCGATCACCACGGTCTCACCTTCGCGGGCCTGGACCGAATTCAATACACGCATGTGGCTGGCTTTTTGCCCCACCACGCTGGCCAGTACGGCAGTGCCACAACCCTTGTTGACCTGACACTGTCCACAAGCCGTTTTACGTTGCGCCTCGACCCAGGCATGTTCCCCTTCGCAACGGGTCACAACGGCGGTTTCCTCGATCATGGCAACTCCCGGTAATGAACCGACTCACCAATCATTTTTACCGTGGCCTGGGGAACCTCGCCGACCACCGTCACATGATAACCGTTCAGATTACGACCATGGGCATTGACCGCTCCCATGTGCGATCCCCCGAACAGATTATCGCTACTTTTGTTATCGTCCTTTTCGATGAAGACCGACACCGAGGCCAGACCGTCGGAATAGACCCGATGTTCCACCGGCATCACACTGTTCGGGATGCGGTGCATGCGCGACATATCCTGTTTAAAACCCGGCGGTAAAGTCGCAATGTACCACTCTGACCTCTGTTCGGCTTCAGCGGACTGCGGGTTATCACTCGCCTCGTACCAGGTGAAATCTTCCTTATTGATATCCGGTTCAAGAGCGTCTTCGGGAACATCATCAAGGAAGATGATCTGGGTGAACATAAATTGTTCAACCGGCTTGTTTCTCTCGTTGAGCAAATTGGTTTTGAGTAACAAGCCGGTTTTTTCATGCACCCACAGGAGATGGCCATAACGCAGATTATCCCGGGGTTCGATCAGAATCTTTTGTGTCGGTTCACCCGCCACCTTGTCTTTGCCAGCCAGAGACAAACGGTAATGGTTGTTCAGCTCGCCAATCTCGACGGGAAACGTCGGCGGATATTTGGCCCGGGGGCGGCTTTTTTCCACCATAACTGACTGACTGTCCGGGTAGATACAGGTCACCCGATCACCGTCGCGCAGTACCTCGCGCCCCGTGCCATCCATGGAAATCAGACGTTCACGCTCACCGGCCTCGCTGACACTGTGAATAATACGGATCGAACTGAGCTGATCCTGCTGGCCATAGACGAAGGTCCCTTCGTAATTGAGCATGTGTGCGGCCTGGTGCATTTTCTCCAGCCAGGGCTGCACACCGGCGATGTCCGATGCCCAGGCCTGCAGGGAGAGGCCGGCGCCGAACACTACCATCGCCAGTTTATTTCTCATCGGCACCGGCAACCCGTTGCGACGGGGTCACGCTGACAATCCGCATATACGGCAGCATGCCCTGCATGCGCGATGAAATGGAATACTCGTTATGGTTGACCAGGTAGCTGCTGAGTTTGGATTGCACTTCGCTGTCAATCGGCTCCTGTGACGGAGTTGGGTTGCCGCTCACCGTCAGATACTCGTCACTGCCGCTCTGGCTCTGTGTACTGGCGATAGAGGGTTGCGCTGCGGAATTACCCGGGGGGGATTGCTGGACTGTCAGGACCGCAACCGTCGCGACCGTGGCCGCAATGGCCAGGCCGGCCACCTGCCGAAGGCCCTGGCCGAAACGCCGGGCAGCGGGACGCAGCACAGTAGGCTCTTCCCGGATAGCCGCGCTGACGCGGTCGGCAAAATCAGAGGAAGGAACGGTCTGGCTGTGTCCCGACAGGACATCCCGAATCAGGTGATACCGCGTCCAGCGGGCGCGGGCCCCGGTATCCTGTTTGAGAGACTCGAGCACCTCGGGATGATATTCATCATCCATGAATGCCGAAAGTTTTTCATCGCTGTTATTGCTCATACCACCACCACATTACAATTAACCGAGTAACGGTTTCAATTTTTTGTCCACTGCCTCACGGGCGCGAAAAATGCGCGACCGCACGGTCCCAATCGGACAATCCATTGCCTCGGCTATTTCTTCGTAGCTCATCCCCTCCAGTTCGCGCAGGGTAATCGCTGTCTTCAAATCATCCGGCAGTTCCTCAATGGCGCGGCTGATAACCTGCTGGATCTCATCTCTGAGCGCCATCTTCTCCGGTGTTGCATACTCCTTTAGACCGGATTCACCCTCGTAATGTTCCGCATCACTGGCCTCGATATCATCCGCCGGCGGTCGCCGATCCTGGGCGACAAGAAAATTCTTGGCGGTATTGATCGCAATCCGGTATATCCAGGTATAAAACGCGCTGTCTCCCCGAAACCGTGGCAGCGCCCGATAGGCCTTGATAAAGGTTTCCTGTGCGAGATCTTCGAGCTCAGCCTGATTGCGCACATAGCGGGACAACACTTTCATTACCCGCTGCTGGTATTTCATCACCAGTGCGTCGAAAGCTTTTTTATCCCCGGCCTGTACGCGTTCAACAAGCAGCTGGTCCGTTGTCTTACCGCCCATTCGGGCTACTTCCCCTTTGAGTTGGGCCAGGCCACCCGAATTCCCTCATATGACCGCAATCTTATGAGAGAGTTCGCCTGGCCGCCGTTTTTCTGGTTATATTGCCGGATCCCTGAATTGTGACATTTCGCGCCACAATCCGTACAATTCTAATCTTATCTGGCCGAGATGAGAAATCTCCCGGCACTTTTAATCGCAACCGGACAATCAGGCTCGACATCATCCATGCAGATCACATCCGACGTGCTTGTTATCGGTGGCGGCGCCGCCGGCCTCAGTCTGGCGCTGCGACTGGCTGACGATTATTCGGTTTCCCTTATCGCAAAAGGCATACTCAAAGAAGGGTCTACGTTCTATGCCCAGGGCGGCGTCGCGGCGGTACTCGGACCGGACGACACGCTGGAGTCCCACATCGAGGATACGCTGGAAGCCGGCGGCGGCCTGTGTGATGAGCAGGTGGTCCGCTTCACCGTCCAGCACGGGGCGGAAAACATCCAGTGGCTGATTGACAAGGGCCTCGCCTTCACCCGCGACGACAAGCAACCGGACGAATACCATCTGACCCGCGAAGGGGGCCACTCCCACCGACGTGTCATCCATGCCACCGATGCCACCGGCAAGGCGATCGAGACCACGCTGGAAAAGGAGGTCCGTCGCCATCCCAATATCGCCCTCTATGAGAACCATATTGCGGTGGACCTCATCACCGGCGCGAAACTGGGTCTGGAACATAATCGCTGCCTGGGAGCCTACGTACTGGATCGCGCCGCCGACAAAGTACAGGGGTTTCGGGCCAACCAGACCGTGCTGGCCACGGGTGGTGCCAGCAAGGTCTATCTGTACACCAGCAATCCCGACACTTCCACCGGCGACGGCATTGCCATGGCGTGGCGCGCCGGCTGCCGGGTCGCCAATATGGAATTCAATCAGTTTCACCCCACCTGCCTCTATCACCCGCATGCCAAATCGTTTCTGATCACCGAAGCGATTCGGGGCGAAGGCGGTAAACTGAAACTGCCTGATGGCAGCACTTTCATGGAAAGATTCGACAGCCGCGCCGAGCTGGCGCCGCGGGATATCGTGGCCCGCGCCATCGACCACGAAATGAAACGCCTCGGCGCCGACTGCCTCTATCTGGATATCAGCCACAAACCGGCCGACTTCATTCGCCAGCATTTCCCGACCGTGTATCAGCGTTGCCTCGATTTTGGCTATGATATGGCCCGCGAACCCATTCCCGTGGTGCCCGCCGCGCATTACACCTGCGGTGGCATCATGACCGATCTCAACGGCAAAACCGATCTGGATGGCCTGTATGCCATTGGCGAGACCGCTTTCACCGGTTTACATGGCGCCAACCGCATGGCCAGCAACTCCCTGCTCGAATGCCTGGTCTTCGCCCAGGCCGCCAGTCAGCATATCCGCCAGCAAAAAGCCGAAGGCGAACCACAAAAGGTCGACATTCCGGACTGGGACGAAAGCCGGGTCACCGATTCGGACGAGGAAGTGGTCGTCACCCATAACTGGGACGAACTGCGACGCTTTATGTGGGACTACGTCGGTATCGTCCGCAGCAACAAACGCCTGCAGCGGGCCGAGCACCGCGTGCAACTGCTGCTGTCGGAAATCGATGAATATTATGGCAATTTCCGCGTCACCAACGATCTGCTCGAACTACGTAACCTGGCGCTGGTCTCCAGTCTCATCATCCGCTCAGCCATGTCCCGTCACGAAAGCCGTGGTCTGCATTACAACATCGACTATCCTGAACGTAACGACAGTCAGCCACCGCACAACACGATCCTGCAACCAACTCACTCCATTGGCGCTACCTCATCAATGGCATTGGCGGAATAAC